>CALGBY010000121.1 GCA_937886445.1 uncultured Clostridia bacterium | reverse complement strand
TCTGTTGAAAAATTCACTCGCCATCGCACTAACTCATTTGTGCGGTATTGCCTTAGAAAAATGGGCCGTACACTTTTTTCTGATTTTCGTGAAGCAAAAACAGAATCAGCCGCCGGGGCGGCGGCTGAACGGGCGGCCGCTTCAGTCTGCTGTTTCCTGCGGCAGCCAGGTGGCGCAGAAGCGATATACATACCAGTTCTTTTTATGCTTGGTGTACTGGAAGGTATCCGGTTCCGTGCGGTATTCCTCGGGAGCGTCGAAGTAATTGCCTGTTACCTTATAGGGGTAGTTCTTTTTGCCGTTCGCCTTGCTTTCATCGGCGCCTTTAACTTCATATACATAGCAGTAGCGCTTGATGCGGTTGGCCATATTGCCTTCCACGGTTTTGATCAGATACCGGCCCTCGCCGATCTCCTCACAGTCCGTTATGATGGCCACATGCATACAGGTGCCGCTGTCCGCCTGACCGTACACCACAAGATAGCCGGGACGGGGGATAAATGTGAGCCGGTTCATCTTGTCATAGCCCTGTATCACCTTGCCCACACCGTTGGCCTTTACGCCCCATACCTCGCCGTTTTCATGCGGCTCGCACTTGGTCCACTCTACCATGGGGATGCCCACATGATAAAGGCACCAGCATTCAAAGGCGGCACACCAGCCGTATTCGTATTTATTGCCGTTGGAATACCAGAGCGTGTATTTGTTGCAGCGGCGGAAGGTCTCGCCGCCGGCAGCCTCCCATTCGGCAAGGCCGAGGTCCACCGCCGCCTGCATGAGGGGAGGCATTTTCATTGCCTGCGCCTCATCGGATACCTCTACCGTGATGCTGTACAGACTGCCGTCCGTGGCCTCTGCGGAGAGCACAGCCGTACCCACGGAGTAGGCTGTGATCACGTTTTCACTGGCGTCCGCCACATCGCTGTCCTCGCTCACCCAGGGCGAGATCACCTCGGCATTGTAGGTAACGGATTCGCCGGGATGAAGGTGGATATTTTCCGCGGAGCAAAGCAGGGGAAGCAGCATGAAAAGCGCCGCTGCCGCGGCGAACGCGCGCTTCACAGCTTTTCCTCCGAGAAATTCTGCTCTCTTGCCACGCCCATCACATTTCCCGCGGGCAGAGAGAACACGATTCCCTTTCCCTCGCTGTTCAGGCCGGCGTTCTTTGCGACCGCTGTCATGATGGCATCGCGGTCCTGATGCTTGGCAAGGATCAGCACGATCTCCTTTTCCGGCTCGATGGTGATGCCGAAAAAGCGCTCCGCTTCCTTGGCGCCCGCGCCGCGTGCTTTGATCACAGTGCCGCCGCGTGCGCCGGCGGGACGGGCCGCGTCCATCACGGTATCGGTAAAGCCGCGGTTCACGATCGCGATGATCAGATCATGAGTATGTTCGTCCACAGTATCATCCTCCGGGTCTATGTTGAGTTCCTGACCGCCGGTAAGCAGAGAAAGCGTCTTTTTGCCGGCTGCCGCGTTCAGAGAGCAGGTGAAGGCGATGCCCTTTCCGGGCAGATCAAAGTCAAGCGCTCTTGAAAGATGACGCAGGGCTTCTCCGCCGGAGGCGGTAGCGACAAAGGAGAGCAGCACATCCTTCGGCGTGTCGCTCAGGCCCAGTGTGCCCAGAATATCCTTATGCGCGGTGCCGTTGCCCAGCATGATATAGTGCGACAGCACGCCGTACCGGGCCAGCAACTGGGAGGCGGTGTTTCCCTTCCCGCGGTCCACAATGGTAAAAAGCAGTTTCATTGCATGCATGGTGTTTCTCCGTTCATCATATCGGTCAGGGTCACAGTTCGATGATCTCGGTATCCTCTTCCTCGCGGAAGGCCTGCACTCTTTCCCTGCGCATACGCAGCCGGTACACGGCGCCGAGGATCTGTATGGCCACCAACGGTGTCATGGCTACCAGCGCCACCAGACCGAAGGCGGAGGAAAGGATCTCAATGCCCAGCGCGTCCGCCGCGCCCATCGTGAGCGGCAGCATGAAGGAGGCGGTCATAGGGCCGCTTGCCACTCCGCCGGAGTCAAACGCGATGGCTGTGAAGATGGGGGAGGTATAAAAGCTGAGGCCCAGCGCTATGGCATATCCGGGAAGGACGAACCACCAGATGCTGATGCCGGTCAGCACCCTCACCATGGCCAGCGCTACCGAGATGCCTACGCCGAAGGACAGCGTTTTCATCATGGTGCTCTGTGAAACGGCGCCGGAGGTGATCTGCTCCACCTGCTCGTTCAAAACGTGAACGGCCGGCTCCGCCTTGACCACAAGATAGCCCATCAGCGCTCCCAGCGGCACCAGCCACCAGCGCGCGTCTCCCGCCGCGATCATCTGCCCGAGCTCCGTGCCCATCGGCATGAAGCCCGCGTTGACACCTACCATAAACAGCACAAGGCCGATATATGTGTACAAAAGACCCACCCCGATACGCTTGAGCTCGCTCACGGGCAGGCGCAGGAAAAGAAACTGGAAAAACAGGAATATCACTGTGATGGGCGTGAGGGCGGTAAGCACCTCCAGCGCGTATTGGGGCAGGTAGTAGAGAAAACGCTGCATCATATCCTGTGTGGTGGCGATCACCTCGGGCTGAGCCGTGTCCGCGCCGATCACGGCGGTCAGGTTGGGGTTGATCACGCACAGCAGCATCACGGCGATGATGGGCCCGACGCTGCACAGTGATACCAGACCGAAGCTGTCATCCTGCGCTTTGCTGCCGCCGCGCACGTCGGCAACGCCCATGCCCAGCGCCAGAATGAAGGGCACCGTCATGGGGCCGGTGGTGACACCGCCGCTGTCAAAGCACAGGGCAAGGGTGTTCTTCGGCACAAAGATGCCGAGAATGAACACAACGGCGTACATGATGAGCAGCAACCGGGAAAGCTTGATGCCAAAGAGGATGCGCAGCAGCGCGGCGACCAGAAAAATGCCCACGCCGCCCGCGACCGACGCGATGAGGATATACGGATCCACACCGTGGATCTGGCTGGACAGCACATGCAGGTCCGGCTCCGCAACGGTGATCAGCAGGCCCAGCAGCAGCGCTGAGACCACGAGAAACACAATGCTTTTCTTTTTCGCGATCTGGCTTCCCATATGGGTGCCCATCGGCAGCATGGCGGTATCCGCGCCCAGCGTGAACAGCCCCATGCCCAGGATCATCATCACCGCTCCGGCAAGATACAGCCCCATTGTTTCTATTTCAACGGGCAGCAGGACAAGGCACAGCACCAGCACCAGAAGGGTGATGGGCAGCACGGAGGAGAGGCTCTCTTTTGTTTTTTCCTTCAGCTTCTTCTTAACGGTGTGACGGGTGGGAAGCAGGGAATCAAGAGACCTTGTGAGCAGGTTCTTTCGTTTTTTTTCGCGCTGTTTTTTCTCTTTGATCATTGTAAAGACCTTTCGGGGACTCTGTATGGATATCCGGATGGATTACCGGCCGTTTTCGCAATGATTATAACATATAAATAGGAAAAAGTCATCTGTTTTTGTTTATGGCAATACCGCACAATTCGTCAGCACCCTGAACGGTGTCTTTTCCAACATCTTCATCTTGCAGAAATTTCGATACATGGCCCGCCCTCCGGATGAGGCACTATTGGGCTGTTTGAAGATCGGCTGTACACGATCTTCAAACTGACCTTCAGTAAACCTTCAATTTCTGCAAGCGAATCTGTTGAAAAATTCACTCGTCATCGCACTGACTCATTTGTGCGGTATTGCCTTAATTGTCAAAACGGGTGCCGTCAGTCGGCCCCGTTTTTTGTGTTCCGGTCTGTTCTCGACGGAGGCTGCCTGTATGAACGGTCTTCAGGCCGTTTTACCGTCCGGCGAGCGTTTCCGGCCGCTTTCCGTTCCCTTGCGTTCAGCATGCCATATCCTGTTTTTTCATCAGACGGATATGTTTTTTCACTATCGCGTAAAAAAAGCGCGCTGCATTTCACAAAAGGCATATACATCCGCAAAATTGCATATTCCGCAGTGAAAAAAACTTTGCAAAATGCCTGTCTTTATGGTATTATATTAATTGGTATGTTAAGCGTTGCTTAGCAATAGATAACATGTAAGGAGGTTTATCCTATCATGCCTGACATGAAAGAAAAGTATGAGCAGCTGAACGCCGCTATCGCTGAACTGAAAGATCAGCCCGGTGCTCTTATGCCCGTGCTGCAGCGCGCGCAGAACATCTTCGGCTGCGTGCCCCTGGATGTGCAGAAGATCATCGCCGAGGGTCTTGGCACCACGCTGAGCGAAGTGTACGGCGTAGCCACCTTCTACGCGCAGTTCACCCTGCGTCCCGCCGGCAAGTACACCATCAGCGTATGCCTCGGTACTGCCTGCTATGTAAAGGGCAGCCAGAAGGTGCTGGATAAGATCAGCGAAGAGCTGGGCATTCCCGTAGGCGGCACCACCGAGGACGGTATGTTCACGCTGAACGCCACCCGCTGCCTGGGTGCCTGCGGTCTGGCTCCTGTTATGACGGTGAATGACGAAGTTTACGGCCGTCTCACTCCGGACATGGTTCCCGGAATCCTGGCCAAGTATAAGGAATAAGCCTTATGCGGGATCTGTCGCTTCACATTCTGGATCTGGCTGAAAACAGCGTGCGCGCGGGCGCAGGTCTGGTGGAGATCTCGGTGGATGTTTCCCCCGAAAAGGTCATCACCCTGAAGATACGCGACGATGGCTGCGGCATGGACAGGGAAATGCTAGAAAGGGTGACAAGCCCCTTTACCACCTCACGCACCACGAGAAAGGTGGGGCTGGGCATTCCTCTGATGATGCAGAACGCGCGGCTCACCGGCGGCGATGTGACGCTTGAAAGCGAGCCGGGCAAGGGCACCTGCCTGACGGCTGTTCTGATGGGAGACAGCATAGACTGTCTTCCTCTGGGGGACATCGCGGGCACGGTACTCAGCCTGATTTGCGCCAATCCCGAAAAGCCCGATTTTGTGCTCACCTGCTCCTCCCCCAAGGGAAGCGCGGATTTTGACACAAGAGCGGTGCGTCAGGCCCTGGGGGATGTTCCCCTGAATGAACCCGAGATCACGGCATGGATGAAGGAATCCATGCAGGAAGAAATTGAACCGATTTTTGGAGGTGTGATCCTATGAAATCTTTGGCCGAACTGGAAGCCATTCGCCAAAAGACCCTCGAACGCATCAACCTGCGCAAGGAAGACGATCAGTCCGTACGCATCGTGGTAGGTATGGCCACCTGCGGTATCGCCGCCGGTGCCCGTCCTGTTATGCTGGCCTTCATGGATGAGATCGCCAAGCGCAGCCTCAACAACGTAACCGTGTCGCAGACCGGCTGCATCGGCATGTGCCGTCTGGAGCCCATGGTGGATGTTTATCTGCCCGGGCAGGAAAAGGTGACCTATGTTCACATGACCGCCGAAAAGGTGGCCCGCATCGTTGCCGAACATGTCGTAAACGGCCAGCCCGTTGATGAATACACCATCGGCGCCGTTGAAAAGTAACAACCATACCGCTACAAGGAGGAATCGCTCATGGATATCTATCGCGCTCATGTGCTTTGCTGCGGCGGTACCGGTTGCACCGCTAACGGCTCGGCATCCATCGTCCAGCGCTTCGAAGAGAAGATCAAAGAAGCCGGACTGGAAAAAGAGGTCAAGGTCATCCGCACCGGCTGCTTCGGCCTGTGCGAAGCCGGCCCCGTCGTAATCGTTTATCCCGAAGGCACCTTCTATTCCCGCCTCAAGGTGGAAGATGTTGATGAGATCGTATCCGAGCATCTGCTCAAGGGACGCAAGGTGCAGCATCTTGTGTATGCCGATCATGTCACTCATGAACAGGACACCACCAAGGGTCTGAAGGACATCACCTTCTACAAGCATCAGAAGAGAATCGCCCTGCGCAACTGCGGTGTGATCGACCCTGAAAATATCGATGAATATCTGGCCTTTGACGGCTACAAAGCCCTGCAGAAGGCTCTGGGCATGACCCGTGAAGCGGTCATCCAGGAAGTGCTGGATTCCGGTCTGCGCGGACGCGGCGGCGCCGGCTTCCCCACCGGCCTGAAGTGGAAATTCGCCTATGCCAGCCAGAATGAGCAGAAGTACATGGTGTGCAACGCCGATGAGGGCGACCCCGGCGCTTTCATGGACCGCTCCGTGCTGGAAGGCGACCCCCACTCCGTGCTGGAAGCCATGGCCATCGGCGGCTATGCCATCGGTGCCAACCAGGGCTACATCTACGTGCGTGCCGAATATCCCATCGCCGTAAAGCGTCTTGAGATTGCCATCAAGCAGGCCAAGGAATACGGTCTGCTGGGTGAAAACATCTTCGGTTCCGGCTTCAACTTTGACATCGCCATCCGCCTGGGTGCCGGCGCGTTTGTATGCGGCGAAGAGACCGCTCTGATGCACTCCATCGAAGGCTGCCGCGGCGAGCCCAAGCCCAAGCCCCCGTTCCCTGCCAACCAGGGTCTGTTCGATAAGCCCACCAACATCAACAACGTTGAGACCTTCGCCAACATCCCCCAGATCATCCTGAAGGGCGCTGCCTGGTTCAAGTCCATGGGTACTGAGAAGAGCAGCGGCACCAAGGTGTTCGCTCTGGGCGGCAAGATCAACAACACCGGTCTTGTGGAAGTTGAAATGGGTACTCCCCTGCGCACCATCATCTATGATATCGGCGGCGGCTGCCCCGGCGGCAAGAAGTTCAAGGCTGTGCAGACCGGCGGTCCCTCCGGCGGATGCCTCCCCGCTTCCCTGCTGGATACCCCCGTTGATTATGATAACCTGATCGCCGCGGGCTCCATGATGGGTTCCGGCGGTATGATCGTCATGGACGAAGACAACTGCATGGTCGACATCGCCCGTTTCTTCCTCGATTTCACCGTGGACGAGAGCTGCGGTAAGTGCGCTCCCTGCCGCATCGGTACCCGCCGTATGCTGGAGATCCTGGAACGCATCGTAAACGGCAAGGGTGAAGAGGGCGACATCGAAAAGCTGGAAAGCCTGGCCAAGGCCATCAAGGCCACCGCTCTGTGCGGACTGGGCCAGACCGCTCCCAACCCCGTGCTCTCCACCCTGCATTTCTTCCGTGACGAATATGAAGCCCACATCAAGGAAAAGCGCTGCCCGGCACATCATTGCCAGGCCCTGCTCCAGTATGTGATCACCGATAAGTGCCGCGGCTGCACCGCCTGCGCCAGAAAGTGCCCGGGCGAGGCCATCAGCGGTGAAGTGAAGCAGCAGCATCACATCGATCCCAAGAAGTGCCTCAAGTGCGGCGCCTGCATCGAGACCTGCCGCTTTGGCGCCATCATCAAGGTCTGATCGGGAGGAGGAATAAACATGGAACAGAAAATGGTTCATCTTACGATTGACGGCGTAGCGGTCGAAGTGCCTGCCGGTACTTCCGTGCTGGAAGCCGCCAAGAAGGCCGGGATCAACATCCCCACCCTTTGCTACCTGAAGGATATCAACGCCATCGGCGCGTGCCGTATGTGCGTGGTCAATACCGGTGCCCGTGCCCTGCAGGCCGCCTGCGTGCTGCCTGTCACCGAAGGCATGAATGTGAAGACCAATACCCCCGAGATCCGCGAATACCGCAAGACCATTCTTGAACTGGTGCTTTCCGCCCATGACAAGAAGTGCCTCACCTGCCCCCGTTCCACCAACTGCGAGCTGCAGAAGCTGTGCAAGGATCTGGGTGTGGAAGACGGCGAGCGTTTTGCCGGCAAGCAGAACAAGTATTCCATCGATGACGCTTCTCCCTCCATCGTACGCGACAACAACAAGTGCATCCTGTGCCGCCGTTGCGTGGCCGCCTGCGAAAAGATCCAGAAGATCGGCGTGATCGGTGCCGTGAACCGCGGCTTTGCCACCGCCATCGAGAGCCCCTGGAACATGAAGCTGGCCGATATGGGCTGCATCAACTGCGGACAGTGCATCAACGCCTGCCCCGTAGGCGCCCTGTACGAGAAGGATTCCACCCACGAAGTGTGGCAGCTGCTGGCTGACCCCGCCAAGCATGTGGTAGTGCAGCCCGCTCCCGCCGTCCGCGCCGCTCTGGGCGAGGAATTCGGCCTGCCCATGGGCACCTCCGTCACCGGCAAGATGGCCGCCGCGCTGCGCCGTCTGGGCTTTGACAAGGTGTTCGATACCGATTTCGCCGCTGATGTCACCATCATGGAAGAAGGCACCGAGCTGGTCAAGCGCGTCACCGAAGGCGGCGTGCTGCCCATGATCACCTCCTGCTCTCCCGGCTGGATCAAGTTCTGCGAGACCTACTATCCCGAGTTCATTCCCAACCTGTCCACCTGCAAGTCTCCCCACGAGATGGAAGGCGCGCTGATCAAGAGCTACTACGCCGAGAAGATGGGTATCGATCCCAAGACCATCGCCGTAGTATCCGTCATGCCCTGCACCGCCAAGAAGTTCGAAGCCAAGCGCCCCGAGCTGGCCAACAACGGCATGGCTGATGTGGATGCCGTTATCACCACCCGTGAGCTGGCCCACATGATCAAGGAAGCCGGTATCGACTTCAACGCCCTCCCCGATGAGGACTTTGATGAGCTGCTGGGCGAAAGCACCGGCGCTGCCGTCATCTTCGGCGCCACCGGCGGTGTTATGGAAGCTGCCCTGCGTACCGCTTATAAGCTGATCACCAATAACGAGCTTGAGAATATCGACCTGCATGCCGTACGCGGCATCGAAGGCATCAAGGAAGCCACCGTTCAGGTGGGCGACCTGCCCGTGAGCGTGGCCATCGCCAGCTCCACCGGCGCTGCCTCCAAGCTGCTTGACATGGTCAAGAGCGGCGAAAAGAACTACACCTTCATCGAAGTGATGGGATGCCCCGGCGGCTGCGTGAACGGCGGCGGCCAGCCCATCGTTTCCGCCACCAAGCGCATGGAATGCGATCCCAGAGTGGAACGCGCCAAGGCGCTCTACGGCGAGGATGCCGGCAAGACTCTGCGCAAGAGCCATGAGAATCCTCAGGTGAAGAAGCTGTATGATGAGTTCCTGGGCGAGCCCAACAGCCACCTGGCTCACAGCCTGCTCCACACCACCTATGTGAAGCGCGACCTGTACAACAAGTAATACAGGCTGAAAAAGAAAAAGAAACAGCCCCGGAACGGTCTGAAAAGACCGTTCCGGGGCATTCTTTTTATCAATGAATCATTGTTTTGCTATAAATCAAGGCAAATCGAAATTTCCGCAAGATAAAGATGTTGGAAAAGGCCCCGCTCAGCGCGCTGACGAATTGTGCGGTATTGCCTTGAATCATATCAAATCTATCAGCCGCTGCAAGCCGTGCCGGTCAGGACCGGGATTTTTGCATGAATCCTTTGATCAGCGCGATATCCTTCAGGTCCTTTTCCCTGCCGAGCTTTTCCTTCATCTTTATGATGCCCTCAAGGCTCACCGTCGGAAAGCCCTCTGTCAGCACAGTTTCGCCCTCGACCCAGTTTTCGAAGATCTCGATCTCATCGGAATAGACGATCCTGCGGCTGCCGTCCGGAAAGCGGCTTTCCGCGTACCCTTCCCGTACCAGCCGGTCGGCCAGCGCGGCGGTGCAGCCTAAATCAATGTCCCGGGTCTCCTCCCGCACGCCGCACAGAACAAGCGCCGCCCCCGACGCCACCCAGTATTCACTTTTGTCAAAGGGCAGCTGTTTCAGCAGCCGGATGACATCCTCTTTTCGCAGCATAGCCGTTATTCCCTCCCCCGTTCACCGGTTCCGTATTTCAAATCATACCACGCTCCCGCGAAAATGTAAATCGGCCGATATTCGCCCTTCCCGGCTTTACATTCATAAAAACGGCGGTATAATAAAGGAAAGAACGCGCGGGCAATGATGTTTTCCGCTCCGGTACACCCTCATACCCGGCAAACGGACATCTTCCGCCCGCTATCGGTTTCATTCTTTTCCGGCACGCGGCATTAAAAAATACCGTGCTGCGGCCTGAAAAACCGGTTATGTGACTTCCAGTTACATGTGTAACTATTTTGTAACCCAAAAACAGGCAAAAAGTAACCGTTTCCGCCCGTTTCGGAAAACACCATTTAACCGAATACCGGAGCCCACTCAAAAAACGGAGCCGCTGCAAAACCCGGGTTTGGCAGCGGCTCCGTATATTCATACCATTTGTGGAAAAGGAACTTATTATTACGCGGTCTGTTAAGGATCCGTTGCGGGCATACCGTGTTCCGTCTGTATCCGCCGGATCTATTCGGAACACACATTTTCGCTCTCCGGCCTGCTTCAGTTCGTGATCGCGCCGCGTTCTCCCAGCCTTTTCGCCTTCCTGAGCGTGACAAAGTAGCAGGGGAACAGGAAAAGATCGGCAGCTATCCAGGCGGCAGGGTTGGCAAAGCAGGCGGCATTGAAGGCATAGACAGGCACCAGCAGCAGCGCCACAGCACTGCGCGCCACCATTTCAAGCGCACCGGAGATCATTGCCACCCTGGTATACCCCATCCCCTGCACGGTAAGGCGCACGATATTGACAAACATCAGCGGGATATACGCGCTACTGTTCACACGCAGATAGTGTACCGTCATCTCTATAACGTCTGTCTCGTCCGCGCTCACAAACAGCCCTACCAGCGGCTCCGCGAACAGCCACAGCGTGAGGGTGGCCATCATGGAATAGATGATGCCCAGAATGGCGGCATCCAGCAGGCCGGTGCTGATGCGTCTGTATTGCCCGGCGCCCAGGTTCTGCCCCGCATACACGGCCACCGTACCGGAAAGCGCGTCATATACACAGCTGCACAGGCCGCTCAGCTTGCTGCCCGCTGTGATGGCAGCCACAGCCTCCTCGCTGATCCCGTTTACAGACACCTGCAGCACAACGCTGCCCACCGCGGTAATGGAAAACTGCAGCCCCATCGGCAGACCCACGCCCAGAAGCACCCGGATATGCCGCCGGCTCACCTTCCGCTCATCTCTGTCGGGGCGCAGCACCGTAAAACGCTTTACCAGCACCGTCACACAGCCGATGCCGGAAAGCAGCTGGCTGATCACGGTAGCCCACGCGGCGCCGGCCACATCCATATCAAAGCGTATGATGAACAACAGATCCAGCAGCACATTCACAACAGCTGCCATCACAAGAAAGAGCACAGGGGTCTTGCTGTCTCCCAGCGCGCGCAGGATCCCCGCCGCCATGTTATACACCATCGTGACCGGGATAGCGGCAAAGATCACGCGGATATAGGAGACCGCGTCCTCAAAATAGGCAGGCTGTGTGTTCATCAGGCGCAGTATTTCAGGGCACAGCACAGCCGTAACGACCCCCAGCAGCACACCCAGCACGCCCGCGCAGTACGCCGCGTTCATCACATAACGGCGCATCTCGCTCAGATCCCCCGCGCCGAAGCGCTGGCTGACCGGCACGGAAAAGCCGCTGCACATCCCCAGAGAGCAGCCGACGATCAGAAAATTGACAGCGCCGGTGCTGCCCACCGCGCCCAGTTTGGCCGTGCCCAGATACTTGCCCACGATGGCCGTATCCACAAAATTGTACATCTGCTGAAAAAGCACTCCGAAAAGAAGAGGAAGCGCGAAACCGAGGATCAGCTTCATCGGTTTTCCCCTCGTCAGATCCTTTGTACCCGAAACAGCCATTTTATGTATCCCCCCTCAGATGAAGCGCCGGCAAATTGTCCGAAAAACGGTCGAACACAGTTTTCAGGCTTATGGCCCGTCCTCCGGTAATGGGCTTTACAGCTCATAGTTTATAAAGAAAATAACTGATAATCCCCTGACGAGGCCCCGATGGGCTGTTTGAAAAATGGCCGAACACATTTTTCAAACTTACCGCCTGCCGCAGCGGTCTTCTTCGCCGGACGCGTTACCGCTTTCCCGTCAAACGCAGTACAATGTACCGCTTTCCGCCCGTCAAGTCAATGCAATTTCTGTTCTGTTTCCGGGCAAAAACGAGAGGCCGTTCTCTTTTCCGGCAGGCTTCCCGATCCGCACGGAAAACCGCGTGTGAAAACCGCTCCGCGTTCATAAAACCGGCAAGAACGCAAAAAAACAGTTGACACGTTTTCCCGTTTGTGGTAATATATCTCATGTTGACCGGCATGGAGAAGTCGCCTAGCTTGGTCGAGGGCGCACGACTGGAAATCGTGTAACGTGTAAAAGCGTTCGAGAGTTCGAATCTCTCCTTCTCCGCCATCTGAAGCCTTATTTCCCAAGGGATTTAGGGCTTCAGTTTTTTTTTACCCCCAATTTACCCCCAATTTACCCCTATTGGCATTTTTCAAGATGATGACATAGAGGTAAGTTGGGGGTTTTTATGCACCGAAATGCGGGAGATACGGCAGAAAGGATCAAGAAAGGCAGGGCTGAAAAATCATTCAATGTTCGCGATCAAATTGGTCATTTTTTCAGCACAATCTTTCATCATCGCATCGGACACATGACCGTATACATCCATGGTAAAGGCTGTAGTCGCATGTCCGAGAGACATAGATACCGTTTTGATATCCGCACCGTTCTGCAAGGCAAGCGTGGCAAAGGTATGACGGAGATCATGAAACCGGGTGTCGTTCATTCCAAGCTTCTTTACGATACGTTTGAAATTCTCATACACCGTGGCATCACTCAGATGATTGCCGACAGCATCCGTGAAAACGAAATTGCCGTTCTGCTTCCAACACATACCTGCTTTCAACCTCTGTTCTGCCTGCTTTGCTCTGATTTTTCGCAGGATGTCCATCACCTGTACAGCCGGAGAGAATGTGCGGGACTTGTTGTTCTTCAGAGAGATGAACTCATATTGCCCTTTCTTTCCCGGAAGACGGCAGCGTGTCAGCTGCCGGTACAGATGTATCGTACCGGCGTTAAAATCGATGCAATCCCATGTTAATCCAATCGCTTCGCTCTTTCTCATGCCAGTAAAGACGGTAACATAGATAATGTCACGGTACGGACTATCTTCCAAAGCAAGCAGAAACTCTTTCAGCTTGTCGTCAACAATCGGGTGCATCTCTTTGCGATGAACTGAAGGCAGTTCACAATCATCGGTGACATTCTTCTGTACATACTCCAAGCGGCGGGCGTGCTCCAATGCCTTATGGAGCACGCCGTGGATATCATGAATCGTCTTTGCGCTTAGTCCCTCCCGGACTTTTCCGTTGTAAAAACGTTGAACCGCTACAACCGTAAGTCTGTTTAGCCTGATATCGCCCAATGCCGGTACAAGGTGACAACGAATCACCTGTTCGTACTTGCAGAATGTAGCCTCCTTTATGTTCAAAGCAAACTCCGAAAGCCAAGTGTTCAACCATTCTTCCAGCGTGTAGCTGCTCGGACTGTCATCCTTGCTGCGCATGAGAACCTCTATCTCTTTTTCTTTCGCTTTCCGAATAACTTCCGTTTTTGTTCTTCCGTACACACTGAATCTCTCAGAGACCCCCGTAGACGGATTCGTGACATAAAAGCGCTTCTCCCAAAGCTTATCCGGGCGCTGCCTTATTGCACCATCACCATAGCATTGCTTCATAGCATTATTTCCTCCCTTGAGCTGTTGATAACCAGTTGTGTAATGCTTCCTTGCTAATCAGAATGCATTTGCCCGCATTGACAAATGGCAGCTTCTTCTCTTTCAGCATCTTGTATACCGTTTGAGTTGAAACACCAAGTAATGCCGCAGCTTCATTGGGGGAATAAGCCATCTTATCAGACTGATCATTGCTATTGTTCTTTATTTCGTTTTGAAGGTACTGGGGAGCAGATAACACAGTGTCCTGCAGAGTCGGAAGCATCGCTTCGATCGCTTTCATGACTGCATTCTGAATTATCATGCTAAGCCGGGTATCATTATAGTTTGTTCCGTTTAAATTTTCAATCATACTATTAACCTCTCTTGTTTTAATTATTTGTTTGATGGAAAGACCGCCGTATCTTGCAACGGCGGTCTTTTTCTATTTATTTATTAGTTTTTTTAAGGCAGATGACCGTTATTGACGAACCCTTTCAGAGATTCTAACAGCTTCGTTTTCTTTCTTCTAAACTGATCATCCCACGAGATTTCAGGCCATTCACCAATGGCTGTGATAACAACCTCTCCTGCTTCCTTTAGTCTGCTTAGTGGGAAGAGAACCATGTTTCCGCTGAGCGTACATGCTTTCTCAACCCAAAGTTGCTTGATAACTGTAAGCAGTTTGGGGTAATCCATGAAAGCGATTGATAGAAAAGGTGTCTGATCAAGGTTAGTTGATGGATGAGGATAGTACAGAAATACCATCATAGCGGGTTTGACGGCAACAATCCTGCCGTTCAGTTCATTGAACTTGTCCGGATTTTTCGTCTTTGGTAACCAACCGTCGTAATGCCATTCATCCTCCGTATGCTTCACATTCTCATCAAGTTCAAACGCAACACTGACTTCACCGTTATGGCTGAATGAAATGATGCTTCCCATAAAGGAGGACTTGACTTCAACAAATCCACAGCGGGCTTGAACCTTATTTGCCATGTAAACTCTCTTTTCGCCGCTTGCATAGAACGGCACCTCAAATTCAATCAACTCACCTGTACAGGTCAGAACGGTTGCTTGTCCATCATCACCCTCAATAGTGTTATCCTTACCGGTGATAATGTTGCCACCGTAAAAGTGGATACGAGATAGACTACCGAAATGGCCGGCAAAAAACAGTTCGCCTATATCGCCTGCATCCAGTTTAGCCGAGAATTCTTCGTTGCTTGACATAAGTGTTCACCTTCTTTCTTTTGTGATCGGATCATCACATTTATTTCTCGTTATGCTGTGTGGCATAACGGTATGCGGAGTGATACTCTCTCTCCATTACGTTTGTTTCAGAAGCGTCACGCTGATTTGGAGTGGTATTCTCTCTCCATTACGTTTGTTTCAGAAGCGTCACGCTGATTTGGAGTGATACTCTCTCTCCATTACGTTCGTTTCAGAAGCGTCACAACGATGCCGTGTACGATGAAGGTATCCATATGTTCAGCAGAGTAAAGCTTAGTAAATGCATCTGTTCTTTTTTTGACAGATAGTGTATACTTGATATGAAGTAGCTAAGTATCCAAGGAATAACATCCTGCTTGTATAAAAGCATATCCGTGAAAGAACATAACAGCGGATAAACATTCTGAATTAACCGGAACCCCCCTTATTTCATATATAGTATATCAAATAAGGGGGGATAGATAGGAGGTATTGAATTGAGCCCGGAAATCATCAGGGATGAGAGACTGCCGGAACCGGAAGTGCTCAAGCTGATAAGAGAGGTAGCATACGATCAAAAAACAAAAGACGAAGTGACCGTGCTTCCGTTGATGTGCGGCACCGGTAAAAGCACAAGTATCAGTTACCTTATCAAAGATGCCATCGAGAAAAACGAGGGCCTTGTTGTTATGACAGACCGGATAGCCAGATTCGATGGCTACCTAAAGCCAAGAGATCCGGAACTTAAAGAGTATCTTCAACAGCACATCGAGCAAATAACGGTGATGACGAAGGATAAAATGAAAGACGCTTACAGAACCGTCAAACACCGTCCGGTTCTTCTTGTTACTACGCAGCATTATTACAGACTATCACGGGATAGCATTATCTCACAGTTGCTTACATGGGATGGCGGAATACGTCCGTTGATTATCATTGACGAGAAACCAGAACTATATAAGGATACCACAATCGATGTGAGTTCTGTCGGAACAATCGAATCGGCAATACTGGAACTTGCCTTATCAAATAAAGACCTAGAGTGTAGAGTAATGAGTATACTTACACACGCCGTATCGCTCAAAGCAGAGTTGTTTGATGATTTGCTGCGGTTTTCTAAAATACAGCCTAAGGTAGAGCAATACAGCTTTCTTGTAAAGCCGCATTTTGATTCACATCAAACAGACTTGACCGAGGAATTGGAAGAAAACATAACTGTCATTTACAAGAAAGACATGGAAAAATGGAACGCGCTGATAAAGGAATATGGGATCGACGACCCTGACAGCTTCTTTGAACCATTATTCTACGAGCAATATGTAACAGATATGATGATGACAGAGTTTTCAAAGAATGCCTCAGTTATCGATAAAGAAAAGTATAAGCCTTTGGAGCTTCTACATGCACTCATTCAAATGCGGAATAAAGGCGCGCTGTACTGTTATAGCAAAAACCATGAATGGCCGCAGAACAATTTTGCTGTATTAACAAATAACAGAGAAAAGCTAGATAAAATCGGCGCAAAAGTTGTGATCCTTGACGGAACTGCGGATCTATCGTTAGACTATCGGCAAGAGTATCTGCATCCGCATATGATCGATTGCAGCAAGTACAGGCGAAAGATCCCAAATCTGCACATTCATATCGTAAATGCCAAAACCAGTAAGACTACATTTCTCTCTTCTATCCCTAAGAATGTGATAGACCCAATAAAGAAGTATGTAGAAAAGCATGAGAGCTGTACTGAGTTCCCTATATTCACACATAAAGTTCTCAGAGAATGGCTTGAAAATGAAGATCCCGAGACGATAGAGGGACACAAAGCTGATCATTTGGGCGATCTTAGAGGTAAAAATGGTTACATCCAACAGAATCTGTTGGTTCAAATCGGCATACTTTTATGTCAAAAATCATACTACGTGAACCGAATGGTTGATCAGCGTGATGATGCCAAGTATTTCGATGAAATCTATAACGGCGATCCTGCTTGTGTAGCAGAACAGATAAAGTATATTGATGATCTGATAGCCGATCCCCAATACGATGAAAAATTATATAAGGACGCTTTAGCAGACATTGAACAGAATGTATTCCGTTCGCCGGTAAGAACCAATGGCTATATGGAACCTGTATCATATTACCTGTTCTTTGACACGCAACAAAACGAGAAACTTGTAGAGCTGATACAGAACAGATTTATTAGTGTGTACGGAGCAACAGTAGACGTTGATAAAAACCCAGCGGAGATAAAGACTGCAAAAATGATTCAGAGAAAAGGGCGTATGTCAGATACGACCATTGCTCAGAAAATTTATCAGCACATAGATTCTTTTCCGGAAGGCACTCCTTTTACACCAACAAAAGACATATTAGTACCACTAGACCTTAACATGAAGCAATGGGAAATAGCAAAACGCAATGAGGAACTGAAGAAATACATAGAACCTATGAAAACAGAAAAAAAGGGGCATTACATTAAGCGATGATCCCCACTTATTTCATATATAGTACATAGAATAAGTGGGGATGCTGTATTCTTGCAGCGCAACTGAATATCAAAGATGAAAGCAACGAATACATCTGATTCCCTTTACAGTATGAAAGACAGCCCGGCCATCAGAAAGCCGGGCTGTTTCTGTAAACGAAACCGGTAAACGAAACGAAATGAAGAGAATGAGGTTTTAGTTTACACGGATGGATTATAGACAGAATTTTCTAATAATTTTATAGAGTTTCACGGCATAGTTGATGGGGGTACAGTTTATCAGGTGATGACAGTATGTCTGGAGTTTCTTTATATTTTATCAGGAAATTACACTACAGACCTAAGTACACATTTGCCACGATGCAGATATGTAATCTGTTAACAATCAACTTGCTCCTGTAAGAGGATGTCTACCGCTGTTTTGAGAGCAATAGCTATATATTTGAGTTCATAATCCGTAATAATTCGTTTGCCACGTTCTATTCTTGAAATACAATTTTGATTGATGACGATTCCTTGCAATTGCAAATGGGCTGCGAGTTGTTCTTGTGTCATATGGCGTTCTTCTCTGATTGTCTGTATGTTTTTTCCGCAGATATTGACTCGCTGCTCATAACCGCCGATTTTCATTGTTCCCTCCGTTGTATGCCAAAGATGATTATTGTCTTGACTTTACAACAAAAGAAAGATATAATTATGCTAATAATGATTACGCGTTGATTTTTGTTGAAGGAAGTGAAAGCAATGAACAAAGTTATACCGTAAATCGAAAACAACTTGTTACAAATTTATTATGTAAAAAGGAGAAGAACAGAATGAGTTTCTTGATTTTCGCACTGATTGTTGTCTTTATGTATTTTAGTATTGCATCCTTTATATCAGCAAAAAAAGCAAATAAACATGCAGATAAAATAAAGAATAAGATAGAGTATACAGAGCTAATTGGTACAACAAAGAATGTGAAATTATACAGAATACACTGTGTTGGTGGAGAAACCGAAACAGCTGATGTTGGATCTGGTAGCGATGCTGATTTAATATATCAACGTTTTGTGAAAACAGCGAATGATTTTATTACGAGTGAAAAAAAGGAAAGTACACAGAAGAGCACAGCAGATGAATTGGCTAAGTTATCTGAATTGCATAAAATCGGAATACTTACCGATGAGGAATTTATGAATGCTAAAAGAAAATTGCTTAAATAATTGCGAATCCTTTATTGCAATGCTCTACAACCGGGCATACTCTTTCATGATAATCCGTCGATGCATCTATACGAACCAGATGGCGTAAGAAATCGTTGCAAGGCATGAAGCGGAGAAAAATGCGAAAACGGGATTGCGCAGACCGAAGGGAAGCGCAATCCCGAACAGACAGGAACGATGAATATACGGGAGCGAGATTCGTTTTCCGTTGAGCGAAGCGAAACGGAAAGCGAAGCGAAAAAATGCCGCCCCCCGATTACGCAGAATGACTGCGGCAAAACCCATGATGGATTAGTAGTGTACAGATGAAGGTTTGCATTTTCTCTGAGAGAGGTTTGATTTTGAAAGCATCAGAGAAATGTTGTACACGGTCAATATTGATACCATAAATGACATTATGACAGAGAAAATGCGGGTTTATATAGAATAAGAACAGTTGTTCGCATTATAAGCACTGATTTTCAAACAGATGAAAACGCAGAATACAGAGGGAGAACTGAGCAGAACAACGATGCAAACATAAAAAAGAAGCGAGCTTCTGTGCAAAAGACAGAAGCAACGCTTCATCGATATCAACGCTTATAGCCGTATACCCATGTAAGGTACAGATCCTCTACGGAACAGGACAGCATCTTGGCCAGACGGCTGAAGATCGCTGCCCGCACTTCATAATCAACATCAACACCGATGAAGGTGTCAATATCGAGCCGCTCCGCAAGAGCGTATACGAGGGCGTAGAAGGTCGTATCGGGGTAGAGACTGCTGATGCCTCCGTAATCGTAGAAATACGAGGCGGCATAGTAGTCGCAGATCTGCTGCATGAACAGGGCTTCACCATCTTTTGATGCCCGTTCGATAGACTGCAGCCTTTCAACGATATCTACGCGATCAGGCGGCACGGTGACCATCCTGTCAAGTACGGCACGGAGGATCTCCGGCCACATGCAGTACCATCGTGAAATGTTGCACGCGGTCAGATCATCATCGGCAGAGAGGCCGGTATCCTGTTCATAGCGTACACGGAGCAGACCGGACGCTACCGTGAAATCGAGAAAGTGATCATGGTAGACGAGATATTGCTTGCCGGTGAGCGGATCATCAAGCAGCGGAAGACTGAGACGCAGATTCATATGCTTTTCTCCTTTCAAACAGTAAGGCCTCGGCTTTTGCATTGCCGAGGCCGTGACAATGTTACCCATACTTTCTATATACTTTATAGAAACGATGGGGAAGATTATTTCAGCAGGGCGAGATACTTGTAGATGGTAGGACGGCTAAGCTCTGTGAGGCGGGCAAATTCGCTGATCGTGAGGTTTCCGGCAGCATACTGGGGATAGTAGCGGTAGAAGACAGCAGGGATGTCATCCTTCGTAGTCGGCTTTCTGCCAATACGCTTACCCTTCGCCTTCGCGTTTGCGATACCAGAGCGTACACGGGCACGGATCATCGACAATTCAAGCTCAGAAAAGACACCGGCCATCTTCAGAAACGCTTCACTCATCGGATCGATATTGCCGGAGCGACAATCGATCGTGATCGAGCCGAGGATCATGAGACGCATCTGCTTGGTGCGGATGAGATCGATGATCTGGCACAGCTGCTGCGTTGATCTTGAAAGCCTCGATACCTCAGTACAGATGAGCGTGTCTCCCTGCTCAGCCGCGTCAAACAGAAGATCGAGCGCCGGTTTGACCTTCGCGTCTCCATGCTCACGCTCAGACACGATGTCTGTTGCACCGGCAGCTTTCAGTTCACGGATCTGACGGTTGAGATCCTGTCCGTGCTCCTCAGAGAGAGAACACCTTGCATAGCCATAGGTTCTGTTCATTGGGATACCTCCTTCATTCGGCATAGCGCCGTGTTGTAAATGAAACCCTGGGTTCGATTTCGTTAATAAAAAAGCCTGTCAGACGGCTGTTTTGTGCCGTCAGGACAGGCATTCAGGTTGTAAACGGAAACACATGTTTCTGCTACACGGTTATCGCGGGAGCCGAAGGCTTATTGCTCTGTATCGTGCTCGTTCTTATCGTTCCGGTAAAGGATACGGTTTGAGGTGTTGTTAATGTCAACGAGAGCCATCGACATTGTCTCGATGCATGTGTGTACATACTCTTTGGTAAAGGCGCTTGGCTCCATATTGAGCGCATCGAGAATCAAATGAGATGTGAGGTATATGATGTTCATATTGCTACGGATGCAATCTTCAAGCATCCCTCTGTAATGCTCAGTCATAAACAGCCTCCTTATCCGGCGAAGGATCCTGCTCTGCAATATGCTCACCGAGGATGTAGCTGACCGCCTTCTCTGCTTTACCGGCAGCAATGACAATCAGCCTTTTGTCATTCTTGAGCTCCTTCAGCCACGCCTGAATGTATGCGGCGTTGTTCCTGAAGGATGACGGGGATTCAAGGCCGCAGTGGTTGAGCAGATAGCTTGCGCCGAGCTCAGCGACAAGCTCCTCCTGCGAGTAATCGTTCGATCCGAAGGCTGCGGTAGTGTTGATGCGGCCAAGGCGGGAAGCAGAACCCGTGCTGTGAACCGTTTCATGGAAAGCCGTGGAGTAGTATTCAGCAGTCTCAGCAAACTGGGTAATATCCGGGATGACGATCTCATCTCTTGCCGGGCTGTAGTATGCCTCATTGCTCTCCCGACGAATCAGCTTGACACCGCTCCTTGCGACATAATCAGTGATGATCTTCTCGGCTCTTTCATCTGCCTCGGCAGGATCAGAAACCGCCTCGGCAGATGCCGTGTACTTCGGAGTAAGCCCTTCACACTGGTTGATATGGAACACGGTGTAGTGTTTGAGATACGGGATCTCCTTCTCCTCTCCGGTATCTTCATCCGTGACCTTCAGCCACTTCCAGAAGACAACGGTGTGACCCTTTTCGCCCTTCTTGACATAGCTGCCCTCGGCAACAGCCTGACGATAGGTGACATACTCACCGCTCTTTCCTTCAAGGAGCAGCTGATTCAGCAGAGAGTAAGGTCTGCCAGTTGCACGACTTATTGCGCCGCAACGAGCAGCCCACGGCTTTCTCCAAGGGATACGACCCTGAGAGAGTTCGGCAATGATACGATCGGTTACGAGAGAGTAAGTGTCCATTGTTCTTTCCTCCTTGTGTTTTTTTGTCGGCTGACACCGCATTAAAATAGGCCGTCGGCACACAAAAGGCCGACGACCGGTGACTGGTCAAATCATTCCGCGGAGACGATCAAGCTGCTTGTGAGGCTTCTCAAAGTACCAGAGGATGGAGTAGCCGAGAGCGACTTTCCCGTAAAGATCATCACGGAAGTAGTAGTTGAAATAATCCCAGTACGACGCGTACTGCTTCATGGAGGCGTATTCAGTTTCAAAGGCGATGATCTGCTCAGGCGTGAAGCCCATGACACCGCCGGTAACATTCACCCAGAGGTATTCGTTCGTCGGTCTGCTCATACGCTGCTCCTTTCAGGTGTGCTTGCTGTAGATCAGGCGACGATGACCGTTGACGGTATCCTCAGAGAGGCAGAGGCCACCGTTGATCTCAGTCCAGTTGGCTTCTTCCGTGAAGAAGAAGTCCTGACCGAAGTCCTTGCTGATCGTCACCTTAGTGCCGTAACAGAAGGATCTGCGCAGACACTTGAAGAACGCACGACGGTGAAGATCGTCCATCGCCCTGATCGCCGCATAGGCATTGGGAGTGAACACGAAGCTCGGATCCGATGCGGGTTTATTGCGATCCACAACGACGGAGACAGCTTCACCGCTGTTACTGTTGGCAATGTTCACGAGAACAGAGAACGGGATCTCAAACGAGCGACGATAACCTGTGATGTTCTCATTCGAACCCACGTTGATAAAGGTGATGCGGCAGTACACAGTCGTGGCGTTCAGCCGGGTGAAACGGATCGTGTTGTCAAGATCAGTATCGGATGCGCTGCCGATGTTGGTCAGATTATCGAGGATTATATCCTTGAAGATCAGCATACGGGGGCTGCCTTTCTTGTCGTGATCGATCAGACGGAGAGACAGGCAATCATCAGAGAAGGACTTAAGGTTGAGAAGCATCTTGTCAGACATGGTTTTTACCTCCATTTTCTCTTATAAACTAATAGATTTCTTTGACCATAGTGTGTTGGTTAGGTACATTGTTAGGGGTGATAGATAGGGTGAAGAACTCTTATTATTTGTTAAGAAACTTCACCCTATTGACAGATCCGGGAGGATGCCCTATCATAAAGGCATCCTCCCTTTGCTGTGAAAAGGATGGTGGGTTGACGCAGTTGCCTCTGTGTCAGCCCTTTTTGTTACGCCTGAACGACAAAGCGGCGAACAGTCTGGGTCTTGGTATAACGAGCGCAGACCTCCGGCAGTTCACGCTTGAGAGAAGAAGTGTCAACGCGCGTGCTCGTTACCTCGTTCCACGTGATCTTCGCATTGATCGCTTCGATGGTATAGTTGTCATTCTGCTTCATATGCTCCTTAAGCTTATCCTCTGCAGCGGTGATCTCAGCATCCAGCTGCTCCTTCATGCGCCGGAGCTCGAGCAGATCATTGACGGTGTTGTTGATTTCAGCGTTAGACATAGTGGTAATCCTCCTCATAATCATGTTGTTTGTGATAGTCGTGAGAGTAAACGGGGTTACGTTTGTGTGTCAGGCATCCCTCCTTTCGTGTGTGAAGTATCTATGTGAAGCGGCAGAGCCGTTGATCGCCGATAAAAAAAGGGTGCAGATCCTTTTTGCAGGATCAGCACCCCTTGATTTACGCTCAGAAAATCTGAGCATGAGATATATACGTATATATGTTGCATTCCAAGTCTGAAGGGAGAAATTGAATTTGTACACATGTCGATTTGTCAGTTCAAAAGTGGAGCAACAAAAAAAGGCCGTTGACGCTGTGAATGACGTCAACGGCATTACCAGTACCAGAAGCAATGCATAGCAATGATCAGACTAAATGGTTTACCCCCAATTTGGGCATGCTATTATATGTTATATATCCATATAGCGTATACATGCATGTATAATCTGTGCATATAGCATAACCATATAATGCATTACGTTAGCATATATTACATGTTGTAAATAGTTCGAATCTCTCCTTCTCCGCCAAAAAATGACCCTGTAAAGGGTCATTTTTGTTATAAAGAGATTCGAATGGAGCGGCAGGCGAATAAGGCAGCAGACAGATACAGGGAGTACCCGATATGTAACAGCACCCCGATGATCCGGGGTGCTGCTGTGTGAGATGCGTTATTTTAACCGCAACGGGTGCAAATGCGAGTTACATTCCGGTTACCAGAATCTTGAGAAATCATTACAGCGGTATTTATCAAAGAGCGGTTTGCAGTACTCCGTATGTTCCTTCGTTCTGTGACCGTTAAACCAGATACTGTGCTTACCTGTATTCTTCCTGTGTTTATTCGTGACACACTCCTGCAAAAACTCTTCAGAAGACATGATCCACATCGCCTGCAGCCGTTCTGCATAGAAAACAAAGTAGAAATTCGGGGGCAGCTCATGCTCAATCGCTGAAAACAATGCTGCATCTCCGAAATTCAGCTCGTTTGAACGAGCCTTGATTTGTATCTCTATAAATGTTCCGTCCGGCTTTTTTTACCACGCAGTCAACTCCATGATCGTCTACCAGCGGAACATAGCAATCCAGACCTTCCATCAGCATTTGTCCGATAATGCTATACTCTACTCTTTTTCCGAAACCAGCAGAGTGGCGAAATGATACCCCCACGGCTATAGCCCTCCTTTCACGGCGGTGAACCTGCTTTGCTCCTTTCGGGTTCAGCGTGTCTACAGGATCAGCACCCTCAGTGCTGTCAGACACCGCTGCGGACGGTCATTTGTCCTTGCGGAGGCTCTTGTAGAGCTCCTGCGCCATTGCTTCCATGACCTGCTTGTAGAAGTCGGAATCGTTGAAGAGCTTGTTGTAGGCATCGGCATTTTCAAGGAAGCACTGGGTAACGATGTCCTAGAACTTATCCGGGAACAGAGACTGAACGAACATCTCGGGAGAGTTGTCCTTCGCGTAGCGCTTGTACTTCTTCACCTCGGGATCGGTCATGAAGCGGCTGAAGATGCCCTCGATCACAACACGGTCACCAGCCTTCAAAGCGCTGGTTTGACCTGTCGGTAAGGAGCGATCCGAATCCACGTATATCAGAGTGGCCAATGCCGGGATCTGATATCATAACCCCCTCAGGGTGCTTCCTCGAAACTGAATAAAGTTAGTTTTGGCCTGTTTTCCCCAATTTAGGGGTTGACAAAGGTCATTACATATCAGAAACACACCCTAAACCAGACGTTGTATTTTACTTGTATAAACCGACAAAAAGACATTATAGTAAAGAAATCCCAAAAAGTAAGGGCAAATTTATAATTCGTTTGGCAATGGAATTGAACCCGTTGTCTGACGAATGTGAATATTTCTCTGCGAATAGGAGTGAAAATGAAAAGGGGCTGTATCTCCATGCGGGATACAGCCCCTCCTTGTTCTTTATTCGCCGGTTTTGCGGATGACAGTCTCAAACAGATCCGAATTCTGGCTGTACATGGTTTCGCTGAAGGCGGAAATTGCCGTGCCCTCCGTGCAGAACCGTTCATAAAGCCCGGCGGCGGCGTGGATGTCATCCAGGGTCGTAGCCTTGATCTGTTGGATAGTGCGCATCACATGATCCGGCTCCCTATGGCTGAGAATGTCCTCGATGGCTTCCTCCGCCATGGAAATCGGGCCGCGCGGCGCGACAGCGGATGAGTAGGCCGCGGTAATGTAACCGCTGAGTTGTTCTTCCGTCATTTCCAATGCCCGCAGCTTTTCGGGGATCGACCGGAAGGTTTCATAGGTTGTGGCAACGTTCGGGTCCCGATAGGAGCGAAGATAGGAGATATCCGATGCGATGGCATTGGAAGCGCCATAAGCGTTGCCGCGGAAGCGAAGCTCCGGCATAAGGATCATATCCGTAACGATGGCCTGCGCCACCATCCGTGACCCGGTCGCTTCCTCATGGGCTGCGTCCATATTGAAGTAGATGTAATTGTAAGCCACGGAAGTATCGAACACGAGCGCGGCATTGCCCTTGAGGGTGCTGTACGCGGCATAATCCACCGGGTCATGCGTTTCATTGCCGGTTTTCGCCAGGAAGCTGTCGGCATGCTTCAGGCAGCAGTCAATGCTCTCCGCGCTTCCGACAGCCGTAACGACAGCGCCCGGACGGTTGAGAAGGAAGCTCAGTGTGTTCTTAAGACGCTGGGCGACCTGTGCCAGCTCATCATCGTTCATCCTGGCGATGCTCTGGAAGTATTCCTTATATTCCGGCGAGCCGGAGGTATAGTAATTCACGTAATAATCAGGGTCGACTGATGCCCGGCCGAGTGAATCAGCAAATATGTCCGGCATCGCGGTGGTGTAAAGGTCCACCAGCGTCACGTTTGCCGCGGCAGTTTCACGGATCATGCTGTAATCCGTGAATTCCGTGCGAAGCATGACCTCTTCGATGATCTTGAACGTATCGTCGATCTGATTGGTCAGGCCTGCACCGGAAAAGCGCAGATACTGGTGCGCGGGTTCATTCGGATAGCAGATCGTATTCAGATAATACAGAACAGACGTGGTCTTGTTGAGCGTCTCGGTTTGAAGCGCCTCTTTAGAATAATTCTGCGTGTTCATCTTCCCCAGCAGAGAGACCGCCAGCGTGGCGTCCAGCAGGCTTTCGAAGGGAAGCCCCTGCGCGTCCAGATAGACAGACACCTGGAATACGTCGGCATTCGGGACCTCCGAGGTGAGATAGCGCACGCCATCTACCGTCTCGTCTTTCACAGAGGCGGTATCATATTCATCGGGGAGATTCCTACCGTCGACCACCTTGACCTGGTCGATCATCGAGACCTTCGCGTTGTTTTCGATCCAGGCATTATAATCCGCGCATTGATCGACCAACGCCTGAACGTCCTCTTCGGTCATGTCGGCCTTCATGTCAGCCAGCTTCTTTGCCAGCGCCTCGCTGTTCTTTTCCGCCTGACCGGGTTCGGGGATGGTGACGAGCATTACGGACGAAGGAGACGCCTGCATTAGCCGGCCGAGAACGGTGTCGATGCTTCCGTCCTCCCTGCACTTTTGCAGCTCATCCGAGACCCGGACGTCATCCATATAGGCATCCGGTCTGCCGGTCTTGGACCAGGAATCGGCAAAGTCCTTGAAGAAATTGACGCCGCCGTTCGCATGCTCACGGGTTGTGGCCCGGTTATACTGCATCCTGTTGACCAGGGCATTGATCACACTTTCGTCGATTTTGAGATCGGAGAAGGTCGGGATCGCTTCGTCAATGATCTGTTTGAAAAGCGGCGCGTCCTTTTCTTCGGCATTGATCAGGGAGAAACGCAGCGTCGGCTGGACAGTATCATTATTCACTGTGACGGAGAAAGTGGCAAACGGGAACTCCTGGCTCATGCGCTGCTTGAGCGGGGAAGTTTCCATTGTGAATGAGGTGATCGCGATCGAGGCGAGCGTATAATCCAAATAGGAGGGATCCTGCAGAACAAAAGCATAATTGATGACGGCCGCATTGTCGGTCTCGGTGTTCTGCATGGCCGGGAAATGATAAGTTTGCTCCCGGTAGCCCTCCGCGGGCTGATAGAAGGGATCATCCAGTGTCACGTCGATCCGATCGTAGGCGCTGAGATATTCGGTATCCAGATGAAGCAGGAACCTTTCAACGTCCGAAAAGTCGCCATAGAGCATCAGGAGCATATTGGACGGATGGTAATATTTCGCGTGGAAATCCAGAAGCTCCTGATAGGTCATATCCGGGATCACCGCGGGGTCGCCACCGACGCTGTTCGCGGAATAGCTGCCGGGGAACAGAAGCTTCCGTAGCTGATTATCCGCAGCGTACTGCATGACGCCGTAATTGGCCGCCATTTCGCTGTAAACGACGCCGGAAATGGTGATATCACCGGTGGGATCATCCAGATTGTAATGCCACGCCTCACGCATCATGGCACGCTCGTCCTTGAGCAGGATGGGATGAAGCACGCCGCTCATATACACGTCCATGTTCGCAAAGAGTTGTTCCTCGGAGAGTGAGGAAGTAGGATATAGGGTGGCCAATTGACGCGTTTCGGCGTTCAGGAACGTGCTGTAGGTTTGGTTGACCATGCTGAAAAAGAGATTGGAATCCGGGTACTTATCGGAGCCGGACAACGCGCTGTGCTCAAACACGTGCGCCATGCCCTCATCGTTCAGGCATTGCGTGCGGAAAGCGACGCCAAAGGCGCGTTCCGGATCATCGCAAGCAGCATAGACCAAATGCGCACCGCTTTTTTCATGCTCCATGAAATACAGCTCCGCGCCCATATAGTCAATGCTCTCGATCTGATAGACGCGAAAACCCTGATGGATGGTGCCGATGGCAAAACCGGTATTTTCCTGCTGCTCGGCAAGACCGCTGCCCATGAACGTGCCAAGCGCCAGCACGATACATAGCAGTGCGGCAAACAGGCGTTTCGACTTTTGAATCATTCGTTCCATTTCCCTCGTTTTGTTTTTGTTTCTGATGATTTTTCCTATGGCAGAAAGAATCCCCATTTATATTATAGGACAAATCTCATCAAATTGTCTATAAGCATTCAGAATTTAGAAACACACCCTAGAAGAAGATTTGCATACAAAGCCTCTAAGCCCACTTTATTTTTGACTTTTTCTGGGTATTCAAAATGCAAAGTCTCAGCCATCAGTCTCGTACATTCTACAATTTTATCGATTTCCCCGATAATCCTAGGGTGAATCTTCAAACTTATCTCATAATCTCTTGCTGCCAAAGCCAGTTGTCTTGTTGCTTGAAATAACAGGAATCGTATTCTCATTGATTTCCAATGCGTCAATATGGTCTTTCATAAAGAACCTCCCCAAGCGTATTCATGAGCGTTGGAATATCGATTGGCTTGGCCAAATGGCCGTTCATGCCGGCTTTCATCGCATCGGCCTTGTCCTCGGCAAAGGCATTGGCCGTCATGGCAATGATTGGAATGCTTCTGCGTGCGTCTGTCAAGCTTCGGATTTCCCGCGCAGCCTCATAGCCATTCAAATTGGGCATCTGAATATCCATTAAGATGACATCGTAATAGTCTGGGGCCGCGGCCTTGAGCATATCCACACAGATCCTGCCGTCGGCGGCATGTTCCACTTCAAACCCTGCCTCAGAAAGAATTTCAATGGCGATTTCCGCGTTCAGTTCATTATCTTCCGTGAGCAGTATGCGGTGTCCCTCCGCCGAAAGCAGCTTTTCCTGAAGGGTGTTCTGCGATTCATTTGCGGAAGAAGCGGAAAGATCGATCCGGTTCGGTACAGTGACCGTAAAGCAGCTGCCCTTGCCCTGCGTGCTTTCCACCTGGATATCGCCCTTCAGCAGGTCTACGAACTGCTTTGTAATCGCCATTCCAAGGCCGGTGCCGATGGTCTTGCTCTCGGTGGAAGTGTGCTCGCGTTCGAATTCATCAAAAATATGCGCAAGGAAGGCTTCCGACATGCCGATACCGGTGTCCTTCACCGTCATGCGCAGGCGCATCTGTGTATCGTCCGCCCCCGGCAATTCTTCAAGGCAAACGGATACACTGCCACGTTCAGTATACTTCAGGGAATTGCTGATCAGATTGAGCAGGATCTCTTTCTGCTTGGTAGCGTCACCGATGACATGATTATGCGTAAAGTGCGTTTCCAAAGAAAAATCAAGCCCTTTTCCCCGCATCGGTCCGTCAAACACATTGCGGATATCGTCGGCAAATGTGTTCAGCTGAATGGGTTCGGCCTCTGCCGCGACCTTTCCGTTTTCTATACGCGCCATTTCCAGCACGCGATTGATGATATCCAGCAGCAGATTATTCGAACTGCGGATCTTCGCCAGATAGTCCCTTTCGCGTTCCGGCTGGCCGATGCTGCGCTCCAGAAGCTCGGTAAAGCCGATAATGGCGTTCATGGGTGTGCGGATATCATGACTCATATTGAAAAGGAAACGGCTCTTGGCGCTGCTGGCTTCTTTGGCCTGCTCCAGTGCTTTTTGCAGTTCTTCCTGGTAGGCGGCTTGGGTGGCCTGTTCACGATTGGCTGCGAAAACGATGAAAGCGAACAACGCCGCCATGCTGGCACATAGCAGGATCAAAATGAGCAGCGCGTTCAGGCGCATTTCATGATAGACGTCCTCTGTCGAACAGCCGATGCCGATCAGAACATCGTCCGCTTCGTAGAACACATACACGCATTTCCTGCCGTTCAAGCTGCTTCTGAACATATGTCCCGTGTTCGTGATGTCCTTCATGCCGATATCTGCCGGCATACGGCCGATGACCGATGTATCCGTGCTGGTGACAAAGGTGCCGCCGGCGATATCGTATACATAAAATGTCTTGTCGCCTGCTGGCATGGAGTTGAGAAGGTGAGCGATATCGTACTCTTCCTCGGCCTGTATCAGGCGCTGCGGCGTGATGCCGATCTGGATGATCTCTTTATCATCCGGACGCCACGCGGCGGCGTACATCATGACTTTACTTTCCTTGGTGTTGGGCATCATGTCCTGACAGAGCCGAAGGTCACGGTCGGTCAGCATTGGCAGGAAAAAGCCGATCTGATCGCCGTCCTGCATGGAAACACCCGGATAATCCGAAACGGTGCTGTATACGATGACACCATCGGTGTCGAATACATTGATTTCATCAATGTTCAGCAGCGAGGACACATTTTGCAAAGAAGACGCATCCTGTTCGAGGGTATCATCCTGCGAAAGCACATAGGCAACTGCCCGGGCCCGCTCAATGTATTCTTCTTTGAGCGAGGCTTCAAGCGCGGTCGTACGCTCTTTGTTGTTGTTGATCAGTTCCTGTATCTGCGCGGCTGTTTCCTTGGAAGATTCTATGAAGTGCCGGTCCGTGGTGCGCACCTGAATGATCAGAGAGAGAATGAACAGTATGACGACAGCGGATGCGATGATTCCGGAAAGCTTTAATTTGAGCCTTTTATTCATTGACACCTCCGCAGCATGATCGAAATCTCAACACAATTCATTCGATTCATTGGTATAAACATGAAAAGATTGCTTATTTTACGAGTCCTTTCATAGTTTCAAACAGTGCTTTTACATCAATCGGTTTAGCAACGTGAGCGTTCATTCCGGCTTCAAGCGATCTGTCAACGTCTTCTTTAAAGGCATTCGCGCTCAGCGCAATGATTGGAGTTTCGGAGCCGTTCGGTAATGCCCGAATCGCCCGCGTCGCATCATAGCCGTTCATGCGCGGCATCTGAATATCCATGAGAATCAGATCATACTGTCCGGGAACGGCATTCCGCATCATTTCTACGGCAATATCGCCATCTTCCGCAGTGTCGACGATCATCCCTTCTTCTTCGAGGATTTCAACAGCGATTTCGCGATTGAGTTCGTTGTCTTCAACGAGAAGAACTTTCTTTCCCTCAAAATCGATCAAAACGTTTTCCTGCTCCGTGCATGTTGCACGAACAGGTTCCGCGATCCTGTTTTCGAATTCCACCCGTACGGTAGTACCCGCATTCAACTCGCTCTCAATGGAGATCGTGCCACCCATCAGGTCAACCAGTGACTTGGTAATCGCCATACCCAGCCCGGTACCGGACACGCCGCTCTTTGTGGAACTTTCCGCCCTGGAGAACGGTTCAAAAACATGAGGAAGGTATTCTTTGCTCATCCCGATCCCTGTATCGGAAACCGTATAGCGATAGCGCGCGCTGCTTTCCTTGTCGCAGGGAAGTTCCTCGATCTTCAGGCGGATTTTTCCACCCACATTTGTGTATTTCACGGAGTTGGACACGATATTCGTAAGCACGCGCATCACATGCAAACGGTCTTCATATATCCAGTGATGCCTGACCGAAGTATCGACCACTGCGGTAAACGTAATGTTCTTTGCTTCCGCGCTGCCCGCAAGAATACTGTAAAGGTTATCTTTTGCCTCATCAATGCAAACCGGCTCTTCTTCAATATGCTCGCGTCCCGCTTCTACGGCGGACATATCCAGAACATCATTGATCAGGGAAGCCATGTGAGCGCCGGACATTTTGACCTTTCCGAGCGCTTCCAGAACACGGCCTTTGTCATCAATATTCTTTTCCGCAATATCCGTAAAGCCGATGATCGCGTTCATCGGCGTGCGGATATCGTGCGACATATTGAAAAGGAACAGGGACTTTGCCTGATTGGCCATTTCTGCCGCAACTTTGGCATCTTCCAAGGCTTTACGGGCATTGATCTCTTTCTGGATCTCATCATTGATCTGGAGCATGATGTAGACGACAACGAGCGCCAGCGTGACAGACGGGTACGCATAGGAGAATTCCGGGACAACCGTGTTGATGGCCGCGGCAATGCACGGAAGAATGATATAGGGAAGCGTTGCGATGAAATCATGCCGCGAGAGGGACTTCCGGTATGTGAAAAACACAACCAGACTGAGCAGCATCGCGATGATGTTGATGATGACGTACACCGTGTACCAGGGTCCGTCAGCATAGACGCCGTTTTCATAGGTAAACAGCTTGCCGTTTACAGTGGTCACAAGGATAAAGATAACGGCGGCAAGGGTAAACGCCATATAAATACGTTCAAAGAGGGGGGATATATTCTGCTTCTCGCGAATATATGCGGTGAGAAATATGATGAATTCGCAGATGAGAACAAATGTCATCAGCATGGACAGCGTGGTGGACACATAAAGCAGTGGCAGGAAGCGGACATTGCCGTCCAGGATCCATGACAAAGCATCGGAAACAAGCCCCACAACGCAGGAACTCAACAGCAGAACAAAGAGCTTATCCCGGTGCGTTTTCTTTTTCTCTTTTCTATCGAAAACACAGTAGCATAAGAGAATTACACACACGAGGATCGACATGATTTCAACGGCGGTGATTCCGAAAATATATTTACTCATTTGAATGCCTCAAACTTTCAAAAAATTTTTATTAATCAGACGCTAAATCACTTGTTGAGATACTTTCAAAGTGTATGAACATGTCTTTGTGAATGGTCGAATTCCTATAAAACCATCCATTTTTATTATAACAAAAATTGCCTTATTTTTCAATGGGATGATGGGGCAGCTCGGGGCATCTCATTTAAATATTACGTATTAATTGCAAATATTACATTTTTGTTACC
>CALGBY010000120.1 GCA_937886445.1 uncultured Clostridia bacterium | reverse complement strand
AACGGTATTCAGTGTTGTCCACAAGGGTTAGGTTTACTGTGCCGCCGGAAGGGGTTAGCTTGGATACCGCTGCGGATTTTATCTCCGCATCGCCAAGCTGCGACACGATACCAGAAATCGTACTATTGTAGAACGAAACGCGGCAAATCTCCACCTGATAGGCCGTGTTCGTTCCGTCGTTTATGTCGTTCTGCGTCAGCGCTGGAAAACTGTTCGTTGCCGCGTAATCCCACGAAAACAGCGCTTGTGCAAACGATGTTCCGCTTGCCGCCTGTGACAGGTCGATGGATAGTTTCAGCCGCCCATACCCGTTCGCGGCAGTAGTTTCGGATGCGATTGTTTCAGCATTGTCGAATGCGATCAGCCTGCCCTTTGCGACCATGTGGCCTTTCGCAATTGTCAGGTTCGCCCCGGAATATGACAGCGTACACCCGCGTACTTTTCCATCGCCGATAATCTTGCCAAAGATCGCGCCCAAATCCACCGCGCGCAGCGTGCGCAAATCAAAAAATATTCCGTTCATCAAATCAGCTCCTTCAATTTGTCTGTCAGGGTTCGGCGCAGTTCGCCGCTTCGGTACAGTGTCCCGTGTTTTGTGACATGCACAGACGATATATAGGATTGCAGCACGCGTCCACCGATGCGCACACGCAGGCTATCATAGAAATCAAATTTCCGATCACTATAAAATTCGATAAGGTGTGAATAGCTTGACCTTGCAAATTCCTCCGCGACAGCATCCGCTTCTCCTTCCGCATCGGTTGCAATCACAATCCATTCACCGGATACACGATCTTCGTCTGTCGTGGAATATGTGCCGTCTGCGTGTGCGTAGTAATGGGTTTGCGTGGTTATGTTGTCGACTGTCTGAATCGCGGTTATCTTTCCAACCGTGTAACGCGAATAGCTTTCAGACTGCAATCTGTGCGCCGTGTCCGCAAAGTCAACGATGCGCACAGGGACGGTTTTTAAACCAATGGAGCATGTCAGCGCGTCGCCATCAATGCCCCATGTCACAAAAACGCTCTTTAATCGCCGTACTTTTGCAATGTAGCTTTTCAGGTTCCAAAACCCATCTTCTACGTCAGGCGATATGAATCCCGTGGTGCTGGTCGTGGAAACAGAAATATACGGCATTTTGTACACCGTATCAGACAGGTTCTTATATTCCGATTCGATTTCAGCCTTTATGAATGTTTCTGTCGCGCTGCCATCCGCAACCGGGACAAGTGGCCGCGCGAATGCGGACAGGATTGTTTTTGTTGTGATAACGGTCGTTCCACGCTCAGGCGCAACGCTGTCAACAATGCCAAGCCACCCGTTGAAATAGATGAAATTTCCTTCAATTCCGCTTATTTCGCCCACAACGGATATGCTTCCGTTTTCATCGTATATGCTATCGATTACCACATCATAATCATACACATCCAACGCATAGACCGTCTTGAAATCACTACGCCGTTTCACATAGCACTGCATGTTTACACCGTCCTGAAATACTCATACAGCGTCACCTCCGCGAATGCGCTGATCGTATTCGACGCGCTTAGCACAAGCGTGCTTGTTTTTCCCTGCGGAACGCTGAAAAAGTTATTGTTCGCCAAGTCCAGCGCCTCAAGCAGATCGGTTTGACCGTTCCGCACGCCGATTTCCCCGTGACGCGTAGAAAACACAAGCCTACCGCCAGCCGGGATTGAAACGTTCTGCAAGTCCATCTTTCCGATTATTGCATCGTCCGCGCCTTTAAGCGTCAGGCACGGGCTTAACAGCTCGCCCGGTACTTCTACCCGAATTGCAGCGGGCATATGCCCAGCCGGAGACAGTGAAACCGCGCTGCTTACGCCAGCAGCTGCAAGCTGTGCCGGGAGCGCAAACGGGAAAGTTGCCCATCCTGTTTCAGATTCGGGCGGCGCAATTGCAATGCGAACAGCATTTGCCCTATACCATGGCGTTTTCATATTGATTGAAATAGGGCACACCAACACGCCGCGCGACAATTCACCCTTGGATATCGAAATAATATCAATGTCCGCAATGTATTCCTCGTTTGATGGGGCGTATACGATTTGCAGCTCGTACCCGCTGAAAATCCAGTTCGCAAGCGCGCGATATTCAGCGTAGCCGCCAAACACTAGTTCACCGGCGATTGCGCCCTGCACATGCTCCGCGCTTGTGCGCGTGAAGAACCCGCCAGTTTGGGCATATGCATTCGTGTTGGCGAACCCCATTCCCGTGGGGGAACTGAAAAACAGCTCCCCACGGGTTTGAAGATTCTTCCTTTCGCCGATTTCATTTTGCAAATAAAACCGCCTCATATCAACGCCCCCAGCTTCACGTTGAATTTGTTGAACAGATAGTCCATGTATGCGGGCGATGGGTCGGTTACGGTCAGGTTGATGATTGGGCCGCTTGCGGCGCGTGTTGCGTACTTTACAACGGATTCACTCGGCAGCGCCACAACAGCCCCAGCCAGTCCAGCAGCGGCATCACGAACGGATTTCATGCTGTCTTTCAGCCCAAGAACCAATCCATCACCGTAGTATCGAGTTGTCCTACGCGCAACGCGCGATGGGGATGCAATTTCCAAGTGCGAATTAACCCTGTCTGACATCGCGCCCACAAGATGCCGTGCAGCAGTCGATACAGCCGGTATAGAAGCGCGCAGCCCACTTACTAGTCCATCTCCGTATGCAGATCCAGCAGAATATCCAGCCGATTCAGCGCCAGAAGCAAGACCCTCCATTGCGCCCTGCAAGTTGCTTACTTCATCGCGGTATCCGGTCAGCGATTCCTCGCCTTTTGCGATCTCTTCACGCAGCTTTTCGTTTTGGGATGCAAGGCCTCCTTCTTCCGTCCTCAAACCCACAATCGCGAGATAGGTATCGTTTACCGCATCGCCGAACTGGTTCTGCACGGTTTCCCCTTTGTGCAATGAGCCGACATATTTCATAAATTCCTCATATGTCATGCCGGTCATGCTGCGCAGCTCATCGTACTTTTGGGTAAGCTCGGATTTTATCTCTACCTCGCGCTGCTCGTTCTGAGCCAGCGTGTTCTGCGCCATCTGTACATCAATCAGCAGACTGCCGTACTCGCTCATCAGTGCGGACATCTTATCCTGCATAGCCTGCGCAATGGCAAGCTCCTGCCATGCCGATATCTGGTCGCGGATCGCGTCCGTGCTGCCTGCAATCTTCCCGGTCTGCTCGTCGATCTGAATGTTCAAGCCCGGAATTACTTCGTTCAGCGCATCAACCGTTGCACGGTATTCCGTCATAACAGCCGGAGACGACGGCATATTGTTCAGCTCATCCAGCTTATCAACGAGCGACATGGCAACATCGGTTGCCGCGCCCGCGCTGCCCACGGTGTTATCGTAGGTTGAATTGATGTCCTGCAACGCCTTGTTTGCGCCTTCCGTAGCGTCGCGCAGTGCGTATGCTTCCTCATGAAATTTCTTGTACCCGTCAACCGCTGCAATTACCGTTGCCGTAAGGCCTGCAATTCCGACAGCCGCAAGTGCAATCCATCCACCCGGACCGGCAGCCGCAGCGCCCACAGTTCCGGCGGTTGACAGCCCTTGCACCAGCTTTCCGAACCCAGAAACCGCACTTCCTACAACGGATGTCATTTTGCCGAAAATCGTCAGCAGCGGCCCGGCGGCGGCTATAAGCCCGGCGGCCTTCAAAATCGATTTCTGTTCTTCGTCCGTAAGGCTACCGAACTTCTTGGCAAGGCCATCGATTACATCCGCGATTTTTTCCACGATGGGGGTTAGTTTTTCGCCAAGCTTGATTCCAGCATTCTTCACTTTGTTCAGTGACGTTTGCAGTTTATAGCTGCTGGTTCCAGATATTTTATTGAACGCATCGTCAACCGCCGTGGTGTTGGTTTCCATTTCGTTCATAGCCTCGCCAAACAGCGCGGCACCTTCCTTGGATGTCAGCGTCAAGACTGTGTTCAGCGCTTCGGTGGAGCCAAAAAGCTTGCCCATAACTTCAAGATCGCCGCCCGTTGCAACGGCTAAATCGTCAAGGAACCCGGACAAGCCGCTTGCATTCAGCCCGGCAACGGAAAAATCTATGCCAAGTTTTTCGGCAATTTTCTGCGCTTCGGAGGATGGCTTGATGATGTTGGACAGCGCCGCCTTTAAACCCGTTGTGGCCTGCGATGTTTGAATACCGTTCGCGGTCAGCGCCGCAAGGGACGACATAAGCTCCACTGTGGAAACGCCCGCCGCCTTGGATGTCGGAGCTACCTGTCCGATGGATTTTGCAAGTTCATCCACCGTGGTTTTGCCAAGGTTTTGTGTTATCAGGAATTGGTTGGCGATTTTCTCCGCATCCTCCGCCGCAAGGCCATAGGAATTCAAGACCGTAGTCAAGCCGTCAACCGCAGTTTCTGCACTGGTAAACCCGCCAACAGCGGTTTTTGTTGCTACTTCCACGAAATCAGCAGATTTCGCCGCGTCAATGCCAGCCGAAATTGCCTGATACTGCGCATCTGCAAGGTCGGATGCGGCTTGCCCTGTTGCATTGGACAGGTCAATAATATCGCTTTTCAGACCGCTAAGGTCTGCATTTCCGGCAAGCGTTGCAACCTTCGCCATGGCGTTTTCAAAATCCATTGCCATGTTTGTAATGGCAGTTCCAGCAGCTATGATCGGCGTCGTAAGTCCGATCGTCAGTTTGCCGCCGACGCTGCTCATTTTGTCACCTGCTGCTTTCATCTTTTTCCCGGCAATTTCAGCGTTTTCACCCAGCCGTTTTAGAACATTTCCGTTTTCCTCAATCTCGCGCTGCGTGCGGTTCAGCGCTGCCTTTGCGTAATTCAGGTTTGTTTCCATGTCCTTATAGGCTTGACTTGTCGGGACAACACCTTGCTCGCGCATGCGTTCCAGTGCATCCTCGGCAGCTTTTACGGCCTTTTCCTGAACATCTAATGCGTTTTTCAGCGCCTTGTTGCGCGTTGTCAGCGCTTCGATGCTTTTGTCATTTTTAGAATAGGCGGAGGTCGATGCCTCCGCCGCTGCTTTCACTTGTTTCATCTCTGAACGGATGTTTTTCATCGCGTTCATATATTCTTTTTCGCCTTTTACGGAAATCGTAGGGCCGATATTGTAACCCAATATCTCACCTCCCAAGAAAGAAATTGTCTACGGCGCTTCCTTCTATTTCTAAATACCCTTCGCCCGTCTTTTCAAGGCACAGATCAATTACCATGCCGATTGTGATGCTGTCCAAATCGGACGGTGTCAGCCCAATGGACAGAGCCGCAAGCACATACATTTCCGTACTTAAATCCCCGCCGTCCCCGCCTACGCTTTTTTTGATGTTTTTAGCGCACTAGTGAACAAATCGTTCAGGTCGGTGAATACATCAAAAATCGGAAAAACGTCAAACCCGTCGAACCACTTCACTTGATCGTCAATCTGTTCCCCAGCATGATCTGCTGCAAGCTTCGCTGCGCACCAAATCATATCCTCAAGAAATTCTGTTTCCAGATTTTCAAATGCATGATCAAGCTGCATCACGTCTGCAAACAAATTTCGTCCGGTATATGCGCGATACACAATCGGCAACGCACCAGACGAGCGGAACCTTACGTCCCGCCCGTCGATCTTGATTGTTTTTTCCATGGATTAGCCCCCAACTGCCGTATAGGTAGGCACGGTAGTAAACCAATCGTTATAAACGGTCGCATCTGTATCGGATTTCGAGAACGCAAGCGTGCGCCCGTTCGGGTCTTCCGTTGCAACCATGGAAATGCTGGTTGGCTTCGGTGTTTTTTTCTTGCTGGTTTCGGCTTCCACGTTCGGCAGGCTCGGCAAGCAGTTCAAGAATGCATACCGTGTCGGCTTCTGATCGCCGTTCTGCTCAAACAGTAGCGCAATGCGCTTGCACTCCGCGCCACTTTCCCACAGAACGCCCTTTGCGTCCGCAATATACATAAGCACATCCGTGAAGAACGATTCCGGAAGCTTCGCCACTTCCAACGTGATATCGTACTGTGCGGACGATACCACCCAAAAATCCTTGTCGTCGGCTTCAAACGCTTCGCTGTCGCCGGATTTGTTTGCGGCTAGACTAACAGCGCCCGGAATCGCAACCGGCGTGCCGTAGCTGAAAGCTCCATCATTCTCGGTGATAACGGCGTAGTAACACTTTTTCAAACCGAATTTAACCTTGTTTTCAGGCATATTTTTACTCCTTTCGTTCACGCCCTGCCAATCACGGACAGGACAAAATGATGTTGATTGTTCGTGCACTCGATGTAGCGAAACTCGTCGATTGCAAGCCCCGCACTCTTCAAGGCCGCTTTTGCTGCAGCCTTCACATTTGTGTAATCACCGACTATAAAAAAATGGCAGTCGATATATTCATCAACCACCAAATCGCCATCGTCGGCTTCCGTTGCGCTGTCATACACCGGTATGATCGTAATATGGTTTGCGCGCGTTTCACCCGGCCACTCGCCAACTGCAGGCACTGCTCCTGGTACGATATCGGCAAGCGCTGCCTCAATAGTTCTTATTACCCCAACAGCTCACTCACCGCCTTATCGTATTCTTCTTGCATCGCGGCAGTCACTTTGGCTTCGGACCCCTTTACGGCGGCGCGTATCCATGGACGAGCGGGCTGAGCATGATACGGGCGCTTATGCCCCTTCTTGTCGGTGTACGTTCCGGCTGCGCGTCCGTACTCGTTCACCGTGGCGGCCTTCGCGGCGCTCTCGCCGCTTGATGTATTGCCCTTAAACTGGACTTGCCCAAACCAACCGTACTCGTTTTTCTTTGGTGCCTTAGCCTTAAGATACTTCGCAAATGTCGAGTTTGCGCTTTTCAACGCCGAAAGCGCAGCCTTAGTTCCGGCTTTGATTGTGCGGATAATGATTGGATCGCTCGCATTTCCGAGCCTCTCAAGCATTTTAATGTACGGCTCAATGCCCTGCATCTCAAATGTTGCCAAGTCATCACCCCCTCGCGCAGGTCAATTCTGTATTGTCTGTACCGGGGATATGATACGCTCTGACAATCCGGTATTCCGTGTCACCGTGTACTAAATGCGTGTGCCCGGCGTAATCAATCGGCGATATCTCAAATACCGCTTCGACCTGTATACCTGCCGCAAGCGCGTTGTAATACTCGGAGCGTGTCGCGTCCTTTTTCGTGGACCAGCACGTCACACGCGCGGATTCATCCTCAACGTCGCTGCGGAAACCGCCGTCAAGCGTGGGAACCATCTTCTTCAGCGTAATAAGGTCAATCCGCATCGTCCGCCTGCCTTTCGCGTAGCCACCGTTCGCGGATTGCAAGCCGCAGCCATTCCGGGCGATGCCCGGGCTTATCTCGGCTGAGAATCGATTCCGCTGCAAGGTCTGCGATCAGCACGCTGTCATCGGCCGCATCGGTAAGATGGATTCCCTTCCCGGTAAGCTCCTGCACGGCTGCGTCTATGCGCTGCCGCCAGTAGTTTTCGAGTGGAACCGGGACGGACATGCCGCCCCGGTCAAGCCGTGCTTTCAGCAGCTCATAGGCTGTATTAGGATCGTGCATGTCCGTCCACCTCTTTACGCCTTAGGCACAGCCGCAGTCTTGCCGGCCTTGATTACGCGGTTGTTGCCGTCAAGCTCAACCACAGTGATAGTCTTGCCGGACGCCGCAGTGATCTGCGTAGTGCCAGATACCAGTGCGCTATAACCAGTGACCTTATCGCCGCATTTTACGGTTCGGTCGCCGATTACATATTTAAGCGTGGTTCCGGACGCTTCCGCACCGGTCACGGTAAGCACGGTGTCGCCGGACGCAGTACCTGCCGCAGCGGTCACGCCGAGCACGCCAAGCTCAGTGTTGGCATAGTCAATCGGGAATTCCCTGCTCGTGGTTACGTTGGTGTTGGCAAAGTTTACAGCCACAAACGCTTCACCAAACACGGGCGTACCATCGTAACGGGCGAATCCCTTATACACGGTCTGATTCTCGATGAAGCGGACATGCTCAGAAGACGTTATTTCAGCACCGCCGCGCTCTGCGAGCAGATACACGGAGCCGTAGCCGCCGATGATCTCGTTATCCGCGAGTTTGTCATCCTCGAATTCGACGATTTCGCCGCCGATCACGGGCATGGTATTGTTCATGCCGGCCACAAGCGCAGCAGCAGCGTTGAACTCAAGCGCTTTAGTCATCAGTTTGATGTGCGTCTTGCGGTTCATCACCCAGAACGCGCGACCGTCGCTGTATTTCGGGATCGCAGTGCCGAGCGCTTCGATCAATGCCGCGAAGAACGCAGTGCCGGTTGTGCCGGACAGGTCGAGCTTCTTCACGTTGCTCTCGTGCAGGTCAGTCCACGCGGGCGCATTGTCGTCCCAGTTGCTGGGCTTCTCGGTCTGGGCCAGGCGGGTCATGATGCCAACCGGCATCTTGTGGCCTGTGCCAAACAGGATGGCATAGTCGATGCCCTTGCCGATAGCTGCAGCGAGCGCGTTCATGATCTCGGCGCCGAGATTCAGGTCGCTGTCATCCAACAGCGTGTTGTGCACCGGGATAAAACCGCCAACCATGTATCCGTCCACAGTGATCTGATTCAGAGACATATCCAGTTCGTTCAGCGCACCGGTCGCCTCCATCCAGATGCCTTCCGGCATGGTGCCCATGATGTTCTGCCGGGTGGTGCCGTTTACGCGGCGTACAGTAACATACTTTGCAAGCTTGGAATACTCTCCGATGTTATCCCGGATGATTTCAAGCATCGTTTCCGGTACGGTCAATTTGCCGCCGCTGATTGCGCGGGACTGGCATGCCGTGCGGATTGCGCCGATGAATCCCTTCACATCATCACGCGCAAAGAATGCGCTGCGCTGTTCGTGCGTCATGCCGAAAAATTTAGTGCGGGTTTCCATGATCTTATCATCCTTTCTTTCTGCGGTTTTTTCAGTTGGTTTCTTTTGGGGCGGCGCACTGCGCTCGTCCAGTTCTTTGATTTCCTTCTCGATGTCGGCCACAATGCCGTCAAGGCGTGCCTGTTCTGCTTCGTAAGCCTGTTCATCGGCATCAAGTGTCGCGGTATCGGCCTCAATGGCCGCAACTTCCGCCTCTACCGCAGCGCGTTCTTCGGGCGTAGATTCTGCGGTCAGTTCTTCCAATGCCGCCGCCGCATCTGCTTCGCGTTTCTGCAAAGAAGAACGCCGCTCATCAAGTGCGGCGCGCTGTTCCTTGTGCTTGTTCAATTCGGCTTGTGCGACCGCAAGCTGCGACCGTTTAAGCAACTGTTTCAGTGCCATGGGTAATCCTCTCTTTCATTCTCTTTTTCCAAACCTCAAAGGCTTGTCCTGCGCGCCTGTCGCGCGCTTCGGCTTCCGTTTTTTCGTAGGCCGGGAAGGTCACAATGGAAACTTCGTACAGCTTCACGGCCTTGATAATCCAGTGATATGTGCCATCCGGGCGGCTTTCAAGTTCATCCCTAAGGATATCGAACCCGAAAGAACCCTGTGATACATCCCCGCGTTTTACGCGCGCATACAGGTTCATCGCGTCCGTATCATCGGGGTTGATCTTCACAACGCCCTTTAGACCGTAATTATCAACCGAAAGCACAAGCGTTCCAACCTTGGTGCGACCAAGCACCAGTGTTGTATCGTGATCGATCAGGCAGCGGATATCATCTGACAGCGCATCATCAAACGCATGCGGGTCAATGCTCTCCGTCCCTCCGGGATACATTTCATAGATGTCATTGAACACCGCAAAATATGCTTCGATTTGCGGAGATCCATCCACATCCGCAGCCCTAAACTCACTTGCTTTGCTGCTTCTTCGTTCCACTTTCTTCCCCTCCTTTCAGCTTTTTTTGATCTCCAATTTTTGTGTAAGGGATGTAATTTTCCAATATGGCCAAATCGGAAAGCCCCTCACGCGGATTGTAGCCCAACGCGTCCCTGGCCTCGTTTCTGTCAATGATCGCTCGGTCGACCATGTTGCAGTTCACTTCGGCTAGTTCCGTGATGGAGTACGCATACAGTGAACGCGGGTTGAATCTGAAATACCAATTCGGCGAAATCAGCAGTTTGCGCGTCAATTCCTGTTCGATTAGTCGTGCTATCGGTAACACCACAGAACGAATGAAATTGTTGTGCTCATCCGCATTAAATTCGCCCGCGCCCACAACAAAGGACGGTACGCCGATGATCGCCGCAGCCGTCCGCTTGTCCAATGTGATACTGTCTATAATCGCCAAATCGTTCAGATTCAGCGGTTTCACCTGCTCCAGTTCAAACGCTTCTGCCGGGATAAACCACGGCCGCCCGCCCTCCGAACTGTCAAGATACTGTTCGCCCAGCTTTTTGCGCCCTTCTTTGGATGCAAAGTCCTCATTCAGACCGTCCACCTTTACGACCAGCGACGGAGATGGGCTTTCCATAAGCGCGGCGGATGTCTTTCGCGCCTGCGCAAGCTGCTTTGCAACTGCTTTCAGCAGGACAACATGCCCGCGCCCGCGCCACGGCATATCAGGATCAGGATTATACACAAAATGCAAAACCTCATCAGGCTCAAACCGCACTCCGCGTATCATCGTATGGTATCCGTATTCATGATCCATGATGGATACGCTTGAAGCTGGAAGCGGCTCGATGTCATCCAGCAGCGAACCGGAATAATGGGGCATACAGAATGAGTTACCACCTATCAGCATGTCTTTCACGATCTTCTCAACCCATGCTTTACGCGTCGTGTATTTGCATGGTGCAATATCGATTTTGCGCGACAGTTCGTTTTTAATCCGTCTATCGCCATCCTTTGTGTTTTCCATCAGGTGGATGGTCATGCTGCTGACCATGTCCGCTACGCGCTGTATCGCGGTTTGAATTTCCGGGTTATCGGTCAGCCGTGTATATCCTGTCAATTGTGCCCATGCCTCCGGCGCGCACAGCCATGCAACGCTGGATACGTTATTATTTTGCTCGGTGGGCGATCTCACCGCACGTTTCCGCTTTTTTGACATTATCAATCCTCCAACCATTGTTGTGCCTTGCGGCCTTTTTCCAGATTTTCCAGCATGCGGACGCACGCGAATACAGCCGCATCAAATACATCGATCCTTTGTTCCGGCATTACTTTTTCGTACTGGATCATGTCGTCGGTCTTTTCGATCGCCTTCACGTTCTGCACGCAGTATTCAAACGGTTCCGCGTGCAGATAGTACAAAAGCCCATCTTTCGCCTTTTGCTCAATCCTGCGGAATCCCTCGGATTTTTTGTAGAAGTATTGGGGCTGGTCGATTATCTTGAATCCCGCCGACTTCATGCCAATGAAGTACTCGCGGCAGAATTTACGGTCGTGCCCGACTTCTGCAATCTTGAACCCGTCTGCACGCTGTTTCTTGAACCAGTTTACAACCTCCGCGTGGTTGACGGTTGGATGGTTGGACATATCTAGCCATCCATCATCCTTCCAGCCGAACAGCGGTATATTATCCTCATCTGCTTTACACTGCGCTGCAACGACCGGGAACCAGCAATGCGGAACGATGATATCAATGTCCTCATAGCATCCATATAACGCACTCGCCGTCAAATCATGCAGCTTAGACAGGTCGGCACCACCGAACCACTTGATTGGCAGCTTCGCTAAATCTTCAAGCGTCCAAGAATACTTCGCATCGCTTGTCCTGAATTCATCTATATTGAAATACGCACGCATTGCGGAAGTGTAGATATTCAGTGATTTCGCTAGGAAGTCTTTTCGCTGCTGCGGGTCGTTCTGCGCATCAAGTGCATCGTTCATCATGTCAGACGGACGAATTGAAACGCCATAATTCGGGTTGGCAATCTCGTGCTGGTACGCGCTGGTATAGTCAACATTGCCGTTTTCGTCCTCATCCGCTTTGGCGATAAACGCAAAGATGTGGTCAGCCTTCACCATGCCATCCACAATTTTCAGGCAATATTGCAGACGCTGATAGCAGAATGATGTCATGTCATCACCTGCCGTTGTGATGCCGATGCACAATTTGTTTGTGTATGCCTTGCCCGCCTCGCGGATGACGTTGTACTGCTTCGCATTTTTGTAGGCGTGCAGCTCGTCGCATATCTGCACGTTCGACACCAAGGAATCGTGCCGGTCAGGGTTTGCGGCAAGCGCTTCGATGAATAGCGAACCGATTACCTGTTCATTTTCATCGTAGAACTGCCGCGACAAGCTGTGCTCTGCGTTGTTATCCAGCACGCGGAAGTTTTCCAGTTCGCCCATGCGTTTCAAATTGAACACGATATGCGAAAAACTTTGCGTTGCCTGCTTCAAGGACGCGCCAATAATCAGGATGCGCGAACCCGATGCGCGTTCCAGTAGCGCAAGCGCCAATGCAAGCGCCGCCACAAACGGCGTTTTCCCGTTCTTTCTGGGAATAAAAATGAACGCCTCTTTGAATCGGCGTTCTTTGGTTCCGGCGATGAAGAATCCCAGAAGATTATATATAATAAACTTTTCCCACGGTTCCAGTATGAACGGTTGCCCCAGCAATGGCGTTCCGTCAAGGCGCTCACCCTCTTTGTGGGCAATGCAGGTTTCTATAAACCTGATAACAAACTCCGCATCCTGCAACCTGAATTCCCATTTTGGATTTTCAAGATCGTTCAGGAATCGCTTACACGCGGCACGCAGCGGCTTGCATGCTTTCTTTTTTCCATCGACTATGCTACGCGCATAATCGATAACATCCGCGCCGTTCTTGCACTTGCGCAGATGCGCCCATTTACCCCTCCGCGGCATTTGTAAAGAACTTTTCTATTGCGCTTGCGCTTTTTTTGCCCGCAAGCGCCTTGTTATTTACCCTGTGTATTCCAACCGGGGTAAGGCCAAGCACATTCTCTACGTCCAACAGCTCGCGTCGGAGCGTTTCGATTGCCTGATACAGCGCCGTTTTTCGGTAATTCATTGCTCCGGCCTTATTTGTGTACGGCTCTGCGACCGTGCATCCCGAATCATACCACTGTTTCATTATCAGGTCGAATTGCAGCCGCGTTTCCGCGTATCGACATATCAGCGGTGTAAACTCCTGCTTATATGTCCCAAGCGTTTTCAGGTTTTCAACCGTGGTTTCGTATATATCGTCATACGCGTTTCTTGATGCCGATTTCACCTTGCTCATGTTCGCATCCCCTTTCGTCTATACCCCCGCGCGGTTGGAAGAGGGTGTGGCCGTCGGTTAATTTCAGGCCGCCCAATTTTTTCAATAACGGGGGGGATTCCATCGCGCGCCACCCTTCTCCGGATGCTCCGCGTTATGGCACGCAGCACACAATGCCTCCCCATTGCTCACATCAAGTGCGAGTTCAGGGTAAAACTCAATCGGCTTGATGTGGTGCGCCACATTGGCCGGAACCTTCTTCCCATACCGCAAACACCGCTGGCACAGATACTTGTCCTTTCGTAAAACCTTAGACGCCCATTCTCTATGGCGCACGCTGTCATAGTGTCGCCTCATCTCCGCGCCGGATACCTGCATACCTTCAACTTGCATTTCTTCGCCTTTGCATCGTAGTGGTCGCATTCCTTGCATGTCGTTGGCGTGCTGATGAATTTAATCCTGTTTTCCATACTAACCCTTTCAATATGCAGAAGGGACAGCACACCGCGCCGCCCCTTCCGCACAGGAGGTATTTAGTAGCATCGACCTTGTCATTGGCCTAATCCGATGATACTACTATACATCATAAAAACGTGGTAAAACGGGGTTATCTAAATTTTTTCTATGTCTATGTTCTTTGATATTGAATCTACTGCTTTCCGCTCCAACTCGCGCGCCCAGTCCTCCGACACCCCGGCCATCCGCGCAACGCGCACCCACGGCGGCTTTTTCGCCGTGTTGAATCGCCTGTATCGCAGGTCGATCACCCTATATTGATCGGCAGGAAGATCAAGCAACAAGCTGTCAATCGCCGCGCAAAAGTCCATCAGGTTCGCAATGTCATCCGTTATGTCTGCTATCCTGC
>CALGBY010000119.1 GCA_937886445.1 uncultured Clostridia bacterium | reverse complement strand
AATGACGGAAAAGATGCTGAAAATGCATCGTTTTGAATTTAGAAACACACCCTAACTCATTTGTGCGGTATTGCCTCAGAGCCTTTACACGGTCTTCATAATATGCCCGCCGTACTCAAAAAGCGCCCGGCCTCGCGGCCGGGCGCCCTGTTACCCTTGGATCGGTCAGATGCGAGCCAGAGTGGCAACGATGTCGGTCATGATCAGAGCGGCATCCTCGCCGTCCAGCCAGAACACGATCTCCACAAAGTCATTGCCGTCCTCGGTGATCACGGTGAAGGTCTCATAGGTCACGCCGTCGGATTCTTCGTTGGCATAGTAGCCGTAAGCGATGATATCGTTCACGATGATCTCAGCCACATCGTCAGAACCGTATTCAGCGGCTTCCGCGTCGGCAACGCTCTCAGCGGTCTCGCCCTCGGCCTTGGCCCACTGGTACACGTCAAAGTCCACCAGGCACTCTTCGCTCTTGTAGTAAGCCACCTGGTTCTCATCGGTATCCTCGGCAGACAATTCGCCCTTGGCGTACACATAAGGAGTGGTGATCTTGAGGGCGGAGGTGCCCAGCACGATCTCGGTGCCGCTCACGGTGATCTGAGCAGCTTCCTTGATGGCAACGGTTTCCATGATGCCGTCAGCGAATTCTACAGCGCCTTCGCCGTCCAGCCAGAACACGATCTCGGCAATGATATCGCCGTTTTCCATCAGGCAGGAAACGGTGTTGTACTCAACGCCTTCGGATTCTTCAACAGCAAGGTAAGCCCACACGGTGATGCCGTTCACTTCGGAGGAAGCGACAACAGCGCCGAACTCGGCAGCTTCTTCGGCGGCAATGCCTTCCAGGGTCTCACCGTCCGCCTTGACCCACTGATAGAGGTCAAAGTCCACAAGGTAAGCTTCGCTCTTGTAGTAGCCCACCTGGTTCTCATCGGTGTCCTCAGCGGAGATCTCGCCGGCCACATAGGAAGCGGGCACGGTGATCACGATACCGGAGGTACCGATCTCGATTTCCTGAGTGTCTTCGGCAACGGCGGTAAGCATGCTCAGAGCAAGCACCAGCGCGATTACGACAGCAAGCAGTTTCTTCATAGTAACATTTCTCCTTGAAAGATTATTCGCGGCTTCAAACCGCTGTAAGATTTTAGCATTGTATACTTTCTGCGTCAAGGGATTTTATATATATTTGGTTACATTTTACAGATTTTCGTTTGCTGCGGTTACATATTATAAACGTGAACATGTCTTTCATATGCCTGTGCTCTGCTTTGCTGTAATTATTTGCTTCTATATGTAACTCTCAGTTGCATGCCGGAGTGTTTCCGGCACACGGCACATTGAACACGGCACGCGCTACATTCTTCACGCCGCCGCTGGAAACAGGTTGCACGGGTGAAAAAAGAATGATATGATAAGCTGTGTGAACGCGGTACGGATATCCTGTACGGAACGGAAGCGGTCTTCAGGGGTTTATCCCCTCTCCGCTGGCCCGTCGGGCAGGCAAACCGCAAACAAAAATTCTGATCATCCGGAAAGGCAAGTGAAAATGGTCTCAGCCCGTTTTTCGGCGCCTCATCCGGAGGAAAGGACATAAGCCTATGAAGAGGATACGCGTACTTATCTCGTTTGCCCTTGTGATCACCTGCCTCGCGGGCGCTTTCTGCCGCTGCCTGGCGGAGGATGATATCCCGCTGGTGATCCTGGACACGGATATGGGTGTTTTCAATGATGACGCTATGGCGCTCTCCCTGCTGCTGAAGGCGGAGGAGGCCGGTATGCTGCGCGTGATAGGCATCACGCTGGAGGGCGGCAACAATTTTATCGACGCGGATTATATAAACTACGGCGAGGTCCAGCCCGCCGAAACCAAAAACATCGCGGATCTTCTGGCCCTGATCGGGCGTGAGGATATCCCGGTATATCGCGGAACAGACTATCCGGCGGGCACAGGCCCTTCCGATACGGGCATGCTTTCCGCGTTTTATGAAAGCCTGCCTTATCTTCAGGCGAACAGCGGCTACGGCGCCATACATTTTTACGAAAATCTTTCCTCCGGCGCGCTTGCGGACAGCAATGACGCCCGCGATTTTCTGCTTTCCTGCGCGAAGGAATACCCCGGGCGCGTGACCGTGATCGCGATAGGCCCGGTAATGAATCTTGCCCGCGCGGCGGAGGCGGACAGCTCGTTTGCTTCAAACATCGCTGCGGTATACTACATGGCAGGCGCGTTCGGCGCGCCCTGCGAAGCCTTCTTCACGAGCGGCGAACCCGTGCAGGCGGTGGGCGGAGCCAACATCACCCCCTGGGCGGAATACAACGCCTGCTATGACGCGCTTTCGCTCAGCACCTGCGTAACGGCAGGCTTTCCCGTACAGGTGTTTTTGCCCGGTGAGGTGAACGCGCCGATCGGAACAGAAGAAGTGAAGCGTATCGAAGAGGCAAACGCGGGGCGGGGCGGGATCGCCGCGCTCTGGCTGGATCGCTACGCTTCCGTCCTGCCGGGTTATCCGTACTGGGATCCCCTCACCGTGACCGCCTTCCTGAAGGCTGAAAACCTGCGCGGCAAAACGAGCTATGTCACCATCGTTACGGACCGGGCAGACCCCTTCTATGCCATGACCACCGCTTTGACAGAGGAGGAATACGCCCTTCTTGAAGACGCGCAGAAGGAGCGGTACGGCAAAGCATTTGTGGCGGAAGGATATGACGATTTTTGGAATGTTGCAATAGAACTGCTGTGCCAATAATGGGCTGCGCCCATCGAAAGCAAGCGGGGCAGGCCGCGCTTGCTTTCGACTACATCCGTTTCCTGTAAAAAGGCGTTTCCGTAAAACGGGAACGCTCTTTTTACGGCCGGAAACGGATATAGGAAGCGGCTTCCAGCCGCTCCTCGGCGACGCGCATGTCGCCGCCTGCGGATCAAAAATCGAAGGGCTACGGCCCTTCGATGCATCCTTTCGTGCGAAAGCGGGGCGTAACCCGCTTTCACACGATCACATCGGTTTCCTGTAAAATGGCATTTTCGGTGATCCGTATACACCTAAAACGCTCATTTTACGGCCGGAAACCAATATCGGAAGCGGCTTCCAGCCGCTCCTCGGCGACGCACATGTCGCCGCCTGCGGATAGAAAATCGAAGGGCTGCGGCCCTTCGATGCATCCCGGGAAGGGAACGGGGCTGCGGCCCTTCGATGCATCCTTGGGGAGGGAACGGGGCTGCGGCCCTTCGATGCATCCTTGGGGAGGAAACGGGACTGCGCCCTTCGAACGAAAGCTGGGCATTACCTGCTTTCGTTCGATTCATCCGCCTCCTGTAAAAAGCGCTTCCGGTGAAAAGCATACACCGGAAGCGCTCATTTTTCGATCGGAAGCAGATTACGGAATCACTGATCAATCAGGCAGCCTCTTTTGATCATCGCTTCCTTGGGAACGGATCAAAAACCGAAGGCTGCGACCCTTCGATGCATCCCGGGGAGGGAGCCGTACAGCAGTCCTTCGGTGGAAAGCAGCTTCACCTGTTTTTGTGTGATCCATTCTGAAAGACAGGCTGACTGTTTTTACCTTAACTTGTGGCTGTAATACTCTACGATTCTCCACAGGTTTCCGGGTTCGTTGCCTGCCAGCATGCCTTTTCCGATATAATCATCCATGATTTTTTTCATTTCACACTGATAGTAAGCCTTGCTCAGCCCATTTTCAACGCATACTTTCACAAAGGCTTCCGCCTTTTCGCAAAGCTCATCATAATGCTTCTGATCTCCGCCGGTCACATTCTGCAGCAGCTCATCCTTCAGCTCAATCCTGTTCATCATATCCATAATGGGCCTCCTTTTCATCTGTTATGCTCTCAGGCTTACATAAGAATATACGAACAGATTTCCCGAATAGCCAGCAGGCCGATGATATTCTCACCGTTTTTCGCGGCTGCCGCCCGCCCCCGTGAAGGCGTTCAAAAGAGAAACGCGGGCTTATTCCTTTTGCTCATCCCGCGGGCCGTTGTATTTCGGCCCCAGATCCATAAAACGGCGGGTGATCCATTTGCACACGCCCGAAAGCCCCGGATAGATCATACGCTCCGAGATATTGATATAATCCAGCTTGTCGCGTATCTCCAGCTTCACCTCGCGCGGGATGATCAGCTTGCGTACCGATTGCTCCGCGAGCGGGATCTCATCCAGCTGGGTGGCCACATCACTGCACACGGCAAACAGCGCGTACTGGTTGGCAATACGGTCCACCGCGCTGGCCGGCTCAAAAAACAGGGTGAACGGCCGGTCGGACAGGGATTTCAGCTCATCAAAGCTGCCCGCGATGCGGTCCATCATTTCCATGCTGAACACATTGCAGCGCTCCTCCCTGAGCATATTATACAGGCGCGGCGGCAGCTGGGCGTTCATTTTATCGCTCTGCACGCACCAGATGATGCCGTCACGGTCATAAGCGTTCTGATCCTCCGTGGCAAAGTGCGCCGCCACAAGGGGAGAGTAGGTAAAATCCAGCAGGCGGGTGGGCAGCCCGTACTGCTGGGCAATGGCCACCGTTTGCCAGAAGGAAGCGCCGGGCGTCAGATCGGCATAGCCGTACTTGCGGAAAGAGCGCAGCATCTGCTTTTCAAGCGACAGGTCGTGCGCGCACACGCGGTTGAGCAGCGGGCGCAGGCTCCAGTTTTTGTCCGAGCAGCCGCGGTACACGCAGCTGTCGCGGTAGCGCATGATCCTTGGATCCCATACGCCGGAAAAGATCTCCTTCTGCAGTTCATCCCAGCTGTGGATCACGATCTCATTCATGGTCTGCCTCCTCAGCGTTTCTTTGGGCAAAGTCAGCGGCCTTGCGGGCCTCCTCCAGCACGGCGTTTTCCTTCGGTACTTCAGGCTCCCCGTTTTCCGTGGCGATGTGCGCGGCGTTCCACGCGGCGCTCACGGCCTCATCAGGATCGATGATCACCATGCTGCCGTAGGGCAGATCCAGCAGGCGTTCAAACAGGAAGCGCGCGGCGTTGATTGCCTCGATCTCCGGCCCGCGCGCGCCGGTGTTCACATACACGGCGCAGCAGGACAGCAGCTTCTGGTACAGTGCGGCATAGGCGTCAAACAGCAGGGAGGGCAGGGCGGGCTGGAAGAAATAGCATTCGCCCTTTTCGCGCATACTTTCAAGCAGCCTTTCCATTTCGGGCAGAAACACGGCGCGCTGCGCGCGGAGCACCGCCTGGATCACCGCGTCCGCCTCGGTGCTTCCGGCCAGAGGCAGTATCATGCTCAGCATCTGCTTTTCGCCCGTGCGGAAGGGCAGGGCATAGTAGAGCAGGCCGTTCAGCCGGTCCGCGTTTCTTAAGTAGGACTGCTTTTTGTATTCGGCAAAGGCCTTTTCGCTCCTCAGCGCGCACACCTCGCTCAGGATCTGCAGCTTGCTTGAAAAATGATGGTAAAAGCTGCCCTTGGTGCAGTGGAACACTTCCACCAGCTCATTGATGCCGGTGGGGAAATAGCCCTTCAGAAAAAACAGTTTTTCCGCTTCCTCCAGCAGGTTTTTCCTCTTGATCTCGCCTTTTTTCACAGTTTTTCCTTTCCTGCCCGAAGGGGCTCCGCCCCCGGCATCAGTGATATTCTATGGTCTCCTGAATCATTTTGTAATCCGATACGCACAGCAGCTCTCTGTTGATCTCAGCCCCGCCGCCCGTATAGACGCGCCAGGTGTTCACGGTGTAGCCCGTGCGCGCCTTCTTTTTCTGCCGCTCGGTGCCGGCGGGCAACTCTTCATTATATACATACACCGGTTCCTCCGGCGGCGCCTCCTCCCGGATCACCTCTGTTTCCAGCAGGATGCTTTCGCCCGGCGGAAGCAGTTTGCCGTACAGGCTGACGGTGCAGGTTCTGTTATGGTATTCCGCGATGATGTAAACGGGCGTATCCCGGTCGTTTACAAAGGTAAAGTCCAGGTTGGGCCAGTTCACCGTGGCGTCCCGTCCCTTATCCACATAGCCGGAGGGCCAGGTGTGGGGAGAGCGTTCCCGTATTTCAAGCCCCGCCATGGCGGCCGCGTTGAACAGCGTGCTGCTCACCTGGCACACCCCGCCGCCTATCTCATCCACCGTCGTTCCCCCGGCGATGGCCGCGGCGGGCCGGTAGCCCTTCTGCTCCGTGCGCTGCCCGGTGGCCGCGTTGAAGGAAAACAGCTGGAAGGGCAGCACCGCCGTACCGTTCACCGCCTCACAGGCGAGGCGCACATTGGTGTTGCGGTCGCGGTCATCGGTGGTCTGCGTGGTGTAGGTCGAGATCAGCCCGAAGCTGTTCATCAATTGCGCGAGATACACCCGCGGCTGCGTGATCTCCGTTTCGGCCCGTACCTCTCCCCGGAACACCCCGCCGTCCAGCAGCGATACCAGGCTCTCATACAGCCCCGTGGCGTTCAGCTTTATGCCCTCCTGCTCCTCGCTGTAGGAAAAGGTGCGCGAAGCGATATCAAACACCGCCTCACTGTCCTTCACAGGGCGGTCCTCCGCGCCCGCGATCTGGCTGACCGTGCGCAGCACATCCTCGTTGGACCAGGTCACCCTTGTGTAATACCGCGCGCCCACGGGATCGTTCTTCAGCGCGTCCAGATTTCTCAGGCGGTATTCCGCGGGAGAGATCGAAGCATCCTCCGTGCCGCGCATGCCCTGCCAGGAAAAGGCGGCAGCCTGCGTGATCACAACGCCGGTATTACGGCTGAAGGGGATCTGCTCCTCCGTAACGCGGTACACCGCGCCGCTGTCCGAGCATACGCGCAGGTCCAGCCCGGTGCGTCCCGTTTCGGTCTGCCCGGAAAGGCGCGCCGCCGCCTCATCGGGCGTGAGACCGCCCACATACACATCGTCAATAAACACATTTTCCGGCAGGCGGCCGCTGTAAAGCACGGCATAGCGGGTCTCCGCCGCCCTTTCGCACGCCAGCGCGTCCAGATACCCGTTCAGTATCAGGGCGATCACGGCAATGCTCACCGCGCTCAGCACCACGCACACCGGCGCCCAGAGTCTTCTTTCGCCGGAGCGTTTTTTCACACCGTCCGTTTCCCTATGCTCCCGCGCGTCTGAAAACGACGCCCGGTACACCGGCCGCTCCTCTTTTTTGCGCCTGTGCCGGTCCGAACGCCTGTGCAGCGGCTGCTCCGGATACGAGCCCCATTCGCCTATATCATCGGCAAACGGCGGCATATACGCGTTCTCCGGCTCATCCGCGCGGGGCCGCGCGCCCGCCCCCGGGACGGGCTCTCCCCAGTCATCCGGCACCGGCGCGTTATCCGGCGGCCTCTGATCATACTGCGGGTACAGTGACATTGCCTATGCTCCACCTCCGGTCGAGGCTCTGACGGGCCCGTTTTTGCGCCCGAAAAAAACATACCGTTTTCTACTATATTCTATCTTTTGAACGCGTTTTTGTCAATACGCGGCCCGTTTTTGCCGTTTTTCCGTGCTTTTGCGGCAACAAAAAGCATATCAAGCAGGCGTTGATTGTGTTTTTTCCCTTTCTCTGCTACACTGAAGGTGTTCTCAGAGGAGGCGAAACGATGAACAGCTATGTTACAGGCGCGCTGATCCGCGCATTACGGGAGCGGGATCACCTTACGCAGGCGGATCTGGCAGAGAAGCTGCATGTAAGCGAGCAGGCGGTGTCCCGTTGGGAAAACGGAAAGGGATATCCCGATATCACCCTGCTTCCGTCTCTTTCGGAGGCGCTCAACATATCCGTCACAGAGCTGCTGTGCGGAGAAGACCGCGTCAACCGCAACCCGGCCGCCAATATCCTGAAAAGCGTGCTCTATGTATGCCCGGTATGCGGCAATATCCTGTTCGGCATGGGCAGCGCCTGTGTGACCTGCCACGGCATCACCCTGCCCCCGCTCACCGCGGAAAGCCCCGACAGCGAGCATACCCCCGCCGTCAGCCGCGCGGAGGACGAGCTTTACCTCTCCTTTTCCCACGAAATGACGAGAGATCACCACATTTCCTTCCTTGCCGCCTACACGCCCCGCGGCTTTTCTCTGGTGAAGCTGTACCCCGAGGAGGCCGCCGAAGCGCGCTTCCCCTTGCGCGGCCTTGAGCGCGTATACTGGTACTGCAACCGCCACGGGCTGTACAGTATGAAGATCAAAAGAGGGCAGTACTGACATGGATAACGATCGCAGAAAGGAACTGCGCGAGCAGTATAAAAACCGCCGTCCGGAGAAGGGCGTGATCGCGGTCCGGTGCGGAGAGGACATCTGGCTTGCCCCCGCACAGGACGCGGCAGCGGACCGCAACAGCATCCTGTTCCAGCTGAACATGGGCAGTTTTCCAAACCGTGACCTGCAGAAAGCCTACAGCGCCGCCCCGGAGCAGGCGCAATGCTTGCTTCTGAAAAAGCTGGATTACACAGACCCTTCGGACGATGTATCCGATGACCTGCAGCTCCTGCTTCTTGAAGCCGCGGATGAGTACCCGGACGCGAAGCCCCTGAAGCCCGCTGTAAAACTGAAATAGCGCTTTTTACCCACCCGGCGGGGCTTTTTTCATTCCCCGGAAACAACGTCTTTCCGAAAAGAAAACAAAAACACTCCCACGCGGTGCTTGTCAACCGGAGCGCCGGGAAGTATACTATAGTCAACGGCTCAAACACCCTCCGTAATCAGGCGGAGGATTGCCGGAGAAACAGCACACCGGCTGCAAAATATAAACACCTGACGGAGGAACATCGGTATGAAAAAAGCTTCTCTGATCCTGGACAGGGATTATGTGATCGGCAAGATCGACCCGCGCATGTACGGCAGCTTTATCGAGCATCTGGGACGCGCGGTATACGGCGGCATCTATGAACCGGGTCATCCCAAAGCGGACGCGCTGGGCTTCCGGGAGGATGTGGCGGACATGGTGCGTAAGCTCGGCATCTCCGTGGTGCGCTATCCCGGAGGCAATTTCGTTTCCGGCTTCAACTGGGAGGATTCGGTGGGGCCCGTGAGCCTGCGCCCGAAGCGTCTGGATCTGGCATGGTCCACCACCGAGACCAACGAGGTAGGCCTGCATGAGTTTGCCGACTGGGCAAAAAAGGCCGGAACCGAGATCATGTACGCCGTCAACCTGGGCACCCGCGGGGCGGACGCCGCGCGCAACATCGTGGAATACGCCAATCATCCCGGCGGAAGCTACTGGAGCGACCTGCGCATCAAAAACGGCCGCAAAGATCCTCTCAATATCAAGCTGTGGTGCCTGGGCAACGAAATGGACGGCCCCTGGCAGATCGGCCACAAGACCGCCTATGAATACGGCAGGACCGCCAACGAGGCCGCCAAGGTGATGAAGTGGATGGACCCCTCCATACAGCTTGTGGCCTGCGGCAGCGCGGCCCACGATATGCCCACCTACGGACAGTGGGAATACGATATGCTTACGGAATGCTATGAGAACGTGGATTATGTATCGCTGCACCGCTATTACGGCAACCCCACCGGCGACACGCCCGGTTTCCTTGCCAGAAGCATGGATCTGGATGATTTCATCCGCGAGGTGGTGGCGATCTGCGATGCCGTGGGAGGCAAAAAGCATTCCAGAAAGAAGCTGAACCTCTCCTTTGACGAGTGGAACGTGTGGTACCATTCCAATGAGCAGGATAAGGAGATCACAAAGCGGGATAAGTGGGGCAAGGCCCTGCCCCTGCTTGAGGATATCTACAACTTTGAGGACGCTCTGCTTGCCGGCGCCATCCTGATCACCTTCATGAAGAACGCCGACCGCGTAAAGGTGGCGTGCCTCGCGCAGCTGGTCAACGTGATCGCTCCCATCATGACCAGAAACGGCGGCGGATGCTGGGCGCAGACCATCTACTGGCCCATGCTGCATGCCTCCCGCTACGGACGCGGCGTCTCCCTGAAGCCGCTGATCAAAACGCCGGTGTACGATTGCAGGGATTACGACGCCGTGCCGGTGGTGGATGCCTCCGCCGTGCTGAATGACGACGGCAGCCTCACGATCTTCGCCCTGAACCGCGATATGGAGGAGGACGCCGAGCTGACATGCGACCTCAGGGCCTTTGAGGGCTTCCGGGCCGCGGAGCACATCGTGCTGCACAATGACGATGTGAAGGCCGTCAACACCGAGACCGATCCGGACCGTGTATCCCCCTGCGCCGGTGACGCCGGCAAAACGGACGGCGGAAAGTACACCGTGGTGCTGCCCAGGCTCAGCTGGAACGTGATCCGACTCACCCGGTAAACGACAGAAAACACTCCTGCCCCGCAGGGGGACAGACTGCCTGCCCCGCGAACAAGTGCTTTTCAATTTTGTGAATGATAAACGGCTCCTGTTTTCGCAGAACGACGCGAAAATAGGAGCCGCTTTTTAGGAGCAGAAAAACCGGCCTTCAGGGACACGGTATCAAAAATCATGATTTTGTATTGCACTCTGACATACAAAGTGATAAGATTGCAGCATAGAAAGGCGGTGCTTTGTATGGCAATCAGAAGTTCGAACGTAACCGCAAGGGTTGAACCCGCGATCAAAGAGCAGGCAGAAGCAATTCTTGCCGATCTTGGGATTTCCGCATCTAACGGGATCAATATGTTCTACAGGCAAATCATCCATTGGAAGGGGCTTCCGTTCAGGCCTTCGCTCCCGGCAGGTAAACCTCTTGCTCTGGACGAAATGACGAAGGAAGAGTTTGACGCAAAAATGGCCCGCGGTCTTGCTGAGGCAAAGGCGGGAGAAGGTATGCCTGCGGACGAGTTCTTTTCATCCCTGAGGCAGGAGATACTTGATCCGCATGTGTGATATTTACCGTGTGATCATTCTCCCGGAAGCACAGCAGGACATCAGAAGCATAGTTCTGTATATTGCAAGAGAACTGACTGCACCGCAGGCAGCCCTGAATCTGCAGGAAGCTTTCGAGAAAGAGATAAAGTCTCTGTCAAAAATGCCCAAGCGCATCAAAACGGTTGATGAACAGCCATGGAAAGACGCGGACATACGGAAGACAAGAGTCAGAAATTATTATATCTATTTCCTCGTGGATGATGAGGAAATGGCGGTAAAGGTCAGCGCGGTGATCTATACGGGAAGAGACCAGACAAAACAGATGACCGACCGAAGGATGAGATGAATGTATCTGAACCGACTCTCACGGTTGCGGAGCATGCAGCCGATCGTCAGCACTGAAATGACAAAAGATGCGAACTAAAGACGAATCATTATGAAGGCATAAAAGCGGGCATTGACCGATAAAGTCAATGTCCCTTTTGCTTACAAAAGTGCCGGTAACTAATCAGCAGCCATAAGGCAAAAAGCTTTCCATAAGGGATCTATCCTGTTTGTCCGTTTTTCCATAGCAGATCCGCCGTATTTTGTCCGTTTTTCCAAGATCCGCATATCTTCCCTGCTTCTCCCGCCCCCCGTGCCCATGCTTCGTCCACCGGAGGAGGCACCCATGTCTCTTTGCAAAAAGCCTGAGATGCGGCAGGCCGCCTCTCAGGCCGGTATCGTGCGGGAGCACATGCTCCCGTATATTTTTTCAAGCCGTTTGAGCCGCGCTCTCCCCCCCCCGCGGCAGGCAGGGAAACAGCCTGCTCAGTGCCTGCGCACGGTGATGAGCAGGAAGGTGATCACGCTGTTCAGGCCGCGGTCAAGAAAATCACGGTCGCGCAGGGCGTATTCGTGCCCGGTAGCGTACCAGTCCTGCCAGAAAAAGTCCGGATCGGAAACGGTATCAACACAGACATCAGCCGTGCCGGCGCTTTCCTTTTCAAGATGCGCCCGCCACCAGCCGGGCGTGCGGAACATATAGGCTTCATCGCCCGCCCATTCGTCCAGAAGGGCCTGCTCCGCGGCATCCGGCTCGCGTGCAAGCCCGGGGACGGACAGCAAAAGCGCTCCGCCCTGTTTGACCATCGGCAGGATCTTTTCGCCGAAAACGCCCTCCGGCGTACCGAAGTAGTGAAAGGCATCCACGCTGACAAGGGTATCGAAAAAGTCATCCGGGAAGGTTTTCGCCAATGCGTCGGCATGGATCGGGACAGCCTTGTGCGCGATGCCGTTCTCACGGAAGCGCTTCAGGTTGTCGGTGGCGGAGATCCAGAGATCCACGGCATAGATCCTTTCGGCGGCGGTCTCATTGGCCAGATACATCGTGGTAAGACCCTCACCGCAGCCGAGATCCATCACATTGCCCCGGATGAGGCCGGGATCGTGCCGCGCGTGGGCATCCAGCAGCAGCAGAGCGTTGGGACCCATCATGTAGCTTGCGGTAAAGAACCGGCGGTACTTATCCGAAAGGGTGCGGGGCATGACGCGGATAAAGCGCAGACCCTCCTCCGCTTCAGACTCGGTGTAGGAATAGCCCTCCTTTTCAAGCAGCGCGCGCCACAGCGCTCCGGCGGGGTTGGCGGGAATAACGCAGAACCCGGTCGGTCCGGTCTGCTGGCGCAGAAAGCGCAGGAAAAGATCGGTCGCGATGCCCTGACCGCGGTTTTCCGGGCGCACCCAGATCTCCTCAAGATAAGCGGTGCAGCCGTCCCCCTCATCCTCCGGCCCGGGCACGGAGGAAACGAACAGGCCGATGGGCTCATCATGCTTCATGATGAGATAGGTGGCCTTGTTCGTATCCGCGCGCAGCTCCCGCACCATGGCGGCGGGGTCATGGCGCGACAGGCTTTCGTCATAGCGGGAAAGCTCGGCAATATACTGCCGGAACAGCATATCAAAGGCACGGGGATCCTCCACGGCGTACCTGAGGCGGTAGCCGTTCTTTTCCTCTGAAGCGTTGTCATAGGTCCACTGGCAGGGGCGCACCGCCTTCGCGAGCTTTTCAAACGGCCTGTCCGGGGCCGGAACGGCAGGCTCCTCATGAGGAAAGTCCTCCGCCAGAGAGGATTCCATGAATTTTCCTCCGGGCATGCGCAGCGCGCCGGGCGTGAATTCAAGAGCCATAAAGGCATCCCAGGCATTGCCGTCCATATCGGTAAGGCCGAGCTTTCCCGCGCGGACGAAGCCATGCCGGGGGTAATAATCCGGCTCACCGAAGATGATCACGCCGGGATAGCCCGCGGCCTGGACCAGCGGCAGGGTCTCCTCCAGAAGACGGCTGCCGATGCCCTGATTTTTGAAAGCATGATCCGCGCAGAGAGGGCCGAAGGAGGGAACGATGATCTCCTTCCCCTGCCAGAGCACTCTGCACTTGAAATACATGATAACGCCCGCTATCCTATCGCCGCATACGGCAACGCGGCTGAACTCCGGCAGAAAATCCGGGTGCGAGCGCATGGCGCGCACCATAAGGTGTTCATCGCAGCCAGGGCGGTACTTGTTCCAGAAGGCGCGGCGCACCATCGCCTCCGTGGCGAAATAATCCTGTTCTGTTTCTTTCCTGATCTCGATATCCGTCATTTTACTGTTATCCATGTCATTCTTCTCCTGTATGATGTCAGGGAAACGCCGATCGATCCGGCATTTCTCTGGGTACGCGTGTGAACAATAAAGCAGGCGGCCCGGAAGACGCGTTCGGGAAAGCTATATCAAAAAAGAGGCTCTCTCACGGAACGGTCAGAGCCGAAGGAGCACAGCACAAATAAGCGGTCACGCGCCCGCGTATCTGTTATGCATCCCCGCCTTTTATGCGACCGATTCCAAAAAGCACCTCCGATTCCCGGCTCAGCCGGGATTGATGGTCAAATCATAACACCTGAAACAGAAAATGTCAATATTCCGAAAAAACAGTCACGGCGCGGCGGGTCTTCCGGTGTTTTCCGCCCGAAAGCCCGCCGCGCCGTTTGCTCTTATCCGCTTTACAGGATCTCCCCAAGGGTCTTCATCAGCTTGGGAACATCGATCGGCTTCGCGATATGCTCATTCATGCCGGCCGCCAGCGCCAGCTGACGGTCCTCCTCAAAGGCATTCGCCGTCATGGCGATGATGGGGATATTCGCGATCGCCGGGTCAGGCAGGGCGCGTATCCTTCTCGTTGCCTCATAGCCGTCCATCATGGGCATCTGGATATCCATCAGGATCAGATCATACTGCCCCGGCTGCGCTTTTTCCATTTTTTCAACGGCGTAGGTGCCGTCCACGGCGGTATCGATAACGAACCCGTATTCCTCAAGGATCTCGCAGGCGATCTCCCGGTTCATTTCATTATCTTCCACAAGCAGAAGCTTTTTTCCGGTATAATCGGCCTTTTCCTCCGGTACTTCCTTAGACGCGTCCGGATCGCAGCAGGCGATGAGCGTCTTTTTCAGGTCGGACATAAAGAGCGGCTTATTGACAAACGCGGTAACGCCGGCCTCATAGGCCTCCTGCTCGATCTCCGCCCAGTCATACGCGGTCAGGATGATGATGGGCGTAAAATCGCCCACCACGCTGCGGATCCTTCTGGCCGTCTCGATGCCGTTCATATCTGGCATCAGCCAGTCGATGATGTATACGCTGAAGTTGTCCCCCTCTTCATAAGCGGTCTGCGCCCTGAAGACGGCCTCCTTGCCGGAGGAGCACCATTCGCTCCTCATGGAGATATCCTTCAGCATCTTGGAAATGCTCACGCAGGCAACGAGATCGTCATCCACAACGAGGCCGCGAAGCCCTTTGAGCTTCTCCAGCGCGTCCGGCACGCTTTCATTCCGTGCTCCGGCGATCTTCAGATCAAACTCGACGACCACCTCTGTGCCCGCGTTTTCCTTGCTTGTGATGTTGATCCTTCCGCCCATCATATCAACGATGTTCTTCGAGATGGACATACCGAGGCCCGTCCCCTGGATGCCGGAAACGGTGGAGGATTTTTCTCTTGTAAACGGGTCGAATATCGTTTTCAGGAATTCCTCGCTCATGCCGATGCCGGTATCCCGGACAGAGAACCGGTAGGTGGCGTAGCCTTCGGATTTCGCCCTGTGCTCGGATACCTTAAAGGTAATGGTGCCGCGTGCGGGCGTATATTTGATGGCATTGGAAAGAATGTTCAAAAGCACCTGATTGATCCTGAGCTTATCGCAGATGACATATTCATCCTTCAGGTCAAACACATCCACAAAGAATTCAATGCTCTTCGCGGCGATGCCGGACTGTGTGATGCTGCGGATGGTGTGAACGATCTCGGAAAGATCCTCCTCCTGCTCATTGAGCGTCATTTTGCCCGATTCGATCCTCGACATATCCAGAATATCGTTGATCAGGGAAAGCAGATGCTCGGAGGACTGGCCGATCTTTTTCAGATATTCCGTCACCAGCTCCTTGCTGTCGATATGCGAGGCGGCAAGGCCGGTATAGCCGATGATGGCGTTCATCGGGGTGCGGATATCGTGGGACATATTGTTGAGGAACACGGTCTTTGCCTTATTGGCGCTCTGAGCCATTTCAAGCGCCTGCTGAAGCGCCTCGTGCTGCTTCTGGATGGTCTCAAGAAGCGAAAGCTTTTCTCCCTGCTCCCTGTCGATCCGCTGGAAGGTAAAGATGAACAGCGTGGCAACGCCGTTCTTTCTCTGTATCACCTGTATAACGGCCCGGCGCCACTCGATCTGCGCGCCGGATACCTGATACACCAGCTCTTTCCGGTCCGAATCCGCGAGATACTGGCGGAAGAAATCAAGATCGACAAATTTCTCCCAGATCTCGCGGTATTCCGGCAGAACGACCTGCGCGTACTGGGGAAGGATCTTCGTGAAGATCCCGTGCTGATTTCTTTCAAAATTCAGATGCGAGGCAAGCCTCAGACGAAGGTATTCGTCATTTTCCAGATCGATGAGATACAGCGCCTCGTATTCGTCACGGAGCTTCTCATCGATGAAATTCATGGCCACTTCTTCTTCATCATAGGAGAAACCGATGGCCGCGGCCTTCGGTACACCGTTGTCGCTTTCAACCCGCACGATCTTCATCTGACACAGTGCGATCCGTTCTTCATTGAAGATCCGGAATGTTTCCGTATACTGCGGTTCCTGTGCCAGACGGTTACGGATGTTTTCCAGCTTACAGGTCTCAATGATGTTTTCCTGCTCATTTTTGTAAACAACATCTTCCGCATAGGTCCGGAATGCCTCGTCAAAGGTCGGGTTGCCCGCGGCGTACTTGTCATACCGTTCCTGGCGGTTCTGCTGAATAATATGGTACGTAAAGGAACCGTCTTTCAGATCCACATAGAGGACCGAAGCAAATTTGGACGCGACACCCTCGATAATGCTCAGATTCTTCATGAGGATCTCTTCGTTGTGTGCCTTCTGAGCCACCATCTCATCAATGTTGGTGATGCCGAGGATCGCGCATTTGTGATTCCCGTGCGCGCCGTGATGAACATATTTCGCCTGATACCAGTGAGTCTCGCCGTCTGCAGCGGCGCAGAACTCCACATAATAGGGTACGGCACCCCTGACTTTTTCCATCACGACGTCAGGATCAACTGCCGCGAGAAACTGCTCCCGGTCTTCCGGGCGAAGAAGAGTATCGGCCACGAGCCTGGTCCGGCGGAGATAGTTGTTTTCCTTTTCGAAGCCGGGAACATGGTTGCTGATCCAGTTGCTG
>CALGBY010000118.1 GCA_937886445.1 uncultured Clostridia bacterium | reverse complement strand
TTCCGGAGGGCAAAACATGAGGCACCGTTCAGCGTGCTGACGAATTGTGCGGTATCGCCCTAACAGCCATCGGTGCTTCTTCCGGAGGCTCAACACAAAAGTATGAAAATGTAAACATTCTGTAAAACAGCATAAGCAAATGCGCTGCCGCCTCAAAACTGCGGTATAATGTAAAAAACGAAAGGAGGGAAAGGCAGTGAAGAAAACACGTACCGCCGCTGTGATCGTATTTACCGTGCTCATTCTGTCTTTCCTGATCCTTTCAGCAAACCATGCCTGTGACGGCGACCACTGTGCCGTGTGCTTTGCCATATCCGCCGCGGGTACGGCGATGCCGGCAGCCGCCCTGCCGTACTGCTTTGCCGTATACACCGCCGCAGGAGACGGAAAGCCGCAAAGCCGCGAAGTGAAAAGAGCCGGAACGCCCGTATCCGCGCATGTGCTGGATCTGAATTGACTTGCCTTTTTGTACACAGCGTTATCATATCTGCCCGGAGTACAAAAAGGAGGTCTTTTTGTGATACAAACACATGATCTGGTCAAAACCTACCGGAACGAAACATCCATCTGCTACCGCGATATGACCTTTGAGACCGGAAAAAGCTATATGCTGCTCGGCGCCAGCGGCTGCGGAAAAAGCACCCTGCTCAACATGATCGCCGGCATCCTTACTCCCGACAGCGGGAGCATCCTGCTGGACGGCACGGATATCACAAAGCTGTCCCAGCGTGAAAAGGACCGGCTGCGCATCGAAAAGATCGGCTATATCTTTCAGGATTTCAAGCTGATCGAGAAAATGACCGTAGCGGATAACATAGCCGTGCTTCGATTGGAAAACGTGGATATTTCCGGAGCGGATGCCCTGCTTGAAAGGCTGGGCATTCCGGACAAGAAAAACAAAAAGGTCTGCCGTCTGAGCGGCGGGCAGAAGCAGCGCGTGGCCATCGCCCGCGCGCTGGTAAAGCAGCCGCAGATCATCCTCGCGGATGAGCCAACAGGCAACCTGAATTTTTCCATCGGCGAGCAGGTGATCCGTGAGCTGACAGAGATCTCGAAGGACAGGACGCTCATCGCCGTGACCCATGACGACCGCCTCGGCAAATACTTTGATGAAGTGATCGATATGAATCAGATCACCTCCGCCCGGGAAAAGGAGGCGGATTGAGATGCTCAGATTCGCGCTTCGAAACATGGCTGTCAAACGGGTGCAGATCGCCCTGATCCTGCTTTCCGTGGTCATTTCGGCAGGCGTTGCCCTGCTCGCCTTCAACACGGCCCGTCAGGTGAACGACGGCGTCACAGCCGGAGCGGCGTACTATTCCGCCATCATCGGCCCCGCCGGCAGCAATACCCAGCTGGCCATGAACACCATGTATTTTACCGATTCTCCTCTCGGCACCGTACCGTACGCGCTTGTAAACGAATTGAGACGCGACAGCCGGGTGAATGCCGCGATCCCCTTTGCCATGGCCGACAGCTATAACGGCTTTAATGTTGTGGGTACAGAGTCCCCCTATCTGGAAGAAAAAGCGCTGGAAAGCGGCGTGATGTTCAGCGATACGGAGCCGTTTCAGGCGGTCGTCGGCAGCGGTGTGGCAAAGGCCTGCGATCTTCACGTCGGCGATGTGATCTATACCAGCCACGCTGCCGGTGAAACACACAGTACCGGCCTCACGATATGCGGCATTCTGAAGCAAAGCCACACTGCCTTTGACAATCAGGTGTTCACCCGCATCAACACCCTTTGGGAGATCCACGAGCACGAAGAGGAGCACGAAGAGGAACACGGTCACGAAGAAATGGACCGCATGGTGTGCGCCGTGCTTGTGAAGGCCAAAAACCCCGGTGATGCCATGAAGCTTGTGAACGAGTACAACGGCAAGGTGTGGTATGAAACACAGGCAGCCGCCGCGCAGGGCGGAAAAACCGCGCCGCATCAGGCACCCGGCTCTCAAAATGACCGGTCAAAGGAGCAGCCGGAACAGGAGCAGCAGTCTTCTGCCGCCGGCGCAGCGGAGCAATACTCTCTTCAGGCCATCGAGCCCATGAGTGTCGTGCGCGGTGTATTGCAGGAGGCGGATAACACCCGCTATATCGTATATGTGCTCTGCGGCATCATTCTGGCAATGAATATTCTGATCATCTCGGTCATCACGCTGCTCAACATGTATCATTCCGCCGATGAGATCTCTCTGATGCGGCTGATCGGGATCAGCATGAAGCGGATCAACCTGCTGTATATCCTGCAAAATTGCCTGATCGGCCTTGCCGCGGCGGTGCTTGCTCTTGCCGTCAGCCGTGCCTGTCTGAGGCTGATGAGCGGCTATGTCGCGAATATGGGCGTTGTGCTCAATTACGCAAAGGTTTATCCCGAGGAACTTCTCACGCTGCTGGGCGTGCTGGTGCTCACCGTACTGCCCACGGTCATCTGCACACTCGTTCTTTCCCGAAAGGACGGTCTGCGCGGGTAACGGAATGATCAGGGTGTGTTTATAAAGCACCCCCGGAACAGGAGAAATGCATTATGAAAAAGAAAGCGGAACGAACGATCATTTTATCCATACTTGTGATTTTCATGTTTTCACTTACCGGGCCGGCATTTGCCGATGAGCCCGTTCTTCTCAGCTTCAAAAGCGCCTCCGGCTATGAATACCTGAAAACGCTGAACGGCAAAACCGTGTGCATCAACGGTTTTCTCGCCACCTCCTCCCCCGTGGACGGCAGCTTCATTTTTCTGATGAACCTGCCCTACCAGAGCTGCCCCTTCTGCAAGCCCAATACCTCACAGCTTTCCAATACCATGGAGGTGTATCCGAAAAGCGGAGAAAGCTTTCCCTACACAACGCAGGCCGTAAGGGTAACAGGCACGCTGGAGGTAGCAAAGGATGAAAGCGCCCCCTTTACCGACCTGTACGGCTATGAGTTCAATTTCAGGATCACGGACGCTTCCTATACCATCCTCAGGGATGACGAGCTGTCACCGGAAATGGCTGTATGGCAGCGCATCGCTCAGACGGATGTGATCAGCGAGATCTATTCCATGTATGATTATCTGAATTTTCTCTGCTCCTGGCCCTCCTATTCCTGTGATTCCTATACCGATGACGAAGGAAATTATTATCCCGGCTATTATCTTTATGCCAGTGACGCGGAATGGTTCATCAAAACAGACGGCGCCCAGTTCAATTACGGCTATCAGCCGGGCTATTTTGAGGGCATCGTTTCCGACATCCGTTCGGCTGACAGCAGCGCCTTTGACGGTCTGATCGCCAATGTGGAAGCAGCCGAGGCACTGGCGCAGAAAGCGCTGGCCGAGCTGGAGGACGGCTGCTATACCTTTGAACTGCAGTATGTTGAAAGGTTTGACAACACAGATTATGTATACACCCTCACAAAAGGCACAGAGCTGCAAAACGGGTTTGACGAGCTTTACTATACCTTTGCCGACTGGCTCGGAAACTGGGAAATGTAAACAGGCCGGCGCCGGGTTGAGCGCCCGGGCGGGCACAAAAACAGGGCATGCCGCAGTATAAGCGGTATGCCCTGTCTTTATATCGTTTATCGATCCGTTACAGCAGTTTCTTTCTCAGTTCCTCCGGGGAAAGCGGAGAAAGCAGCGTCGGCGCGACATCCAGCAGCGTTCTGCAGCCGGTCTCACCGCGCTCATGCAGCCTGTATACCGCGCGCGCGCAGGCGGTAAGCACACTTCCTGTAAACTGGGGATTGCTGTCCAGCTTCAGGTTGAATTCCACCGTATGGCGGTTTTCTCGATCCAACCCCGTAAAACCGGAACGGATGACAAACCCGCCGTGCGGCAGCGTGCCGTGTTCCCGGAGCAGCTGTTCCTCGGTAACAAAATTCACCGTCGTATCATAATCGGCAAAATAATCCGGCATCGTTACGATGGCCCTGCGGATCGCCTCCGTATCCGCTCCCTCCTCAGGCACCACATAGCACTCTCTTGTGTGCTTCTGGCGCACCGTCAGCTCCGGGCAGCTGCCGCTTCTCACCTGATCGATAGCGCTCGCCACCGGTACGGTATACTGCCTCGCGTCCTTTACGCCCGGTACGCGGCGTATGGCGTCGGAATGCCCCTGGCTTACACCGCGGCCCCAGAAGGTATAATCCCTGCCGTCCGGAAGAACGGCGCCTCCGAGCACCCTTGCCAGAGAGAACAGACCGGGATCCCATCCGGCGCTGATAAGCGCGGTATGTCCCGTTTCCTTCGCGGCGGCGTCCGTCCTTTCAAAATGCTCCGGGATATGCGCGTGCGTGTCAAAGCTGTCCACGGTGTTAAAGGTCCTTGACAGCAGCGGCATCAGCTCGGGCAGATCCTTCGCGCTGCCTCCGCACAGGATCATCACATCGATCTTATCTTTGAAGGAGGACGCGTCCCCGGCACTGTACACCGGCGCGCCGGTCAGCGTTTTGACGGAAGCAGGGTCGCGTCTTGTAAAAACGCCCCCGATCTGCATATCGGGCGAAGCAGCTACGGCGCATTCAACGCCCTTCCCCAGATTGCCGTAGCCGTAAATACCAATAATCATCAGCAACAGACCTCACATTCGGATTTCCCTGTTATTATACCGCAGTACGGGCAGGCGCTCAAGGCAGTGCGCTGTTCCTTTTTTGTATATGTCAGAGCGGGAGGAGGCATGCCGTTTCCGGTCTCCCCTCCCGCCCTGACTTTTTCAGTTTTTTTGACCCTCCTCAAGCATTTCGAACAGCCGGCTGACGCGGATGCCGAGGGCATCTGAGATCCGCCAAAGCGTATCTGCCGTGGGCACGACCGCGCCGTTTTCGATATACGCAAGATGGCTTCTTGATATCCCGGCGCACCCCGACAGCACCTCCTGTGATAACCCCCGTTCCTTTCTCAGCATTTTGATCAATTTTCCCGCTTCCGCGCTGTTATAGGACATACAGACATCTCCTTTCAATTTGTTCTCCGTAACAGCGCGTGTTTTTATCGCGAGGGGACGCCATTATAATAGCCGGACTGATTTTCTTCACTGTCCTGTTTTTAGGTCAAAAACACAAAATACGGCTGATATAATACAAAAAAAGAAAGGAGATGCCGATCTATGAAAAAGACATCCGTTCGTATCCTGTGCGCAGTGCTCGTTCTGTGCACGCTGCTTCCCGCCCTTGCCGAAACGCTTCCCGTTCTCTCCGGCTACACCGACGCCCAGATCCTTGAGCTTGCCGAAGCGCTTGACCGGGAGATCGTGAGCCGCGGCATTGAACGCACCGCTCATGTGCCCGCCGGCACCTATATCGCGGGCCGCGACCTTCCCGCGGGGCGCTATCTTTTCCGCGGCGCCGCGCAGGGGGATGACTGGGGCAATATGACCGTATATTCCATGAAGGACGGAAAGCGTGACAAGCAAAAGGAATGGGAGATCGTATCCGCTGATGACCCGAGCGAATGCGTGATCTTGCTGGAAGAGGGCGATGAATTGAAATGCGCTGTGCCGTTTGAACTGACGGTCAGCTCCGGTATACATTTCTTCTGATCTCTCAATGTGCAAAACGCCCCGCTTTCATCCGGCGGGGTGTTTTTATGTCAAGATAGATATTCTTTTTCAGGTGCGGAAGCCGACGGTTTTCACCCGGAACCGGTCATTTATCATGTTATCTCTGCCGATATGTCAATATATATTAATTTTATTCTATATTTATCGCTGTATTTATTGACAAACGATCCTGTGATTGTTACAATTACACCGTAATATCCTGTATGGAGGAAAGCCAATTGGAGTATCTTGATGTACATGAGGCCGCGAAGCTTTGGAACATGACAGAACGCAGGGTGACCGCGCTCTGCCGTGACGAAAGGATCGCGGGAGCAAAAAAAGAGGGAAAGCTGTGGCTGATCCCGCAGGACGCGCCTCCGCCTCCGGACGGGCGCAGCCTGCGCGGTGCAAAAAACGAAACGAAAACAAACACGGAGCCCGGCAATATTTCCGCTGCCGGGCCGGAAAAGGAGAAAAAGAGAATGGCTAAATATTTCGGTACAGACGGTTTCAGAGGCAAGGCAGGCGTGGTGCTCACCGCGGAGCACGCGTTCAAGATCGGCCGCTTTTTGGGCTGGTACTACGCAAAGACGGCCAAGGACGGCGAAAAGGCACGCATCGTGATCGGCAAGGATACACGCCGTTCCTCCTATATGTATGAAAACGCGCTGGCCGCGGGCATCACCGCCTCCGGCAGCGACGCGTATCTGCTACATGTCACCACCACCCCCTGCGTATCCTACATCACCCGTACGGAACGCTTTGCCTGCGGCGTGATGATCTCCGCCAGCCATAACCCCTATTTTGACAACGGTATCAAGCTGATGAATGCCGAGGGCGAAAAGATGGAGGATGAGGTACAGGACGCCGTGGAGGCGTATCTGGACGGCCTTTCCGGCGAGATCCCCTACGCCGTTGATGACAAGATCGGCAGCACGGTGGATTTCTATTCGGGACGCAACCGCTACATCGGCTACCTCACCGGCATCCCCTCCCGCTCCTTTGAAAAGAGCCGCATCGCTCTGGATTGTTCCAACGGTGCCTCCTGGATGATCGCCCGCGCGGTGTTTGACGCGCTGGGAGCCAAGACCTTTGTGATCAACAACACGCCGGACGGGACCAATGTGAACATGAACTGCGGCTCCACCCACATCGAGGCGCTGCAGAAATATGTACGGGCCAATCATCTGGACTGCGGCTTTGCCTTTGACGGGGACGCGGACCGCTGCATCGCCGTGGATGAATACGGCGATGAAGTAAACGGCGATGTGATCATGTACATCGCCGCGAAGTACTTCAAGGAGCGCGGGCAGCTGCCCCGCAACAAGGTGGTCACCACCATCATGAGCAACTTCGGCCTGTACAAGGCGCTGGACCGCCTGGGCATCGGCTATGAAAAGACCGCTGTGGGCGACCGCTATGTGTACGAAAACATGAAGGAAAACGATCACCTGATCGGCGGCGAGCAGAGCGGACATGTGATCTTCCGCAAGTATGCCCACACCGGTGACGGTCTTGTGACCGCGCTGATCATGATGCAGATCATTACCGACACCCAGCTTCCCCTTTCCGTACTGGCCAGTGAATGCAAGATGTTCCCGCAGGTGCTGAAAAATGTGGAAGTGGACGATAAGAACGGCACGATGAATGACCCCGCCGTGCTGCGCGCCGTAAAGGAATGCGAGGACGCGCTGGGTGATTCAGGGCGCGTACTGCTGCGCAAGAGCGGCACCGAGCCCGTGCTGCGCGTGATGAGCGAAGCCGAGACCTTTAAGGACTGCGAAAAATATGTCAACCACATCATCGACGCGATGAAGGCGTCCGGTCACCTTGAGAAGGTACGCCCGTAATATACAAGGAGAGAACGGCCGTTAACAGCCGGTGATACTTCATTTGAAGGAGGATAACAACGCAATGGATGTACGCATCAGCGCACTTTATGACCTTTCCCATTCTCTGGCCGGTGAATACCTGAAGGGCTTCACCTACCCCTGGGAAGCACTATCCGGCATCAGTGATCTGATCGTGAAGCTGGGCAGCGCCCTGCCGGAGGATGAATATGACCATCCCGCCGAAAATGTGTGGATCGCGAAGGACGCCACTGTGTTTCCCAGCGCCTATATCGGCGGTCCCTGCATCATCGGCCACGGCACCGAGGTGAGGCAGTGTGCCTTCATCCGCGGCAGCGCGCTTGTGGGCAATAACTGTGTGGTGGGCAACTCCACGGAACTCAAAAATGTGATCATTTTTGATAATGTACAGGTGCCTCACTACAATTATGTGGGCGATTCCATTCTCGGCTACAAGTCACACATGGGCGCCGGCTCCATCACCAGCAATGTCAAGAGCGACAAGCTGCCCGTGATCATCAAAAACGAGGGTGAAAACATCCTTACCGGCCGCAAAAAGGTGGGCGCCATGCTGGGTGACAATGTGGAAGTAGGCTGCAACAGCGTTCTCAACCCCGGCACCGTGATCGGCCGTGAAAGCAATGTATACCCCACCTCCTGCGTGCGCGGCGTGGTACCGCCCCGCAGCATCTACAAGGGCAAAAACGATATCGCTGCAAAAAAAGAACTGTAAAAAAGAACTGTAAGGAGGAAATCAATATGAACGTGATCGTTGTAAACAGCTATGAAGAGGGCGCGAAGAAGGCGGCCGACCTGATCGATAAGCTGGTGCGTCAAAAGCCGGACTGCACGCTGGGTCTCGCTACCGGCAGCAGCCCCGTGGGCATGTATCAGGAGCTCGCCCGCCGCTGTAAAGAGGAAGGGCTGGACTTTTCCGCCGTGCACAGCGTAAACCTGGACGAATATGTGGGGCTGGAAGGCACCCATGACCAGAGCTACCGTTACTTTATGGATACCAACCTGTTTGACCACATCAATATCGACAAAAAGAACACCTATGTGGCAAAGGGCGTAGGCGATCCCGAAAAGAACCTTGAGGAATTCAACGCGGTGCTGGCAAAAACCGATATCGACCTGCAGGTGCTGGGCGTAGGCCCCGACGGCCACTTGGGCTTCAACGAGCCGGGCGATACGATGTGGGACAAGGCGCATATGGAAACGCTGGACGAAAGCACCATCGACGCCAACCAGCGCTTCTTTGCCAGCAGGGACGATGTGCCCCGCCGCGCGTTCACAATGGGCATGGGCGATATCATGAAGGCGAAGACTCTTCTGATGATCATTTCCGGTAACAAGCAGGACGCGGCCACCAAGCTGCTAATGGGTGACAAGATCGATCCGCATTGCCCCTGCACCTTCATGAAGATGCACAGGGATGCCTGGGTGATCATTGAAAAAGCTCTGGCAGATAAAATCGGCTACAAGGGATAACCATTTTCTTTCAGGGCACGGCAGCGCGAAACGCCTCCGTGCCCTTTTTGTACCCCTCCGGAAAGGGTTTCCGGTGTATTGCCCGAAAAGCCTGTGCATGGTATAATCTCAAATGACATCACAGGAGGAAGCATCTGATGGAAAAGATCGCCATTTTTGACTTTGACGGCACGCTGATCCCGGGAAACAGCGTAGTACAATACCTGCTGTACGCATACCAGAAAGACGTGATCTCCCTGTTTCAGGTGATGCGCGGCGCGTTCTGGGGGCTGATGAACAAATGCGGCCTCGCGGATGAGGCAAAGGCCAAAAACAAATGTCTGCGTTTTGTGCCCCTCATGGACACGGAAAAAAGAGAAGAACTGGACAGCGGTTTTTCGCGGGACATTCTTGAAAAGCGCATACGGCCGCAGGGCAGAGAACGCATACGGCAGTTAAAAAAAGAAGGCTTCGGTATCTGGATCGTATCCGCCTCCACCGAAAACTATATGCGGTATATCGCGCGCACGCTTGAAGCGGACGAGCTGGTATGCACGCGCTTTGACCCGGACGGGCTGATCAGAGAAAACTGCAAAGGCAGTGAAAAGCTTGTAATGATGGGAAGAAGGATGCGTGAAAAGGGCTTACAGGTAAATCTGAAGGAATGCACCGCCTTCGGCGACAGCAAAAGCGATCTGCCTTTGCTGAGAGCGACCGGCAGGGGCATACTGATCTGCCCCAAACGAAGCGCGCTGAAAAATGCGGGCATGCTCGGCAGAGAGATATGGAAAAACGCGCCGGGCGATACGGCGCGCCGTGAAAGCAAATAATACCGAAGCAGAATACGGTCACAGAAAAACAAAACGGAGATGCCGCATCATTGCCGCGTCCCCGTTTTTGTTTCGCGCTGTGTGCCGGGTCTATCCTTCCTGATCCGGTATACGGTCCCGCTTAGTGCACGGCTGCCATCCGTTCAGTACCTTTTCAAGGCTGTAGTGCTTTGCCTCCTCATCGGTAAGCTGCGCCTCTGCCGGGTGACGGTTTGCCCTGTCCGCTCCCGGGCCGGTGCAGGCATATTCACACAGCCGGCCTGTTACCACGCGCTCTGTATCCCAGTCCGTAAAGCCGCGCGGATCCACACAAGCGTCCATACGGCAGTTCAGAAACACCGTACGGGCGTATTTTCGCCACGGCCTACCCAGCCGTCCCGTGCCTTCTCCGGTAAGGCGGCAGTTGCTGAAGACAAAGCCGTATTCGTTATCCTCCGGCGTATTGGCCGCGGTATACCAGCCTCCGCCGCTGTTCATATACAACAGACAGTTTTCAAACCAGCACGCGTACGGGCCGAAAATGAAATCCACATCGCCGCGGATAAAGCAGTTATCAAAATACTGGCGGGAGGATACCTTCGGGCAATCCCCCACCGAGGGCACGCCCTCCGGCACATCCCAGGGCAGCGCGTCCTTTTGTACCTTGGGCATCGTGGGGCCCGTAAAAAGTGTATCCTGATGCCCCAGCATAAACACATTGTACCAGCTGTCCCGGTCGCCCGCGGCATACACCGCCACAGCCTGCCCTGCCTGCCTGCCCGGGCCGGCGGTATTTCGCACCGTGAGATCCCTCACCGTTACATCATCCCCGGTCACCAGCAGCGTATAGGAAAGAAAGGTCCCCTTTTCTTTGCCGTCAGGGCCCGGATCCTTCGCGCAGCGGCTGTCCGTGATCACACAGGACGCGCTGTCTGTACCGCGAAGGGTGATCCCGTTCTTATTCACGATCACCCTTCCCTCATATACACCCGGAAAGATCAGGATCTCGTCTCCCTCACGGGCACTGTCCACCGCATGCTGCAGCTTGCAAAAATCGCCCGTTCCGTCCTGCTTCACTTTGATCGTCATATCGTTTTCACACTTTCATCGGCGTCCAGCAGCGCACCGTCCTGACCCGTCACCCGTACCGAGGAAAGGTCCACATTCACGGCGTTCCGCATATAGAAGCCCCGTTTTTTCATCACAGGGCAGTCGTTCATCATGGCGGGAGTGCCCTCCGCGCCTTCCTCATCCATTTCCACCAGCACATTTTTGAACACAACGCCCTCCACCGGCCGTTCTGTAAGGCCATAGAAGAAGCCGGCGCAGGAGGTGCAGCGGCGCACCGTCACATCGCATATCCTTACATCGCGCAGCGCGGGCGTGCTTTCATCCACGGGATAAGCCGCCTTGTCCCACACACGCTTTTCTTTTCCGCCCTTGCCGCAGTAATAGTACATATTGAACACAAAGGGACACATCACCTTTTCCATGATCAGGTTGGAAAGCTGCAGCCCCTCCACCGTGCCGCCGCGCCCGCGTCTGGTTTTGAGGCGGATGCCGCGGTCCGTTTCATAAAACACGCAGTTGCTCACCAGCACATTGCGTATGCCGCCGCTCATTTCGCTGCCCATCACGATGCCGCCGTGCCCGTGCAGGAAATGGCAGTTTTCAATTATGATCCTTTCGCTGGGGCCGGGAGCGGTGGTATCCTCCGTGCCGCTCTTCACCACCACGCAGTCATCCCCCACATCCACAGTGCAGTCCGAAATACGCACATCGCGGCAGCAGTTCGGGTCGATCCCGTCGGTATTGGGAGAAACAGCCGGATTCTTGATCCGGAGACCGCGCAGGATCACATCCTCGCAGCGCAGCGGATGCACCGTCCACACGGGAGAATTGGTCAAAAACACATTTTCAACTGTCACATGACGGCAGTCCGCGAAGCACACAAGGAAGGGACGGGGATGCTCCAGTTCCCCCGCCTTATGCTTTTTCCACCAGTATTCTCCCTGTCCGTCCAAAGTGCCGTCACCGGTAAGCTTGACAAACTCCGCGTCCCGCGCGAACACGCAGGGGCGGTAGATGCTGCCCTCAATGCCTTCAAACTCCAGCTCCTCCAGCGGCCACCCTTCGGTATCCTGTTTGAAAAGCAGGCGGGCGCCGGCCTCGATATTCAGCGTGGTGTGGCTGTACAGGCGTATGGAGGAGGTAAGATAATCACCGGCCGGTACATTCAGCACGCCGCCGCCCTGATCCCGTATTTTTTCAAGCGCGGCATTGAAAGCGTCCGTCCAGTCCCTTCCCCCGCGGGACAAAAACGCGTATTCCGTGATATTCATAAGCTGCCTCCTACAGGTGCTGTGTCTTCATTCAAAATGATTATAGCATGATTTCCGCGGAATTGCACATAAAATGTATATCCCGCTGTTTTTTCCTTCTGTTTGGCGTTTTATGGCGGTCATTTCCGGCGTTCCGCTTCGTCATTTCATCCCCTGAAAGCAGTTACATTGTAATATCGGGTCATTTTTGCTCCTAAATACACGGATTGTTTCCTTTTCGCGTTTATGTTACACTTTTCATGCACCCGGCGGGCTCAAACAGGCCTATCCGGGCAGAAAAACGAAAGGAACAAGCGAAAATGAAAAAGACCCTCTGCAAAGTGGAATATGACACCGAAAACGCCGAGTTCATCAAAAAGAATGTATACGGCGCCTACGGCGATCCCGCCGGCTGGGAAGAGTGCCTGTTCAAAACGCCTGACGGCAAGTTCTTCGTGTATGTGAACGGCGGCGAAGAATCTCCCGTTAAAAAGGAAGATATCAAAAGGATCAGCGCTGATAAGGCGAAGGAATTCTGATCATTTCCGGCGCAGCAAAAAGCCGGCTTCGGGTCATTATGATCCCAAGCCGGCTTTTTGCTATCCGGTATTTATTTCAGCAGATCCTCATCCTTTCCGGGGATGCCGTACTTATCGATCACAAAGTCCATATCCTTGTCACCGCGGCCGGACAGGTTGATCAGGATGGAGCCGGTCTTCATCTGTTTGGCCAGACGGATGGCGTGCGCCACGGCATGGCTGCTCTCCACAGCCGGAATGATGCCTTCGTAGCGGCTGAGCGCGTAGAAGGCGCGGATGGCTTCCTCATCATCCACGGTATCATAGGTCACGCGTCCCAGATCGCGCAGGAAGGCGTGCTCGGGGCCGGAGGACGGATAGTCCAGGCCGCTGGCCACGCTGTACACGGGAGCGGGCTCGCCGTTTTCATCCTTGAGCATGATGGAGTTGAAGCCATGCATGATACCCTCGGTGCCGTACTGCAGGGAAGCCGCGTGGTCTCCCAGCTTGGGGCCGCGTCCCAGAGGCTCCACACCGTAGATCTTCACCGGGTCATTCAGGAAGCCGGCAAAGAAGCCGGCGGCGTTGCTGCCGCCGCCCACGCAGGCGGTGATCACATCGGGCAGCTCGCCCGTCATTTCAAGAAACTGCTCTCTGGCCTCAATGCCCACCACGCTCTGGAAATCCCTCACCATCATGGGGAAGGGATGCGGGCCCAGCACAGAGCCGATGCAGTAGATACAATCCTTATATTCCTTCGCGTAGGCGGCAAAGGCAGCGTCCACGGCCTCCTTCAGCGTTTGCAGGCCTTCCTTCACTTCCACCACATTGGCGCCCAGGATCTTCATTCTGGCCACATTGGGCGCCTGCTTTTTGATATCCACACTGCCCATGTAGATATCGCATTCCAGGCCGAAATACGCGGCGGCGGTAGCCAGCGCCACACCGTGCTGGCCCGCGCCGGTCTCGGCGATGATCTTCTTTTTGCCCATATACTTGGCCAGAAGCGCCTCGCCCATGCAGTGGTTCAGCTTATGCGCGCCGGAATGGTTCAGATCCTCACGCTTGCAGTACAGCTGCACATTGCCGATGGCGCCGCTCAGCCGTTCCAGATGGCTGATGGGCGTGGGTCTTCCCTGAAACTCCTTACGGATGCGGCGCAGCTCCGCGATAAACTTGCGGCTTTTACAAATGGTGAAATACGCCTCGGTGATCTCCGCCATCGCGGCCTTCAGCTCATCGGAGATATACACGCCGCCGTAGGGGCCGAAAAAGCCGTTCTGATCAGGATAGTTCTTGAAATAGGTGTCAAAATCCACTCCGCCGAAATTCATAGTGTTTCCTCCTTCTGTACAGGGCTCTTCATGCCCGGAAAAAATTCTGATGGTAAAGGGTGCCTCATAAAAAAAGAACGCCTCAGAAATTTCTGAGACGGATCACTCCGCGGTACCACTCAAATTGCCTTTCGGCCCCTCATTCCGCGTGCCATCACACGCGCTGCCCGGATAACGGGTGCAGACCCCGTCCCTCCCTACTGCTGTTTCGGGAGCGCCCTCAGAAGCCCATTCGGCAGAAACCCCGTGCCACCTTCCCATCCCCGGCGGCTCTCTTGAACGGAAGCCCTTCTCCCTACTCTTCTTCCTCTCTGGTTTACGCACATATTTTAGCGCGCTTTTCCCGCGGTGTCAACTGAAAAACGGTGTATTTTTGATGTATTGAAGATATTTATTCTTATGGCCAGTCCTCCGGAAGAGGCACCAACGGGGCATACAGTTCACAGTTTATAACTTATAGTTGATAACTCATAAGGCGCCGATGCCTGTTTGAAAAACAGCCGAATATCTTTTCGTGCTTTATTCTTCGTCGCTGTATTCCTCCCGGTCCGAATACTCCCGGCAGATCTCAATGAACCTTTCTATGCTTTCTCCCGTCCACCTGTTCACAAGGCGCTGCCAGGTATCCTGCACATAAGCCACCCTTTCCTCCAGCCGGCCGTCATAAAGCGCGTCCGCGATGTGGCGGAAAATGAGATATTCCAGCAGCCTGGCCTCGGGGCCGTTGCCCGCCACCTCCGGCACCTGGCGAAACAGTTTTTCCCTTTCGGAAAGCAGGTAGAGCTCATCCTCAGGCAGCCGTCCCTTTCCGTCTCCCGAAAGCAGCACCAGCTCCATGGGCTTTTCCCGCGTCAGGATCAGCCTTGCCGCCTCCTCGCACACCAGCCCCAGACCGATCTCGATCCTGCCTGTCCAGAAATTGCGGAAGCGCGGATGATCGCGGCAGATCTGGCACAGCGCATCTTCTCCCCTTTCAAGGATCAGCTCGCACAGGTTCTCCTCCGTCAGGAATGGGCAGCGCTCCCTTTCGTCCAGCCTGAAGCGGGGCGTGCCCTCCGTTTCGATGCTTGCCCGCAGCTTTTCCCCCAGCAGGCCTTGCTCGCTCAAATACCTTTGCAGCGCTTCCTCATCGATATCGATCTCCCATCCCGCGCAGCAGGTGTGGCGGCAGCGTGAGGCAATGCAGTGAAAATCCCGGTAATAATCGGGCACCCAGATGTTCATGTGATTCCCGTTGTTTCCTTTCAACGCAATATCATCTTTGATGAAAAGAACGGAGCCGCATTCCGGCTTCCGATAGAATTCGCGCTATACCGCACACAAAAATGATTTACTGCAGCCTGCGTCATTCATTTTTACAGTATGATCTTCCAGTCCACCAGAGCAATCACCGTACAAAGCACAGTGATGCACGCCACATTCATCAGCACCACCCATTTGCGGGCATGCAGCAGCGCGAAAAACTCACGCACAAAGGCGTTGGGCCAGAAATACCATTTGGTGCGGCTGCCCGTGCCGCGGGCGTTCAGCCCTTCCTCGGCGGCATACACACCGGCACGGAACACATGATAATTGGTGGTGGAAAAGGCGATCTTCGCGTCCTTCCCACCCTGCTTTTCGATCAGCTCTTTTGAAAAGCGCATGTTCTCACGGGTATCGGAGGAGCGGTCCTCACACAGCACGCGTTCCTCCGGTATGCCGCGCTCCTCAAGATACCGGCGCATGGCCTCCGCCTCGGAAACGCATTCATCACTGCCCTGCCCGCCGGAGGGTACAAAGATGAGCTCCTTGCCGCTCTCCTCATGCTGCCTTCTCGCGAAGGCCTCCGCGTGATCCACCCTGCCGCGCAGCAGAGGGTACAGCGTTCCGTCCTTGCGGATGGCACAGCCGAGAATGATCATATAATCCTTATCATAGGCAAGCTTCCTGCGCGCGGCGGCCACGGCGCAAATGCACATGCCGGTAAACACGCATTCCAGATAGCAGCAAAGCCCGCTTGTAAGCACGGGCACCAGGCGCAGCATCACCTGCCCGAAGGCCCTTCCGCCGCTCTCCATCCAGTGTTCTTCCAAAAGGTGCTTCCACAGCAGCATATTGCCTACCGAAAGCGCCAGCAGAAACGCGCCCAAAAAAGCCCCCAGCATGTTGCGCGTGGTTTTGCCCTCATGGCGTATCAGGGCGATATTGCTCGCGGTGAGCGAGATAAACAGCAGCACCACCACCGGGATGAGGCCGATATCGAAATACCGCACGCTTTCCAGTATATTGCCCATCAGGTGATACATGAACAGCTCACCCGCGTATTTCTCATTATTGAGCAGGCAGATGGGCACAAAGACGGCCGCAATCAGATAGATCAGATAGATCATTCCGCCCGTCATGGAGGCGTTTTTATAGGAATAGGGCTGCTTTTTCATGCTGCGGTAAAGGTAAATGCCGAGACCCGCCGCCGCAAGCACCATCAAAAGCAGTGTGAGCTGCGCGGAATAATCCCCCGCGCGCTCGATGCGCATTTCCTCCGCGAAAGCGTACGCCGCCAAAAAAAGCGGCAGCACAAGCAAAAGGATCAGCGGCAGCTGTTTCAGAAAACGCTTCATCGGCCTGCCTCCCCCGCGGCCCGGCGCTGCCGGTCCGCCTCATAAAACATCACGGTGGCGGCACAGCCCACATTGAAGGAGGAAGCCTGGCTGTCTTCAGCCATGGGGATGGTGGCAAGGATATCGCAGCTTTCCTTAAAGGCGCGGCACAGGCCCTCTGTTTCGTTGCCGATCATGTACAGCACGGGGCCGGTCAGGTCCAGGCTGTCCAGCGGGTGCTGCCTGTGCGCGGTGGTGCCGATCACCTGCAGGCCGGGGTAACGCGCGCGCAGCGAGGCGATATAGGCGTTCACCCTTTCGGTTTCGGGCACATAGCAGTGCGGCACCTTGAACCAGCTGCCCATGCCTGCCACGATCACCTCCGGCTCATACAGATCCACCCCGTGGCCCGTCACGATCAGCCCGTCCACACCCAGCGCGTCGCAGGAGCGCAGTATCGTGCCCAGATTGCCCTTGTTGGAGGGGCGGTCAAACAGCGCGAGCAGCGGCACGGGAGACAGCGGGATCTGCTCCGGCCCGTTTTTCTTCATGGCGATCACCGCCAGCAGTTCGCTCTCGTCCTCCTTGCCGCTCAGATCTCTCAGCAGGGGCAGGCTGAGCTGATAATGCGTATCGGCGGGCACGTTTTTCAGCATTTCGCGCGCCCAGTCCGAAAGGGGCTTATCCGGGCTGTACAGAAACGCGTTGAAGCGCCAGCCGTGCGCCCGGGCGGTGTTCAGATTGCGCACGCCCTCCACCAGAAACTCCCCGTAGTGAAAGCGCTTCTGGCGGTTGGTCTTCAATACTTCAAATTTCTGATACGCGGCATTTTGGGAATAGACCCTCACTGTTTCCATATCACGGTTCCTCCACTGCGTTTTCAAAAATGTCCGGCGTTCTTTCCCCCATCAGCCGTTCTGTTTCATCAGGCTCAAGCGCCTCCACATCTCTCAGCTTTCGCTCTATGGTGCGGCTCTTTTTCGCCGCGCTGTCAATGCTCTCACTCACGCTCGCCACACGCTTCTGCGCGGTCTCAAGCAGCTCCGCGAAGCGGGAATACTCTCCCTTTACGGCGCCAAGCAGACGCCACACCTCGCCGGAACGCTTTTCGATCGCCAGTGTGCGGAAGCCCACCTGCAGCGATGTAAGCAGAGCCGAAAGCGTGGTGGGCCCCGCGATGATCACACGGTACTTTTCCTGTATCTCCTCCGCCAGGCCGCGGCACTGCAGCGCCTCCGCGTACAGCCCCTCCGCGGGCACGAACATAACGGCAAAATCGGTGGAATAGGGCGGGCAGATGTATTTGGAGGAAATGCGCTTCGCCTCGGTGCGGAAGGCCTCCTCAAGCGCCCTGCGGCAGGCTTTCACAGCCTCCGTGTCGGCCTGCTCCTGCGCGGCGTTCAGCCGTTCCCAGTCCTCCAGCGGAAATTTACTGTCCAGCGGCAGATACACCTTTTTTTCATCCCGTCCGGGCATCACCACGGCATATTCCACACGCCGGTCGCTTCCCGGCACGATCTCGCAGTTTTCGGCGTACTGGGACGGAGTAAACATCTGGGAAAGAATGCTGCCCAGCTGCATTTCGCCCCAGATGCCTCTTGCCTTGACATTGGTGAGCACCCGCTTCAGATCTCCCACGCCGCCGGCCAGCGTCTGCATTTCTCCAAGGCCCTTGTACACCTGCTCCAGACGCTCGTTCACCAGTGAGAAGCTCTCGCCCAGCCGTTTATCCAGCGTGGCGTGCAGCTTTTCATCCACCGTTTCGCGCATTTCATCCAGCTTGCGGGCGTTCTCGGTCTGCAAAGCATGCAGGCTGTTTTCAACGGTCACACGCATGCCCTCAAGCCGTTCCTCATTGCGGGCAAGCTTTTCCTCAAGCACGGCGGATACCGTGCCCAGCCTGCGCTCCTGCGTTTCTCCGAAGGCGTCCATCCGCGCGTTCTGGGCGGCGTACAGGGCATCCAGACGGCTGCCCGTCGCGTCCAGACCGGCGGCGATATTCCGGCAAAGCACCTCGGTGCTCCCGGTCACAGCGGCACCCGCCGCGTTCACAGCGCGCCCCGTTTCCTCCGCAAGGCGGTAGAACTGGGTGTTCTGCTCATCCCGGTCCGGCAGGCCGTAAAGCATATCCGTTATCCTGCGCGCGTCCTCCAGAGCACCGGAGCGGTCCTCCTTTCTCGCGCGTTCCGCCCGTTTCAGGGCACGCAGCACGAAGATCAGAAGCACGACAGCCGCTGTAAGCAGCAACAGCCCCGCCGAAAGCAGCAGGATAAAAAGCTTATCATCAGGCATGCGATTTTCCTTCCCGCCAGTGGCGGTAGCAAAGTCCGATATATCGGATGGGCTTCTGATTGCCCTTGGTGTCGATCAGCACCTGCTCGCCGTGCTTGATCACATTGCCGTCCGGGTCCACACGCGTGTTCATCGTGGCCTTCTGGCCGCACCAGCACAGGCTGCCGGGCACCTCCTGTATATCCTCGGCCAGCCGCAGGAGCGCCGCGCTTCCGGGAAAGAAATTGCCCATGAAATCCGTTTTCAGACCAAAGCAGAAGATCTCCATCTTTGAGCTCATATCAGCCATTTCCTGTACCTGCTCGGCGGTGAGGAACTGAGCCTCATCCACAAACACATACTCAAAATCGCTGTGCGCGTGCTGTACAGCCAGCCAGTTGAGCTGCTCGCGCACGCTGTGCCCGTTTTCAAGCACGATCTCCGCCTTTGCCTGCAGCCCCACCCTGCTGTACACCATATCCACACCCGCCCGGGTATCGATGGCCGGCTTGACCAGGGCCACACGCAGCCCCAGCTCCATATAGTTGTAGCGCTGCATCAGCAGCATGGCCGTTTTGCTGGAGCCCATCACTCCGTAGAAAAAATGCAGCATGGCAGTTTACTCCTCAGGTATTGCCCGCGCGGGGCGGATACAAACAAACACCCCCGGAAAAGGATACTCCGCTCCGGGGGAGAACAGGCCGCATGGAAGCTTTACAGCTCCCTGCGGTTTTCCATGGCCTTGGCCAGCGTGATCTCATCCGCGTATTCCAGATCGCTTCCCACAGGCACGCCGTGAGCGATACGCGTCACCTTTACGCCCATGGGCTTGAGCAGACGGGCAATATAAGCCGCGGTGGCCTCGCCCTCGATATCCGGGTTGGTGGCCAGGATCACCTCATCCACCTGCTCGGCGGAAAGGCGGGACAGCAATTCCCTGATGCGGATATCGCCGGGGCCCACGCCGTCCATCGGGGAAAGCGTGCCGTGCAGCACATGATACAGCCCTTTGTAATCCCGCACGCGTTCCATGGCCGCCACATCTCTGGGCTCCCGCACCACGCAGATCTGCCCGTTGTGCCGCTCATCGTTCTCGCACACGGAGCACAGGGCACGTTCGGTATAATTGCCGCACACTTCGCAAAAGTGCACGCTGCGCCTGCCCTCAAGCAGCGCCTCGGACAGGCTTTTCACCTGTTCCTCCGGCATGGCGATAATGTGGTACGCAAGGCGCTGAGCGCTCTTGAGCCCGATACCGGGAAGACGGGAAAGCTCGTTGGCGATACGCTGGATCGGTTCCGAAACCTGTGCCATCAGAACAGGCCGCCCATCTTTCCGGGCACCATCGCGCCGGTAGCGGCTTCACGGGCCTTTTCATTGGCGCGCAGCGCTTCGTTGACCGCCGCCATGATCAGATCCTGCAGCATCTCAACATCATCGGGATCCACCGCTTCGGGCTTGATCTCAAGGCTGAGCAGCTCTCTTTTTCCGCTCACCTTGCAGGTAACAACACCGCCGCCGGCGGAAGCTTCATATGTTTTCTCCTCCAGCTCGGCTTCCATTTTTTCCATTTCAGCCTGCATTTTCTGCGCCTGGCGCATCAGCTGCTGCATATTGGCGCCGCCGCCAAAACCGGGAAATTGATTTCTTGCCATTTTTCTGTACTCCTTCCGGAATCCTGTTTCTTATCCGTCCGTCGGACGGGCGCCTGAAGCGGCGCTTTATCAGCGTATATTATAGCATATGCCCTTCCCTTCGTCAAATATGTCCGGCAAAAAGTTACGTCCCGCGCCGCCGCATTTATATATTGTATTTTTACATATTTGCAAGGCAAAAACGGTCATTTTTCCTTGACAGAGGGAACAACAGAAAGTAAAATAAAGCGGGCTTGAAAACAGGCCGTAATTTGTATACATAAAAAAGGGAAAAACGCCCTGCGTGCTTCCCTGTTTCAGGAGAATGACCGATGCTTAGAAAACTGCTGTTTCCCCTGCTGTGCATCGCTTTATGCGCAGCGCTGATCCTTCCCTCCTTTTCCGCCCCCCGCGCTCTTGCGGAGGGTGAATACCGCACACTCAAAGAGGGAGACAGCGGTCAGGATGTGCTGAACCTGAAAAAACGCATGTATCAGCTGGGCTACTTTTCCAATAGTAAAAATCTCTCAAGCGATTTCAACAGAACGATGACTGAGAGGATCCGCCAGCTTGAGCGGGCAAACGGCCTTGAGGAAACGGGCATCGCCACTCCCGAGTTGCAGCAGCTGATCTATTCCGATGCCTGCGTTTGGACAGGCACTACCCCGAAGCCTACCGCGGTGCCCACCGCCACCCCGGCCCCGAGAGGGCCCGAAAAGGCGCCCGTGATGCCGGAATGCGATGAAAACGGCTTCCTCGCGGACGCGGACGCCGCGCCCTTTGTGTACGCGGACAGGGATGACGGCCTCTGGATATACAAAAGCCGCAGCATCTCGGTGGAAATACGCCGTTATCAAACCAAAGAGCCCAAGCTGATCTGGCTGGAGACCTACATACGGGTGCAGAACGGCGCGAAGCTTGAAAGCCTTCTCACAGCCGGCAAAACGCCGGGCTATGCCTTTGACAGCCCGCGCACGATCTATTCCGGCAGTGGCGCCGTGGTGGCCTTCAGCGATGATTTTTACGGCTACCGCCACCGCTATAACGGCGGTATCGAGGGCGTGATCATCCGCGACGGCAGGGTGATATGCGAAAAAACCAAGCGCGCGGAGGTTTATTCCTGGCCGCCGCTGGATATCATGGCCGTATGGCCCGACGGCAGCATGAAGACCTTTGACAGCAATCAGTATACCGCGCAGGAATACCTTGATATGGGCGTTACCGATACCTACGCTTTCGGCCCCATTCTGGTAAAGGACGGCAGGGTGAACGATGAGGATCTGTATACCTGGAGCACCACGGATATGGACCCCCGCACCGCTCTCGGAATGCTTGAGCCCGGAAGCTACTGCGTGCTCACCGTGTTGGGAAGGCGTTCGGACAGCAAGGGCTGCACCATCCAGCAGACGGCGCAGATGATCAGGAACATGGGCGCGCGGGAAGCCCTGATGCTGGACGGCGGCAACACCACCTGCCTGATCTTTATGGGAGACATCATCAACCGTGACGCGAATGTGAAGGAAAAGGACATCCGGCAGGTATCGGGCCTGATCGGCGTAAAGGAGGCAGACGGTCAATGAAAAGGCATTTGGGCACCGTTTTGCTTTTCCTGCTGCTTCTTTCCCTTTTGACGGCATTGCCCGCCCTTGCCAAAACGGAAACGCCCGTGCTGTGGTTAAGCCCGCGCGTCGAGAAGGACATGGCGGCCATCGAATGGTACAAAAACGGCAACGAATACTATTTCTTCATTCCCGGCAACACCGATATAGCGGATATGGTGTTCGGCCTTGACCACGCGGACAGCGCGCAGGTGAACGGCGTTGAGATCCGCGGCGGCGACAGCGCGGGGTGTCTTGAATACAGCAACAAAAATGTGGTCTTTATCGAAGGCAAACGCTATGCCGTGACCGTGATGCACGGAAGCGCCGGCCTTCCCGCCGTGTACCTCACTACGGAAAGCGGCAGCCTGGACTACATACACAAAAGCAAAAGCAACAAGGAAGGCGGAACGGTGCTGTTTGTAAACGGCAGCGGCGAAACGGAATATGACGGCGTGCTCACATCCGTGAAGACGCGCGGCAATTCCTCCCTCACCTTCAAAAAGAAAAACTACACGCTGAAGCTGGAAAAAAGCACAGACCTGTGCGGCATGGGCAAGAGCAAAACATGGATCATTACTGGCAACTACCGCGACAAATCCCTGCTGCGCAACCAGATCACCTATGATATGGCCATGTATGCCGGCCTCGAATACACGCCGGAGCACATCACCTGCGAGGTGTACATCAATAACGAATACATGGGCGCGTATCTTTTCAGCGAAAAGGTGATGATCTCGAAAAGCAGGATCGCCATCCGCGACCTTGAAGAGGAAACGGAAGCGCTGAACGGCGGCGATGTGAGCGGCTTCAAGCGCGCAGGCAGCGCAACGGCGCAGGCGGGCAAATTCAAGGCCTACCAGATCCCGGAGGAACCGGAGGATATCACCGGCGGCTACCTGATCGAGTTTGAAAGCTACTCCGCCCGCTATAAGCAGGAAGCAAGCGTGTACTATACCAAAAAGAAAAACACGCTGGTCATCAAATCCCCGGAATACTGCTCTCAGGCGCAGATGGCCTATATCACCTCCTTCATGCAGAGCTTTGAAAACGCCATCTTCGCGAAGAACGGCACAGACAGCAAAACCGGCCTGCACTACAGCGAGCTGGTGGATATGGACAGCCTGGTGAAGAAATACCTCATCGAAGAAGTAAGCAAAAACTATGACGGCAACTCCTCCAGCATGTTCTTTTACAAGCCGGAGGACAGCATATCTCAAAAGGCCTTTGCCGGCCCGGTATGGGATTATGACAGCGCCTACGCGAGCTATGCCCGGGATGACAACGCGAAAAAGATCCTGACCGGCAAAAACTTTTACATCAATAACGCGAAGAGCAACCTCTGGTGGCCCGCGCTGTACAAACAGGCGGATTTCAAAGATGCCGTGATCCGGGAATACCAGAGCACCTTTGCCCCGGCCATGGAGATCCTGCTGGGCAGAAGAACAGATGAGACCGGCACGCTGAAAAGCCTGGATGAATATGCCGAAGAGATCCGCGCCAGCGCGGATATGAACTTCATCCGCTGGCCCATCTCCGCCAACCCCTCCACCGCCGCCAAGACCGGCGCAACCTTTTCCCTGAACATCACCTATCTCAAAAATTTCATTGCCGAAAGATACGATTTCCTCTGCGGTGAATGGGGAAAATAAAGCGCTTTTGAAAGGAGCATAAGCTATATGAAAAGAAAACTGATCACTTTGCTCGCTTTACTGTGCATCGTGTGCCTGCTTCCGCTATCGGGACCGGCCTTCGGCAGTGAAGCGCCCGAGGTACGGCTGCACGATGAAAGCGGCGTGCTGGATGAGCTTGAGGAAGCGTACCTGAACGAGGAGCTCGATGAACTGAACACCGCCTGTGCCGGCGATGTGGCCATCGTGCTCACCCGCAACGAGACAGGCAAAAAGCTGAAAAACGCCGCCGAAAGCGCCTTTAAGGAATACGGCTTCGGCTTTGGCAAGGACAGGAGCGGCATGCTGCTCCTGATCGACACACAGCGGAAGGAATGCTTCCTGTACACCTCCGGCAGCATGAAAAAGGCCTTCACTCAGGAAGAACTGGATGACTTCGTTTCATCAAACCTCTTCCCCGCTTTCATTGAAGAAGGCGACTGGGCAGACGGCTGTGACGATTTCATCACCTGCGCGGGAGAGCTGATCAGCTCCGAAGCCCAGCAGATGAACGCGGAATTCTTCGGTGTGCAGGTCACCGCCTCCGGCGGGAAGGACATCATGACCGTTGAGGTCAATCTGACCAACTACAGCCAGGAAAAGCTGAACATCGCGGATTGCGTATCCATATCCCTCCTGATGGACGGAAAAGAATATCGCGGCGCGCTTTCCTTCAAGTACAAGTCTGTCTATTCTCTTGAAACGCTGCAGGGTACCGTTTCCTTTACCCTTCCCGAAAGAAAGAGCTATGAGGACGCGGAACCCGTCCTTACGGCGGAATGCTGCCTGGCCCAGTATGAATACACGCCTGAGGCGATCGAGGACCTGCGCGAGGCGGAAAAAACGGTCCGTGTGGAAAAGAACGGCAGCTATACCTCCAAGGAGGAGGTGGCCGCCTACCTGCGTGCCTACGGAAAGCTGCCGCCCAACTACATAACCAAGCAGGAAGCGCAGCGTTTGGGCTGGAACGCCTCCTCCGGCAACCTGTGGGACGTGGCTCCCGGAAGATCCATCGGCGGAGACCGCTTCGGCAACTATGAAGGGCTGCTCCCCGGCGGAAGCTACACCGAATGCGATATCGGCTATGAAGGCGGCTATCGCGACAGCAGGCGTCTGGTGTTCCGCAAGAGCGGAAACGAATGGCAGATCTACTATACTGAAGACCACTACAACTCATTTGAAGAGGTAAAGTAAAATGGATGAGGAAAAAAAGATCGTATTGGACTGCTCCCTCTGGCAGAAAAAGGATGAGGTACACCGCGCTTTCAGAGAAGCGCTCTCCTTTCCCGCTTATTACGGCAATAACCTGGACGCGCTGCACGATATGCTTACAACGCTTACCGGGATCGACCTGACGGTCGATCATTCCTCCGTTCTGCAGGAGCGCTTCGGCGCCTGGGGAAAGAACCTGCAGCGCGTGCTGCTGGACAGCGCGCGTGAAAACCCCGGCCTGCGCATCATGCTACGGCCGTAACGCTCTCCCGCTTTCAGAACAGGGCAAAAGGAATATCTCCTACCGCTTTTGCCATACAGCCCGTCACCCTCTTCCCGCCCGGAAGAACGGTGCCGGGCTGTTTTCTTATAAAATACACAAAATATACTTAAGTCTTTACTGAAATCTGAATATATTACCAATAATTCACGTTCAACCCGTCTTGACAGCAGACAGGCTCCTTTGTATACTTTTTGCGAAGAGACTTGTTAGCCATGGGTAACAAGTGTTGGGGAGGTAAGCTGTGACACTTTGTGAGCTGCCCGCCGGAAAAACGGCGGTGATACAGAAGACAGGCGGAGAAGGAGCCCTCAGGCTGCGTCTGCTGGATATGGGGCTGATCCCCCGTACACGGGTAAAGCTGATCAAAACCGCCCCGATGGGCGACCCTATACAGATCGAGCTGCGAGGATATGAGCTGACGATCCGCAAGGATGATGCCCGCAATATCCTGATCGCGCAGGAGGAAGAAACGGCTGAAAGCGCTTCTTCCGGGAAGGAGAAAAGATGATCTTTGCCCTTGCCGGAAACCAGAACTGCGGAAAAACCACCCTTTTCAACGCGCTCACGGGTTCAAACCAGCATGTAGGAAATTTTCCCGGCGTGACTGTTGAACAGAAAAGCGGAAACATACGCGGCACAAAGGACTGCAGCGTGGTGGATCTTCCCGGTATCTACTCCATACGCCCCTATACACAGGAAGAGATCGTGACGCGCGACTTTATTCTGGACGGTCACGCGGACGGCATCATCAATATCATTGACGCCACCAACATCGAGCGCAACCTGTACCTTACGCTGCAGCTGATCGAAATGCGCATCCCCATGGTGCTGGCGCTAAACATGATGGACGAGGTGCGCGCGAACGGCGGCACCGTGGATGTGCAGAAAATGAGCGAAAAGCTGGGCATCCCCGTGATCCCCATCAGCGCCTCCAAGGGAGAAGGCGTGAGTGAGCTGATCCGGCTGATCCGCCATGTAACAAAGCACGACATCCGGCCGGGCGTATACGACTTTTGCGGCGACGGCCCCGTTCACCGCTGCATCCACGCCGTATCCCACCTGATCGAGGACCATGCCCGCAGAGACAATATCGCCCCCCGCTTTTTTGCCACCAAGCTGATCGAGGGCGATGCCTCCATCGCGGACAGGCTGGAGCTGGACACCAACGAGCGCGAGCTGCTTGAGCACACCGTGCTCGAAATGGAAAACGATTCCGGTTTTGACCGCAACGAGGCACTGGCGGATATGCGCTACACCTTTATCGAGAGCATGGTGAAGGAATGTGTGGTCAAGTGCCGCGAAAGCAGGGAACACAGCCGCAGTGTAAAGATCGATAAGGTGCTTACCGGAAAATATACCGCCGTACCGCTTTTCCTTCTGATCATGTTTCTTGTTTTCTTCCTTACCTTCAGTGTGTTCGGCAGGGTGCTGCAGGAAGCGCTGGAGAAGGGAATCGGCAGCCTGTCGGATCTGGTGAGCGGCGCGCTTCTTGATTACGGGATCAACCCGGTCGTCCATTCGCTTTTGATCGACGGTATTTTTGCCGGCGTGGGCGGCGTGCTCTCCTTCCTGCCCAACATCGTAGTGCTGTTCTTCTTCCTGTCCATTCTGGAAGACACCGGCTACATGGCCAGAGTGGCCTTCGTGATGGACAGACCGCTGAGAAAGCTGGGGCTTTCGGGACGCAGCTTCGTGCCCATGCTGGTGGGCTTCGGCTGCACAGTGCCGGCGATCATGGCCACAAGAACGCTCTCCAGCGACCGGGACCGCCGCATGACCATCCTGCTTACGCCGTATATGAGCTGCTCTGCCAAGGTGCCCGTTTTTCTGGCCATCGGCGCCGCGTTTTTCGCAAAGGACAGAGCACTGATCATGATGATCATGTATCTGCTGGGCATTCTCGTCAGCATCCCCGCAGCACTTGTGCTCAAGAATACGGCTTTCCGCGGACAGCCGGTGCCCTTCGTAATGGAATTGCCCAATTACCGGCTGCCCACCCCGCGCTCCGTGGCGCTGCTGCTGTGGGAAAAGGCAAAGGATTTTCTCCAGCGAGCGTTTACGGTGATCTTTGTCGCCACCGTGGTCGTATGGGTCCTTAAGAGCTTTGATGCCCGTCTCAACTTTGTCGCCGGTACCGAAAGGGCGGGAGAAAGCCTGCTGTCGCTGATTGGCGCTCTCATCTCCCCCGTTTTCAGGCCGCTCGGCTTTGCAAGCGGAGAAGCCTGCACCAGTATCATCTGCGGCTTTATGGCCAAGGAGGCCGTTGCCGGCACGCTGGAAATGCTGAGCGGCGGCAGCATCGCCTCGCTGTTCCCCGGCGCGCTCTCCGCTTTCTCCTTCCTCACCTTTGTTCTGCTTTATACACCCTGCATAGCAGCCGTTTCGGCAATGCGCAAAGAACTGAACAGCCGGCTTGCGACCCTGTCCGTGGTCATTGCCCAGTGCGCGGTGGCATGGCTTGTATCCTTTATCGTTTACAGTCTGGGCTCCCTCCTGCTGTAACAGGCAGCGGAGCCGTATCTGATAAGGCAGGGAGGTCATTATGAAAGCTGCGGATATCCTGATCCTTGCCGCCGTGGCGGTGCTGCTGGTGCTCGCGCTCATCAGCATCCGGCGTCACCGGGGCTGCTGCGCCTCCTGCACGGGAAACTGTGCGGAATGCAAAAGAATGATCAATAAAAAAGCCGACCGGAAAACAACGCCGGAAAGCACTTCCGATCACCCGAAGGAGCCGTGAAAACGGCTCCTTTACTATACCGGGATCTGTGCTCCGCGCGTACGGTCACGCCTGAAAGACGGTCCGAAGATGCCGAAAAGGTTGTTTTTTGCTTGACAATCGGGGTTGCCGGCGGTAAAATAATTAATTGGGTAAACAGCGGAAGTTTCTTCCGTGTTACCGGCTGCCTCAAAGCAGACGGCATAGAGTTTCCAGCCCGGCAATACCCATTATTCCATTACACAAGGAGGCAAATCCATGGCAAAAAAAATGACCGTTGACGGTAATACCGCCGTCAGCCATGTCGCGTACGCATTCAGCGACGTGGCCGCCATCTACCCCATCACGCCTTCCTCCCCCATGGCGGAAGTCGCCGATGAGTGGGCTGCCCATGACAGAAAGAACCTGTTCGGGCAGACTGTGAAGATCGCCGAAATGCAGAGCGAAGCCGGCGCCGCCGGTGCCGTACACGGCTCTCTGTCTGCCGGTGCCCTCACCACCACATTCACCGCTTCTCAGGGTCTGCTGCTGATGATCCCCAACATGTACAAGATCTCCGGCGAGCTCACCCCCGCTGTGTTCCATGTGAGCGCCCGCGCTCTGGCCTATCACGCGCTGAACATTTTCGGAGACCACAGCGACGTTATGTCCTGCCGTCAGACCGGTTTCGCCATGCTGGCCAGCAACAGCGTACAGGAAGCTCATGATATGGCTCTGGTAGCCCATCTCGCCACCCTGAAGAGCTCTGTTCCCTTCCTTCATTTCTTTGACGGTTTCCGTACCAGCCACGAGATCCAGAAGATCGACGCGATCGACGAGAAGAACGGCTACGAAGAGATCAAGGCCCTGGTTCCCTGGGACAAGATCAATGAGTTCCGTGCCCGCGCTCTGAACCCCGAGCATCCGCATCAGGCCGGTACCGCTCAGAACAGCGATATCTACTTCCAGGGCCGTGAAGCCGGCAACAGGTTCTATGCCGCCGTTCCCGCCATCGTTGAAGAATGCATGGACGAAGTAGCCAAGGTGACCGGACGCGTCTACAAGCCCTTCCAGTATGAAGGTGCTCCCGATGCCGACAAGATCATCATTTCCATGGGTTCCTCCTGCGATGTGGCTCATGAGACCATCAACAAGATGCTTGAAAGCGGCGAAAAGGTCGGTATCATCAAGTGCCACCTGTATCGTCCGTTCTCCG
>CALGBY010000117.1 GCA_937886445.1 uncultured Clostridia bacterium | reverse complement strand
TGCAGAAATTGAAGGTTTACTGAATGTAAATCGAAATTTCTGCAAGATGAAGATGATGGTCAGTTTGAAAAATGTTTTCGTCCATTTTTCAAACTGACCATTGGTGCCTCTTCCGAAGGGCAAGCCATGAGGCACCGTTCAGCGTGCTGACGAATTGTGCGGTATTGACTTTATCTCCGTCAGGTTCTTTACGCTCGCGCCGTGAACGGTGTGCGTATTCTGAATGACTGAAACCGGCTCCGCCTGCCCGCCCTGCAAAACAGCGATCATGGCTTTGACGGCGGCACCGGCCTTTTTCGTTACATCCTGATGCACGGTCGTCAGACGGGGACGAATGACATGCGCCAGAATGTTATCATCAAACCCCGTTACGGAAATATCATCGGGAACACGGTATCCGCGGTCGATCAGATGATCGATGGCTTCAACGGCGTAGTAATCTGATATGAATACCCAAACGGTCTCCGCCCCGGTCCCAATCCGCCCGGTAAGCCGTTCCAGATCATCCTTTCTGAGCTTCTGATCCTTGGAAATCATATAATACCTGCTTTCGTTCCACCGGATCCCCGCTTCCTTCAAGGCACGCTGATGACCGTTCAAACGCTTTGCGTCTACCCCCCACAGGGTAGGCTGGTCTCCGATAAAGAGCATATCACGATGCCCCATTTTGAGCAGAAAGCGCGTTAACTGATACATACCTCTTTCATCATTCAGGCCGATATTGTTATACTGCTCCCCTTCGTCAAAATAGCAATCGATGAATATGATCGGCTTATGACAGACATTCACCAGTTCCCGGCACTGATTAGCCTGTAAGCCCATAACGATCAGCCCGTCCGCATTCCATGTTTGGGCGATCCGATGGATCTCATTGGCGTTCTGCGCGGCATGGAGCATCATGTAATATCCTTCGGACCGGATATTGTTTTCCAGGGCACCGATCATCTCACTGACAAACGGATCCTGCAGCGCGTATTTTTCCTCCCGATTCGGATAGTTCGTAATAACGCCGATGATACTGCTTGCCCCCTTGGCCAGCATTCTCGCGCTCATATTGGGGATATATTGGTACTGCTCCAGCTTTTTGCGTATCATTTCCGCCGTTTCAGGTGACATCTTTTTCAGATGACCGTGGATCACATTGGAAACCGTCGCAGTGGAAACATTCAGTGCTTCGGCAATCTCCTTGATAGTCATAGACTCCTCCGTATGCTTCCCGCCCGAATCGATCCCGGTATCTGTTTCATACCCGGCTCCGGGCGTGCGGATATTTTCATATTACCATACGGAGACGGAAAATTCCTGCTTTCATCCGCAAAGTTTGTTTTGCTGATCCCGCATCCGTATTATAAAAGGCGGCGGGAACGGCCCGCGGCCGCTCCCGCCCCGCGCCTTACTCTCCGGCCGTGACGGCGGCGGCGATGCACGCGCACAGCGGCCTTCCGAGGCGGGGCCAGCGTTCCGTGATCGCCGATACCGCCATCGCCTCCGTTACGGTCTCTGCTCCCCGGGCGGCGGCGTATTCCGAAACGATCCGGTCCACAGGCACATCGGTATGAAGAACAGTATGCAATCCATCCGCGTAAAGTACGCTCCTCCATACCGCCATATCCCCCGAAACGAAGATCACGGTATGCCCGTCTGCGGCTTCCAGCATGAGCAGCTTCTCCTTCGGGTCATAGCGGCGCGCTCTGCAGGCACCGTATCCTGTGCTTTCGTTCAAAACACGGCAACCGTCATAGCGTTTGCCGGTCATGACGCGTTTGCCGAACAGAAATTTCATACGGTTAATAAGCCTGCCGCGCAGGGCGGCGGTGCGGGGAACGGTAACTGATACAGACATGGTGATCCCTCCGAATTTCATTTTTGTGTTTAGGGAAACACTGATTAATTGAGGTGGGTTCAGACGCGAGCGAATTTTGTACAAGATGCGACTGCAAAAATCGAAGGTTTACTGGAGGTAAATCGAGATTTTTGCGGAAAGCAGATTGTGCAAAAGACGCCGCAGATGAGTCTGCCGAATTAATCAGCGTTTCCTTAGATCATTCCTTCTTCTGAAGACATCTGTCCCGGAAAGCGTCCGCTTCTCCGGAAGCCTCCCGGCATGCGGCGGTCATGAGCTGTTCATAAAAAGCCCTCCCTGTGAAGTGTTCCACAAAGAGGGCATAAAAAAGCAGCCCATCGTTTCCGGTGAGCCGCGTATCATCAATGATCTGCCCATCGGTCAAGCATTGGCACCTTGCGTTTCGGCAGGTTGCCGGGCGGTCATCGGGCTTGTCCCTCGCGCCACTCTCTATGGTACCTTTGATTATATCACCGGGGCCGGGTTTGTCAACCCCGCCCCGGCTGTTTTTTCCCGCCGAAAGCAGCAGGGGCGGAGAAACATCTCCGCCCCTGTCTGTCCGTATTATTGTCTTAATAGCACATTCCGATGATGATGCCGCCCAGATTATCGATGGAGACCTCATAGGAAAGGCAGCTGCCCACGCTGAAGGTCACTTCATCGCCGCCGTCATAGGCCACACGGGCGATCTCGTACTTTTTCACGCCGTTCTCATAGATCTCGATATGCGGATGCTCCGCCAGATATTCATAGTACTCTTCCATGCACCAGTCGTTGATATGCATCACGGCGGCGTTCGCCTCGCCCACATAGCGGTAGATGCTCAGCTGATTTTCGCGCCCGGTCTTCCAGCTCTTATCCACCGTATCGCTTTCGGGATAGCCCGAGATGGGATAGCGGAAAATGAAGCCGTACTTCCAGCTGTTTTCCTGCAGCCATTTGCTGTGCTCAGTGCCGGCAAAGGTCTTGTTGAATTCCGCCTCACCGGCCTTGTAGCGCTGGATGCATACGGCAAAGCCGCTCTGATATTCGCTGGTGCCGGGGTAGGATACCGTTTCATTGATCTTCGCGCGCTTGGCTTCTCCGGCAAGAGAGGAATACTCCTTCTTGCCTTCATACTTGTCCCAGGTCTCCTGCTGTTCCTCATTGGAGCGCCAGGCCTCGGACGCGATATAGCTTTCCAGCCCGTCCTCCTTGGCGGCCGTCATCATCTTGTCATAGGCGAAAACGGCTACGGGATACATCTTGATGGCGCTGCCCTTTTTGCCCACCTGCCAGCGGTTTTCAAGCGTGCTCTGGATGCTCACAAGCTGGTCCGTAGGCATATCGCCGGGCACCGCGTGCCAGTAATTGACCAGCACACCGCCGCCCAGCTGCAGCTGCATACGGCTGGCGTTCACCTTCACGGCGTTTTCGATGGGGAAAGTGGATACATCGATCATATCCCAGCCGGAAGCGGCGGGAGCGGGCTTGATGCGGCGGGTCAGCTCGGCGTTTTCTGCGTCGATACGCGCCGTTTCATTCACATAATCCACCATCAGCTGGTTGTATTCGTTGATGTTCGCGGTCTTTTGAGCGTCCTCGGCATTTTTGGAAAGAATCCCGAGCCGGTTCTGCTCGTTCTGATTGTTCATGAGCAGAACATACGCGCCGGCCAGCGCCGCTATAAGAAGTACCGTTACAATGATCAGTATGACCAGCGGCGCCTTGCTTCCGCTCTTTTTGGCTGCACCAGATCCGTTACCGGCCATGTTTTCACCTTCCGTTAATGAAATTTCGGACTTGGGAATACAGGATGATTTTTGTCCGTGTATATTTATATCAGATTTGTTACAAATTGTCAACTAAATGAAGGCAAAATATTACAAAATTATTTTCTTTTTCTTCCTACAGCACCGCTTCCCCCAGCGCTTCCCCGATCGGGGAGGAAATGAGCAGATCCGCCCGGCTGTCCATCGCGGTGGGCGTACGGTTGAGCACGATCAGCGGGCCGCGGTAGCTCTGCACGAACGCGGCGGCCGGGTACACGGTAAGCGATGTGCCTCCGATGATGAGCAGATCTGCGCTTTCCACCGCGCTCACGGCGTTCTCGATGTCCTCCTCCTTCAGCATTTCGCCGTACAATACCACATCGGGCTTGATCACGCCTCCGCATTCACAGCGGGGAACGCCCTTCGCGCGGAGGATACAGTCCGTGCCCTCAAAAAAGCGGCCGCACTTCACACAGTAGTTACGCAGCACGCTGCCGTGCAGCTCGGTCACATTTCTGCTTCCGGCCGCCTGATGCAGGCCATCGATATTCTGCGTGACGATGCGCTGCAGATGCCCCGTTCTTTCCAGCTTCACCAGCGCCAGATGCGCGGGGTTGGGACGGGCCTTCGGGAAAAGCATTTTCTCTTTGTAAAAGCGGTAAAATTCCTCCGTTTCGGCATAGAAAAAGTCCCGGCTCAGGATCTCCTCGGGCGGGTACTTCCATTTTTGCCGGTACAGCCCGTCCGTACTGCGAAAATCCGGCACGCCGCTTTCCGTGCTCACTCCCGCCCCGCCGAAAAACACAGCGTGCTCCGCCCTGTCCAGCATCGAGCGAAGCCGGCGAATCTTTTCATCCATTTTTCCGCGTCCTCCGTTTCTCTATCTCAGGGTATTTATCTTCTTCTATTCTATTTGGACATTTTTTTGAAACCTCCTGCCGGAGCAGGATAACAGAAGCAGTGATCGGGCTATTTTTTGCGTAAATTTGTATTATCTGGTACAGCACATTCCATCTTTGCCAAAGTTGCACATACAGAAACGAAAATATTTGTTAAAAACAGATAATGGTATTTGTTGAAGTTTTCATATATAATATCAGAGTAAAGAGGACTGTGCATCAGCCCGTATCAATTGAGATTTTGAGGAGGAGTTTTTTATGGCAAGCGTATCCCTGCAGCACATCTATAAAGTATATGCCGGCGGTGTTACTGCTGTAAGCGATTTTACCCTGGACATCGAAGACAAGGAATTTGTTGTTCTGGTAGGTCCTTCCGGCTGCGGAAAGTCCACCACCCTGCGCATGGTTGCCGGTCTGGAAGAGATCAGCGACGGCGAACTGTACATCGGTGACAAGCTTGTAAACGATGTTGCCCCCAAGGATCGCGATATCGCCATGGTGTTCCAGAACTACGCTCTGTATCCTCATATGACCGTATACGATAACATGGCTTTCGGTCTGAAGCTGCGCAAGACCCCCAAGGATGAGATCAAGCGCCGCGTGGAAGAAGCCGCCCGCATCCTGGATATCGGCTACCTGCTCAACCGTAAGCCCAAGGCTCTTTCCGGCGGTCAGCGTCAGCGCGTTGCCCTCGGCCGTGCCATCGTGCGTGAGCCCAAGGTCTTCCTGATGGACGAACCTCTGTCCAACCTGGATGCCAAGCTGCGTGTTGCCATGCGTACCGAGATCACCAAGCTGCATCAGCGTCTGCAGACCACCTTCATCTATGTTACCCACGACCAGACTGAGGCCATGACCATGGGTTCCCGCATCGTCATCATGAAGGACGGTTTCATCCAGCAGGTAGATACTCCTCAGAACAACTACGATTATCCCCACAACAAGTTCGTGGCCGGCTTCATCGGCAGCCCCCAGATGAACTTCTTCGATGCCCGTCTTGAAAAAGAAGGCGGCAACGTATACTGCGTGTTCGGCGACAACAAGATCCTGGTTCCCCAGGAGAAGCTCGAAAAGCTGGTAGATGACAGCTACATCGGCAAGGAAGTCACCATGGGTATCCGTCCCGAGAACATCGATGACGCTCCCGAATTCGTGGCTGCCCATCCCGAAGCCCAGATGCGCGTGCATGTGGAAGTGACCGAGCTCATGGGTGCCGAGACCTACCTGTACTTCTCCACCTCCGGCAAGGAAGAGAACGTGATCGCCCGTGTTGATCCCCGCACCAAGACCCGCACCGGTGATGACACCGTGGTCGCGCTGGATACCAGCCGTCTGCACTTCTTCGACAAGGATACCGAAGAAACCATCCTCAACAGATAATAAAAAAGTTGATTGCGGGCGCCGTGCTTCACGGCGCCCGTTTTATTTGCCGTCAAAACAGCGCCGTCCGGGATCACCCGGACGGCGCCTGATATTCTCTGTTTATTTCATGATCTGCTTCAGAGCTTCGTCCAGCCAGTCGCCTTCAAAGAGCTCTATCATGCCCTTATCGCAGGCGGCGGCCAGTTTGGAATTGATAGGCAGCTTGCCCAGCACCTTCAGGCTGTGCTTTTCAGCCACTTCCTCGGCATGGCTCTCGCCAAACACATTTACATGCTTTCCGCAGTCCGGGCATTCCACATAGCTCATGTTTTCCACGATACCCAGCACCGGGATATTCATCATATCCGCCATATTGAGGGCCTTTTCCACGATCATGCCCACCAGCTCCTGCGGAGTGGTCACCACAATGATGCCGTCCACGGGAATGGACTGGAACACGGTGAGCGGAACATCGCCCGTTCCGGGAGGCATATCGATAAACATGATATCCTTTCTGCCCCACATCACATCGGTCCAGAACTGCTTGACCGTACCGGCGATCACGGGGCCGCGCCATACAACAGGCATGGTCTCCTCTTCCACCAGCAGGTTCAGGCTCATCACATCGATACCGGTGGCACTCTTTACCGGCAGGATCGCGTCCTCCGTGCCCATTGCCGGCTCATGGATGCCAAAGGCACGCGGAATGGAAGGCCCGGTGATATCGGCATCCATCACGCCCACCTCAAGGCCGGCGCGTCTGGCCATAACAGCCAGCAGCGCGGTCACAAGGCTCTTGCCCACGCCGCCCTTGCCGCTCACAACGGCGATCACTTTTTTTACTTCCGTGCCCTCATGCGGCTTTTCCAACAGGCTTTCGGGCTTTCTTGAAGAACAGTTCTGGCTGCAGGTGGAGCAGTCATGTGTACATTCGCTCATTTCTTCTCCTCTTTTCTGCGCGGTATTTCCGTATGCTATTTTACTCTGTTGCAGCAAAAAAAGCAAGTTTATGTGTACCGCGTTTTTGAGTGCGGCGGGGAACACGATTGCCGATGGCATCATAAGTAATGGTCGCTGTGGTAGTTCCATTGTTCCATTCCACCATGGCAGGGGAGCCGGACGCGTCATAGAAGAAGTGCAACTCATCATTGTCGCGGATGAGGTGGGTGATGTTTTTGCCATGCAGGATGTACTTTGTCACCACACCGTTCACGGTTTTCTGCACGCGCAGGCCTTCGGCATTATACACAAAGGAAGCGGTCAGACTGCCGTCCGGCAGGCGATGTACCTGCACTTCCGTCTATCATCAGTATACTTGTTTTTATGCTTTTTTGCAAGCTGCACAGTATTACTGTTACATTTACCGGCGTTTAGTACCTTGTAATGCCGCGCAGGTTTACAGGTACAGCACCCTGCTGCCCGTTCGGGCCGGTCACGCTTTCCGTGGTGCCCTTATCCGTATCGGTCACGGTGGTCACTGTTTTGCCCCTCGCATCGGTCTGAGAAGCAATATATTTCCCGTCTGCCATGTAGACAGAAGCGGTCTCCGCCGTTTCCGTAATGTGTCCGTTATTATCAGAAACAGCAGTGGTAAGGGGATTGCCGTAAGCATCATAAGTATAAGCAGATTTTGTTCCGAGAGGAGATATCACATCCAACAGCAGATGCTTTTGCTTTTCAACATCTGTAGTCCCCCCAGTTATACGCCGTGCGCTCATCCCTGCCGGAAGCCCGGTAAGAGGTAAGGTTATTGAAATCTTCATAATCGTTGCGGGCGGTTTTTCCGTAAAGGGTATTCACCTTTTGCAGTTGCCGTTGGCGTCGTGTTGTCAATGAGGACCTTCTCTGCCAGCATCTACTGCCGCTCTGTCAATACGACAGATCCTCATATTCAAATCCGTTCTCAACACACCAAAGAATTGCCTCTGCGCATAATATGCAATTCTCATAATCACCGTATGCGTCTTCTAAACGCATATCCTCAAACATTTCATGTGTTGCGCTAATATACTTATGTTGCTTAGTATTCTCTTCCTTACTCAAAATATGATCCGACTTCAGAGGGAAGGTTTCTTCATCATTGATATTAAAATCCTTATATGATTTTCCCGATCCTGATATGTATGACCTGAAAAACGACTGACGAATCGAAGCTATAGATACTGTTCTTTTGGGAATGTCAATATAATCATCATCCTGATGCCCCGGATTATATGGTAGTATATCACCTGTCAATTTATTCACAGACATATACAACGACTTATCATATAACCTACGTATGACATAGATCAGATTCAATTTCATGTTTACAAACCACCTTTCTGCGAAAACGAATGATGAAACCTTGGAAATTTGTACTGGATTTTGCGAATCATGAGATTATAGTGTTTCTATATGATTGAGAAATCTAAATCAATAAGGCTAATAGTAATACAACAGGCAATTGATTTTATGTTATCAATCATAAAAAATTGTTGTCCGCCAAAGTAGAACAAGCCATTATAAATACTATCGCTAATTTTTT
>CALGBY010000116.1 GCA_937886445.1 uncultured Clostridia bacterium | reverse complement strand
CCCCTGCTGATTTCAGGGAAGCCCTTATGCTGCTTGAACAGAAGCTGCGCGACTGCGAGGATTCTGCTTCACTGATTGATGGTCTCCTCGAAGGAACCGCACAATTTTACGGAGCAGATCGAGCTTACATCATCGAAGCGGACTGGGACATCGGCATCGGCCTGAACACCTACGAATGGTGCCAGCCCGGTGTTGAACATCAGAAAGATATGCTCCAGTTTATGACTATGGAAGTCTTTCCGAGATGGAAAAGATTTCTCGTAGAAAACAAGCCTGTCATCATCCCCGATACTGAGGGACTGAAAGCAGAATACCCGGATGAGTATGAATTCTTTACGAAATACGGTGTCCGCTCTCTGCTCTGCGCTCCGTATTCCAAGCGAATCAATCAGGGATATGTCGGCGTGGATAATCCTACAAGATTTCAGGACGATCCGACGTTCCTGTTCATCATGTGCTACGCTATTGTGCTGGAACTGAATGAAATCAAGATGCAGCAATCCGTGGAAGCCGCCGAGCGCAAAGCCTCTCACTACAATGACAATGAGGTATATATCAACACCTTCGGCGGTTTGGAGATTATCACAAACAAAGGAACTCTGACGGACGATGATATAAAATCAGATCAGGGTTATTCACTGCTCTGCTTTATGCTTCTAAATCACAAACACCGTTATCCGCTTGAACGTCTTTACGATGTTATCAGACCGGCTGACGTAAACATGGACGCCAGCCCATATATAGCCGTAAAGAATGTGGCGTATCGCATACGCAAAACACTTTCAATCATCGGTCTGGACGATTTTATTGTAGGGAAAAGCGGCACCTTTATTATCAATCCGAATGTAAATATCAACGCAGATTTTGACCGTATGGAGAAAGCCTGCCAGCGGCTTTCCGAAACAACGGATTCGGAAATGATGTTGAGTCATTTTTCGGCTATATCGGAAATTTTCCGCGGGCCTCTCCTTCCGAGAGTCAGCGGTCAGATATGGTTGATCCCGGCCGCAAGGTACTATCAGAGCCTGTATCTGCGTGTCCTGAAAGGATATATTCTTCGGAAACTTCATATTGACGATCCGCTTCGGGCTCAGAAAGCAGTCAAGGAGGGACTGAGCATCGAGCCGAACGACAGTGATTTGCATTTTATGATGGCATATTTCCTTGCACGTCACGGAAATTTGGTAGCTGCCCAGAATTATGTTTCTACCAATCGGGAATATATCCTGCCGGAACATCGCGTTTCCATTCAGCAGGTTTTTGACGGAAAACCGATGAATGAAGCTGATCTGAAAGAGCTGATGCACTTCTGATCCGTCCGTGCGACCCGAAAGTGGTCGCCCGCGATACCTGAAAGTACCCGTCCGTGATACCTGAATGTGGTCGTTCGTGATACCTGTAAAGGGGTATCCGTGAGACCTGAAATGTACTCAACTTTATACATGAAATGGGGCTGTTTTTAGCTCCGTGTGATACCTGAGCGGAGACCATCCGCATGTTACCACATAGTTACCGATGAAGCCCATCGGAAAACTGGTGATGTGCGGGTGGTCTCATGTTATATCTGTGGTTCGGCAATTACAGAAGACACAGTATCCTTCTGATGCTGGGTGAACTGCGGCCACACCACTATTTGCATCACCAAACCGAATATTGCTGTTTCCATGCCTGGAGCAATTATGCTTCGGGCATTTTTGTTTTTACAGGGCTTCCTCGGTGCCGGAGCCCGCCTCCGATTTCTGATTTTTCATCACAAAAATTCAGAAATTCGGAGGAAAACATAATGGCATACAACAAAGCAAGTGAGGAAAAGAAATGGCTCGCTTGGAAAGAAGCCGAAGAAAAAAAGATGCGTGAGCTCGGCGTCGATGAGTATCTTATCCAGGAGCTTCATGAATACGACTGGAAGATGTTCAAGGAAGACCGGAATTATTATCGGTATGTTCAGGAGATTGATTCAAGTATAGAGGCTCAAATTGCAGTTGAAGATCAGCCGGAAGTACGGGATGTTGATGGACTGCTGAATGAGATTGAGAATCCTGAGCTGCTGAAAGTACTGCTATCTGTTGACCGGTTAACACTTCAAATCGTGCTAATGAAAATGGAAGGCTTTACGACTAAGCAGATTTCGGCTTCTTTCAAAATTACTGAAGAAAATGTTTGGCAGCGTTTTTCAAGACTAAGAAAAAAACTTGAAAAATTATTCAAATAACTGTCAGGAAATGCCCTTTCCCAGTGGCTATATAGTGAGAGGACAAATTCTCACTTACCACTGACGAAAACCTTTTGAGTGGGATGGAGTTTTCTCGGACGATCCTTGAAAACTTCATAC
>CALGBY010000115.1 GCA_937886445.1 uncultured Clostridia bacterium | reverse complement strand
AAATCCCAGTTTGTCAGTCGCCCTTCAATTCATCGCATCGTTCTTTCTGAACCGCCGATTACACGGTCAAGCGGTGAATTGGTTCAATCAGTAAATGAAACGGAGCAGGATCGGCGATGAAAAAGATCCTTTTGGTTCTGGTAACGCTAATATTTACCGTCGGAACGGTATGCGGAAGTCTCGCGGACGGCAGCATAACGGATGGTCTCTGTTTTGACGAGAATTATAATTTTTGGACAGACGGTGAAGAGTGTTCCGCGGAACTTGTCCGTATCATGCGGGATGAATGCTCTAAATCCCCCGATATAAAGGGAACTTATATCCTTGCGACCGATGAGAGGGTGCTTTTCATCGGCGGGATCAACAGCGTCGATACTTCCGGAAACAAAGTGGACGCGTATACCACTTATGAGATCGGGTCCCTGACCAAGATGTTTACCGCCACAGCTATATTGCAGCTTTGTGAACGGGATCTGCTTTCGCTTGAAGATACTCTTGACCGATATTTTCCCCAGTACGAATACGGTAAGGAGATCACGATCCGTCAGCTTTTGCATATGCGGTCAGGCTTAAGAACGGATTTTATCCGTGATAATGCATTCCTTGATGAAAACGGTAACCGCGACATAGATGAATTCAGGAGATATTATTACGATGGATTTGATGACGCGGAACTGCTTTCCCTGTTATTTTCCGATGCACCTCGTTACAAACCCGGAACAAAGTTTCAGTACAGCAACGCCGGATATACACTGCTGGCAATGATCATTGAGCAAATCACAGGAGAAACGTATGCCCAGTACATTCAAAAGAATATTTTTGATGTCTGCGGAATGGAACATTCAAGCAGTATGACCACGGGCGATGTGACGAGTATTCCTGAATTTGTTCCGGGTACAGATGCTTCAGAAGAAGATCCCTATGAAATCGTTGATACATTGTATATGCAGTTGATCAAAGCCATGAGAGGCGCGGGAGATATCCATTCGTGCGCCGCGGATCTGCTGCTTTTCGACAGGGCGCTGATGGGCGGAAAGCTGATCAACGAAAATTCCCTGGCTGAAATGCTGGATACGGCTACAGGCTATGGTTGCGGCTGGATGCGGTACGGCCGTTATTCCAACGCCTGGTACCATGGGGGACAGACGTATTTTTACATGGGATATGATCTGATGTGCAAGACCGAAAAGTACGGTCATCTTTATCTGATCCAACTTCATCCGACTGTGGCCGGAGATCAATACTCAAACGATTGTATGACTCAGATCGTTCTGAATGTCATGCAATAAACCGCAAAACAAGTATCTTTTTCAAAACCGGGCTTGATAAAGAGGCTTTTACAAACAGGAATTTGATGAAGTGAGGATACAAGTGCATGAGTGTAGCAAATGAATTAATAGAAAAGTTAGATAAGCTACATACTACAGAATTGGGTGTTGTTCGAATAAAAAGGAATCTGTCATTAGATGTAGATGATGTTGTCGAATGGTGTAGAGATAAAATCAAATCAGATAATGCTGTAATCACACGAAACGGAAAGAACTGGTATATCAATATAGATGCAAGCATAATAACTGTAAATGCGTATAGTTATACTATTATAACAGCTCAGAAGGAGAAAAGATGAATTATAGAATTTGTGAACTGGAATCTTTTTCGGTGATCGGACAGGAAATTGAACTTACCAATAGTCAGTCTAAGAGAAGTAAGCGACAAACAGGAATTTGCGGGGATAAACTATTAATCAAAGTGTCATAGCAAATCAAAAAGGAGATCATATGCGACTTATTATTATCACCGGTACTTGCGGTGCGGGAAAATCCACTGTCAAGGATCATCTGGTAAAACGATTGGATCCTGATAAATTTGTTTGTATTGATACAGATGAGGTTGGCATCAACTGGTGGGACTATGCCGGTACGGATCATGAGGAACACTTCAGCGATGATTGTCTGGCAGAAGCTGTTCGGCTGGCGAATGGGCATGATCTGGTGTTTGTATCCTGCATCAATCCGCAGGATTATATTGGACGGCACACTATACCGGCAGAGATTGAGTCCACAGTATTTATTGTGCTGTGCCCGACGGATGAAGTGATCTATCAACGACTGCAAGCCAGACCTGCAGAACGCGGATTTACTACAGAGGAAGCTATTCGTCCGCATATAGAATACAATCAATGGTTCAGAAAAAATCGTGGAAAATACCCTCTGTTTATTGACAACAGCGAACAGACAGAAGAACAAACTGCAACGAAAGTGGCAGAGTTTATTGAGGGTTTGTGATAAGCAGTCAGGCAACTCTTGCCGGGACGTTCATCCGGTGAAACTTT
>CALGBY010000114.1 GCA_937886445.1 uncultured Clostridia bacterium | reverse complement strand
CGGCCCATTTTCAAACAACCCATTGGTATTTCTTCCGGAGGGCAAAACATGAGGCGCCGCTCAGCGTGCTGTCGAATTGTGCGGTATTGTCTTAATTTCCATACCGGTTCAGGAGAAATATCAGCATATTACAAGTGCGGATACCATAGGGTTCAGGCCGGGCATGATTCAGAAGGCGGAATCGGTTCTGTTGATGGAGAAGCTGAATCTTCAAACTCATATTTACGGATGAATAACGGCAAAGGAATCGGCAAAGATTTCCCAGAACAGATCATTCTCTTTTCTGCCGATCTCATAATGACACATGCTTCCGAAAAGGATCCCGTCACAGCTATCCGTGGCCTTTTGCAGCGTAAGGGTGCTGCCGTCATCCATCGTCAGTGTCAGTACGCCGGTATAGGGGCATCCTCCCATCGGGGAAGGCTTTGCTGCCTTCAGCATTTTTTCCAGTTTCGCAAGCTGTTGCGGATCAGCTACCTCCTGCGAACAGGAACCGCGGTGTGTGCTGACAGTGATAGAGGCGGAAACAACATGACCGATCGCCCCGGGAGAGAAAAAGCAAAAGCCGCACTTTTCCCGCGCCAGTTCCACAAGCGGAGCCGGAACAAGGGCGTTGGTATATTCATCGGGATCATCGTCCGCCCGAATCAGGCGAATAGCGTAATCACCGATCTCCTCCGGCGTATACAGATAGGAACCGGCTGCCGCGCGGAAAAGATCATCTTCCGTGAGCGGAACATACTCCCGGCAACACATGCCGTTCCGGTACAATGTCACATCCAGATAGGGCGCGGCGGGAGGCGTAACCGATACGCCCCGTACAGCGGCATTCTCCAGATCAGCGCAGCGTCCGGTCAGCAGCAGATTGAAGATCGGTGCGTATTGCGCGGCGTTTTCCGGATACAGGGGCAGGTAAATGATTTCCGGCTGTTCCGGGTGATAGGCCATACACACATCAGCATAGCGGTGCAGAACGGTCTGTTTCTCGTCATTGCTTATGATCTCATAGTATTCCGTGCCGTTGGAACAGACCGATTGCATCCCTGTTCCCAGAAGAGGGCTGACCTCCCTGCTGCAAATGCCGATAAGATACCCGGTCTGTCCATTATCCGCAATTCTGCCTGTAAACCGGTAAGCGTCTGTGATCCATGGACCCAGTTTGTCTGTAACAGTGCAGATACGGGCGTCATCCATATCTGTGAAGGACATCCCCGGCAGCTGACTTTCGATCAGATCCATGAGATCATTTCCGAAAAGGAGAATAGCGGTCGGTCCGTCAGCTCCGCCAATGATGCCGATGGGATCCTGTTCCGCGCATGACGGGAAAGCGGAAAAAAGAAACAGGATACAGAGAATAAAGGCCAAACAGTATTTCGTACTTATCTTCATAATCTCCTCCGCTGATCGCGATCACCACTGCCGTATTATATCACAGAACGGTTTGATTGTCGCGCCCTGCGGTTCAAGGTGTTTTTGCAGATCCTATAAGATAAAAGGGATACGGAGCACGCGAATGCTTCTTTCCGGCTGAGGGGCAGTTTCCGCTTTTTACCTATATGACCGGCCGGATACAGGTTGACCGGCATCCGGTAAGGATTACCGGTCTCCGCGTTTTCCTCTTTGAAATGATCGATCGCTTCCATCCCCCGGGCTGATCATGATCTGCATCTTCTGTTTTTCCGCGTACGGTTCCCGGTGCACAGCGGAAAGCTCATTCCCGTTTTCCGTCCAATTCCCTCCCTGCATTGTTTCCGATGCTTCTCAGGAAAAGGATCCCAATAAAGTCCCGTCAAACCACCGGTCAGTAATTATAACACCGGCACTGTTTTCAAGCGGGGTTTGATTTTTCATATCATTTCTTCCGAACAATGTGATAAAATAGGGTCATACAATTCTCAGATCCCGTGCGGCCCGCGCCGTCCGGGAGAAAGGAACTCTTATGCAGCGCATCCTTCTTCCCGGCACCGACCTGAAGGTGTCTCCTGTGTGCCTCGGCACAGTTTATTTCGGCACAAAGCTGAGCGAATACGAGGCTGCCCGCCAGCTGGAGCTGTTTCTGGAGACCGGCAACTTTGTGGACACCGCCCGCATATACGCCGACTGGCTCTCCCCGCTTCCCGGCCTGAGCGAGCGCGTGCTCGGCCGGCTGCTCCGGCGCATGGGCTGCCGGGACAGCGTGGTGATCAGCACCAAGGGCGTGCACCCGCGGCTGAACTCGATGCATCTCTCCCGCGTTTCACCACCGGAAATCCAAAAAGACCTTTCCGACAGTCTGGAAGCCCTGCAGACCGATCACATCGACCTTTACTTTCTGCACCGTGACGACCCTTCCGTACCGGCAGGCGAATTGATCGACTGTCTGGAGGGCGCGCGGAGAGACGGCCGGATCCGCTTTTACGGCGTTTCCAACTGGACGCTTCCGCGCATCCGTGAAACAGCCCGATACGCGGCGGAGCACGGCTGTACAGGCCTTATTTGTAACCAGCTCATGTGGAGCCTCGCGCGCATCCGCCGGGAGGCCATAAGCGACTCCTCCCTTGTTTTGATGGATCCCTCCCTTTACGCCTACCATTCCGCTTCCGGTATGGCAGCTATGGCCTTCACCTCCATCGCCAACGGCTATTTTACGCATCTGTACCGGGGCGACCCGCTCGCCCCCTCCGTGGCCGCCAAATATGACACACCCGAAAACCGCGCGCTGCTCTCGCGGCTCGTGCCCCTGAGCAAGCAGACAGGCCGCTCCCTGCTGGAGCTGAGCCTGCTGTATTTCCGCGCTCACCCGTTTCCCTGTGTACCCATCGCGGCCTGCTCATCGCCGGAGCAGGTGCGGGAACTGGCCCGCGCCTCAGCGATCGAACCCTCCGATGAGGAGCTGTGTCTCCTGCGCGCGCTGGTACAGGAGAACGGCTGAGTCCCGGCGCTTTCTATAAATCCGCCCCCCGGCCCGCTCCGGTCAGCCATGATCATCCACCCGCCGGGCGGGTGGTTTTTCATATGTTGGTATAACCCAATGTTCCGGTCGCGCTCCTGAGGGCGTAATACAGTCCGGCATTTGTATGGGCTTAAGCCTGATACCGATATCCCGGGTGGAATTTCTGCCGGCATGTACACAGAATCCGGGCAGATCTCTGCCTCCTTATGTACACGCCATTCCATTCACATAGCTATCTAAAATCGTTCCTGTCTCTCTTCTTTTCTCTCCAAATAAGGCTTACCTCCGATACCCGGGCATAAATCGCAGCGTAATTTTCCGTTGCATTTCGGGATAAATTCCGGTATATTTACGGTGAAAGAAGATGATACTATGCCGAATATCCTTCCTATCTCTGGCCTGAAGAACTACAGTGAAGTACTGAGTCAATGCGATGGCGGCTCTCCCGTTTATCTTACGAAAAACGGTCGCGGCAAATATGTTGTTCAAAGCATCGCTGAATATGAAAAACAAGTCTCAACAATACCTCTTCTCGCTGAACTTGCAAAGGGAGTTGATTCCCTGCGTAAAGAGGGCGGTCTCACCATTGATGAAGCATTCAGCGGATCGGAGGTTTGATCATGGCGAGGGTCATTGTTTCGCGCGAAGCCCGAAACGATCTTTTCAGTATCCAGACTAATGTTCGCGATGAACTGCAAAGCCCGGACACGTCCAAACGCATTCTCGGTGAACTGAAAAAAGCGATCATAAGCCGGTAGTACATGCCGGAACGCGGTAAACCTCTCGACAGCATTATCTCTGTGCACACCGAATACCGGTATCTCGTCTGTGAGCACTATCGCGTATTCTGCCTTCCGAACGGTGATACTGTGGAAATCATCCGAATACTCCATACATTACAGAACTATATGCGAGTACTATTTGAGTGATCTCATGGCGCTGCATGCGTCCGCACCCCGTCAATACATCTTTGGCGTGGGTGCTTCTTTATTATGATCGGCTTTCCACACACGGACCTTCAGAAATTCGAGCCAATCCATGCTTACAAATGAGGTAACAGGAACTGACTGTGTTCAGGTTACTTTATTTTTAACCTTCATCTTTCCAAAAAGTGAAAAATGCCTGTATTTCCGGCATCTTTGAGCAAAAAAAGAGGCTGATATTCTATCAAAATATCAGTCCTGATCTGGTCGGGACGACGGGATCTGCCGCCCTGCGGGGCGGTCCGGGCGCCGCTCTGACAGCCCACTGAGCTGTCATTCACTCCGGCACCGTTCAAATCCCGTCTTCTGCAGTATGCAGTAAACATCCACCGGCATAGCCGGTGGCTTTTCATATGCGGGCATAGC
>CALGBY010000113.1 GCA_937886445.1 uncultured Clostridia bacterium | reverse complement strand
GTACAAAATTCGCTCGCATCTGAACCCACCTCAATTAATCAGTGTTTCCTTAGCCTTCCGAGCAAATAATAGCAGATCCGGTTCCGCGGCTGCGAAGCGGATCCGCATGCAGGGAACATCCGAAATCATGAAGCACACATACGGGGAAAAGTACGGCAGATATATCCATTTTCCGTATTCGTTCGTATTAAAAAACGGAAACAAAAAACGAAGGGAGATCATTGTGATGGATGAAAAGAAAGCATTGAGCAGCGAGGAACTGAATGAGGTAAACGGCGGCGGCAGAAGGATACGGACCGGCTGCTACATTATGTGCAACAAATGCAAAAAAGTGTTTTGCAGTGATGTATCGCCGGAAGCGGTCGAGAGAATGCTTCAGGCGTGCAGGGCCAGTCATAAATGCCCCGATGCCTCCTATACACCGAGCGATATTTTTGCACACCGCTGACAGGTGACATACGCGGATATCCCGCAGACCGGCGGGCTGATCGTTTCACACTGCCCTGATGAAGCATTGGCCGGTACGGCAGTGGACCGCTTCTGCGCGGATCACGGCGTATAGCAGACCGTTCGCGCAAGGTATCGGATGTTCAGATACCTTTATTCGCTGTAAATAAGTTTGAAAATAGTGTACGGCTATTTTTCAAACAGCCCATCGGTGCCCTTCCGGAGGGCGAATCATAAGTTACTGTATTGATAGTATTATGCCACCAACTTCGCGCTTTGGCGGAGGAAATCGCGCTCAGAAGAAGCAGACAATCATTGAGAAATTGAAAGCATTCTTTGAGCGGTTCTTTGGGATTAGCTAACGAGTGTTGATGTTTTCAAAAAATGATGCTTACGCACAGGCCTAATACTTTATACACAAAAAGGCAGGTGAAAGAAATGCAACTCCCGAAGAACTATTTGCAACTTCCAGCAGAATTATCAGGGAGTAGTTCAAAGAATAGATTCAGGCTGGAACTCTTATGGGGGCTCTATCGAATTTTTGATTTATACAATCAAGTAGACGATTTTATTGCTATTTTTGATTATGTATGTGATGTGGAGATTTTTACAGATTCTCACGACTCATACTATCAGATAAAATCAAAGAAGCGCACAAAAACATATTCTGTCAGCGAATTATGCAAACAAGAAAAAGGAAGCAGCGGTGGCTTGCTTCATTCGATCATGGGGAAGCTCTACATAATAAAAAATGCTTCTGATTCAAGTAGGAACATAAAGCTTGCTGTAGTTGCTAATGTAGGTCTATCACATGGGCGTAAAGAATATACAGAGAAGCTTGAAATCCCATTTTCTGAGCTTGACGATGATGCAAAAGAACTCGTGAGGTCTTCTGTTACGAAAGAGTGTGGTTCGTTTGAAGATTCCGATTTGAGAAAGATATATTTTATAAGAACAACTATGGACCTCGCAAATCCTCAAGATACTTTAACTGGGAAAATTGTTTCATGGTTTGTTGAGAATAAGGGTATAGAAGTAAAAAATCCCCACGCATTGTACAAAACGCTATTTGCTACAGTTGAAGAGAAGGCTTCATATGAATGGAAAGGCGACAACATTGATGATGTGATTTCCAAGAAAGGGATAACAAAAGAACAATTCGATGGTATAATTGCGTTGCATGTACAGGCGTCCGCAGATGGCGTGAAACTAAGTCAACAGTGGATAAAAGATAATGTACATGCACATATTGAGAGGATTAATTTGCTTAAGGATTTATCCACAATTAATCAAAGCCTGCGAATAGATCGTCGCTTAATGCCTATAGAGCAGGATATTGAATATGTGCTTGAACACGATGGAATACCTGCTGATTTTTCAACTCAGCAGTTGATAGATTACCTATATCAGAAGGTTGACAAGAGTTATCCTGATGATTATTCTGAACAACAAATTAGGATGTTAATACTATTGACTGTTATGAAACAGGAGGAATTAGCATGTCAAATATGATTATTAATGACTTATATTTGCTTAATCCTGCAGACGAAACAGGCAAACATGTCTCGTTTGATAAAGGCAGCAATATAATTACTTCTTCTTCAGTGGATGGAAATAATGTTGGTAAAACTACACTTCTAAAAAGTATATACCATACTTTAGGGGCCGATTGTCGTTTTGACAGTAATTGGCCAACAAAGGATATAATATACATTGTTTCGGTGGATGTTGATGGCGATAGCGTTCTTTTCTATCGTCATGATAAACTGCATCGAATCTATTGTAACAATTCAATAATATTCCAAACGAACCGAAAGAAAGAACTCAGTGAGTTTTTGAAAACTCGGTTTGGCTTGGCAGTATATCTTCCAAAGAGAGATGTTGATGAATTGGAACTGGCATCTCCTGCATATTCATATGTTTTGAATTATCTGGATAGGCCAGAAGGCCCTCATTTCACTTCCTTTGATAAAATGACAGAATACCCATCTTCAGTAAAAGATATTATTATCTATAACCATTTGGGTATATTTGATGCTCGTTACTATGACTTAAAAAAGAACATTGAACGCTTAATTGGAACTAAGAATTCGACAGAAGAAAAGCTTAATGTTTTGCAAATCTTGATTGACAGAATAAAGACACAGGTTATTGATGAAGATTATTCGTCAAGTTATGAATCCTTAAAAGAAGATGTTGATTCTATTTCGAGAGAATACGACACCTTACTTCATCAATTAAGCAAAACAAAGCAGAGCATCATTGAATATTCAAATCAAAAAATATCGCTCATTCAACAACTTGATAGTTTGAAAAAAGAGTTGCTATCAATCAATAAAAACATAAAGGCTGTAAGTGCAGACCACATATGCCCGATTTGTCATTCTGAGATTGATGACTTATCGGTTTTCCGCGTAGTTAATTTTAACCAGCAAGCTTCTACCATTATCATGCGAGATGAACTTGACAATGAATTAATCAATGTGAACAGAAAGCTTTCTTCGTTGCAAGATACATATCAAGAGTTATTGCAACAGGTAAATAGATATAGAACGACATTACGCTCATCAAAATATAATTCTGAAGAGATTATTAGTCAAGAAGGAGCAATTAGAATTCGTGACCAATTTGTTCATGAAGCAGATGAACAATACTTGAATCTTCAAGGAGTAAAAGAGCAAATCAAGGATGCAAAAAAAGAATTAAAAGACTATGATGATAGAATAAATGAGCTAAATGAAGCATATCATGAAATGATGCATAATTCTTTGGCTCACTTTTCCATAGAGGAGATAGGCGATGATAAAATAAGCAAGATCGCATCGAACTTTAAGGCTACTGAAAACAATACGCGGTTAGTTACGATAGTATGGATATGTTCTCTGCTAAAGCTAAAAGCAAAGTATAATCCTGCTGCAATCAGGTTGCCACTCATGCTTGACAGCCCGACATTTGGAGAACTTGATGAAACGAGAATGAGTTCTTTGTGGGATTATATTTTCAATTTGGGTATCACTGACCAACAGATGATTATTACATCATTGGACTTTTCTGTAGAATTGGAAAGAAAATACAAAGTGGATAAGATAATCAATATTGAAACACCAAAGTACCAATTATTGAATGCGGAAGAGTATAAACTCAATATCAGCCTCTTAGAACAACTCGAAAATATACCATATGTAGAGAATTGAACTAATAATCAAGCAAGGGGCTGTGAAAGAACATATTTCGTGTTCTTTCGCAGCTCCCTATTAGCATA
>CALGBY010000112.1 GCA_937886445.1 uncultured Clostridia bacterium | reverse complement strand
AAATGGATTTGTGAAAAGGCTAAATGTCCTTGAATTACAGATAAATCAAGGGATAACCTTGCCGTTGCTCATGGCCGGCTTCATCTTCCTTTAGCACACAGTAGCGTATCCCATCGCACCGGGACTTCCCGAGCATCTTCGCATCATAACCAAGTTTCTTCACGATTTGGCACGCGCTGAGGCCTTCCCGTATTAGTATCAGCACCTCCTCTTTTGCAGCCTTAGTCAAACTGAGATGAGAATCCGTTACCTTTAAAGTATTCGGATTCTTCTCAAGCACCTTGATTTCTGTAGAGGTAAATTTCTTAGCCATCGCAAGTCCCTCCTGTGTTCAGTCACTAGTTTATCACATTTCATGACTGTCCACTACTCGGGATGCTCGATTATTCGCTGTCCAGATTCTGGGATTTTCAAATTTTCCCTGTCCTCTTTCTGGATTCCTCGAATTCTCGATGTCCAGTGTGCGGGATTGTCGAAAATTTCCGTGTCCATCTTACGGGGAGTATTTTAGTTCGATTTACAACCACCACCAAAATTAGCTGGAAAATTCGCGAAAGTGCATAGAAATGAATATACAGTTTCTGCATAAAGGCATACTTTCTTATACATTTTCTCGCGTAATAATGTGCTTGATCAGGCATAGTAATCAGATTGATTCATATACAAGGTAACATCAGTTTTATTTGGTGACCGTGACAGACATTCCGTATTTTACGGAATCAACGTTTTCCAGACGGATGATCGTCTTGAAAAGCGCTTCATCGGTTTCGTCGTTCTCATCATCTGCTCCGGTTTCTGAAACCTTTTCAACAATGCCGTTCACGGTGTATTCGCCGTTGTTCACGTAGCTGAAGTGAACATGAACTGCCGTGCCGATCTTCAGAGCATCAAGGTTTTCTTCGTTGACAGATGCTTCAACACGCAGCGCACTGTCGGGATAAAGAGTGCAGAGCGTGTCTCCGGCAGTAATACTGCTGCCAAGTGAAACAGACATTGTGTTGATCACGCCGCTTTCAGTCGCCTTGATTTGAGTCAGGTCGGTGTTGTAGCCGGCAAAATCGCCTTCGATCGTCTCAAACAGTACATCGCCCTTCTTCACCTTGCTGCCATTTGCAACACAGTACTTCACAACAATACCGCTTCCTTCATAGGCCGTATACGCGCTTCTGGAAGCATTGCCGCGTCCGATTCGCATAGAAGTGGTATATCCACTGTCACGGTACACATTGATGCTTTCACTGCTCTCAAAATTACCGTCAATAACATCCACAGTGAAGCTGGTGCCACTGGTTTGGGTCACCGTGCCGGTTCCGACATGCGTGAGAGTGGTGTTGCCGCGCAGATACACAGTCTCGCCGGGATGGATCACCTTGTTTTCTTCAGCGTCATAAGCGTTGCGGGTAGAGGCTGAAATCGTAAATTGAATATCCGGTTCAATATAAGCAACAGCACCGTAATGCTCAGTGATCATGGATGCGCTGTCACCGACGGCGCCAAAGATGCGCACTGTTCCGTCAACTGTGGCATAAACCTTGGATGTCTTCAGTGTTGCGATCGTTTCACCTTTTTCCACGCGGTCTCCTTCATGGACCGGGATACTGTCGATCACGCCGGTGTTGGTCGTTGTGATGGGTGTTTCCATGGTGTTCACCACAGAACCGTCCACTTCAACGGTTGCCGTATCGGCGAAAGCGGAGAAGGCAGTGCAGCACATGATTACAGCCGCGAGAATGGCGATCGTTTTCTTAAACATATTCATAGTCATGATGATCCTCTCTTTCTTTACACAGAACGCAGTGCGTCAATAGGATTGAGTTTGCTTGCTTTATGGGCCGGGGCCCAGCCGAAGATGATGCCGACCGCTGCCGAGAATCCGACTCCCAGCGCGATCGCGCCGTAGTTGATCGTGAATGTTGCTCCCATGGATTTGCAAAGGATCATGCTGAGGACCAAACCAAAGAGTGCGCCGAGTACACCGCCGATCAGGCTCAGCAGAAAGCTTTCAGCCAGAAACTGTAACTGAATATGCCACGGGATGGCTCCGATCGCTTTCTTCAGGCCGATCTCGGCTGTTCGTTCGGTGACCGTGGTCAGCATCATGTTCATGATTCCAATACCGCCAACGACCAGTGCGATACTGGCAATGCCTGTCAGCAGGGTGGAGACCATAGACAGCATGCTTTCCATCGTGTCTTCAATAGAGGACATGCTGGTGACCGTATAGGTATCGTCCTCGTAGCTGAACATTGCATCCAATGTGTTTTCCAGCACAGTCTTTACGTTGTCGGATGCAACTCCGTCCGCAAGGTATACTGTGGCGGAAGTGACCTCATTGGCATTGTTCATCTTCATGGCTGTCGTGTATGGGATCAATATGTCGGGACTGCCGTTGAACATATCGGATACGCTTTCCGTGGCATCATTATTCAGAATTCCCACAACCGTAAATGACACTCCGTCAATGTACAGCGTCTGATCAATCGGGTTGACGCCGTAAAACAGTTCTTCCATCAATTCTGTGTTGATCAGACAGACGAAGGTACTGTTTTCGTCATCGATCCGGTTCAGTATTCGCCCGCGTTTCACGACATCCTTATTTGCTGAAAAGTAATACGCATTCTTTCCGGATACCGTGATGCCTGTCTCATAATTGCCATCCTTGGATACTCTCGACCGCATGGAAATTGAGGGTGTAATGCCGTCCACCTCCGGAAGATCCGATATTTCATTCAGATCTCCGGCATTCAGACCACTCTTTAGATCGCTTCCGGTGATGCTGATGTTCAAGGTACCGGCACCCATCCCGGAAAAACTGGTACTGAGTGACCCACTGAAACCGGATACCGTCGTGATCAGGGCGATGACGGCGGTGACACCGATCAGAATGCCCAGGATCGTCAGAAAACTGCGTACTTTATTTCCCAAAATGTTACGGATGGACATCGACATGCATTCGATCGCCATGGAAAAGGCTGATTTGACTGGCTTAAGCATCTGCTCCATCACCTCCTTCTGTCAGCATACCATCAATGATATGCACGATCCGTGACGCATTCCCGGCAATCTTGATATCATGGGTGATCATGATGATTGTACGGCCTTCATCATTCAGTTCATGGAAGAGTTCCATCACTTGTCTGCCGTTTTTTTGATCCAGTGCACCGGTCGGTTCGTCAGCCAGCAGGATGGAAGGGCTTCCTGCCAATGCCCGCGCGATGGCAACACGTTGACATTGACCGCCGGACAGTTGATTCGGATAATGATTCATGCGGTCTTCCAGACCAACTCGAATCAGAAGCTCACGGGCACGCCTGTGACGCTCTTTTGGGCTTACGCCCGCGTAGATCAGGGGAAGCTCTACGTTCTTGCAAGCCGTCAGTCTTGGAAGCAGCTGATGATTCTGAAAGATAAATCCGATCTCTTTTGAACGGATCAAAGCGAGCTCTTTTTCGGACAGGCCGCTTATTTCACACCCGTTGAGCTCATATTCCCCGGAAGTGGGAATGTCAAGGCAACCGATAATGTTCATCAGCGTGGTTTTCCCACTGCCGGAAGGTCCGAGCACTGAAAGGAACTCGCCGCGTTCGATCTCAAGATCAACATCCTTCAAAATATGAACCTGTTCATCACCCATCGGATAGTATTTGTTGATCCCTGTCATCCTGAAAAATGGGCTGTCCTGTAATGTTTCACTCATCGATTACCACCGCCAAATCCGCCGCCACCACCGAAGCTGGGGCGTTCTCCGCTACCGGGATTGAAGTTGAAGTTACCGTCAGGAGCACCCTTCATGTCCCGACTGAAGTCCTGAGGATTGCCCATGACCTGCGTCTGTCCAAACAAGTCGCTCAGGAAACTGCCAGCCGCGCTTTGCGTTTCAACCTCAACTTCAGCATATACAATGTCTCCATCCGAAAGGCCGGATTTGATCTCGGTATAGCTTCCATTGCTGACGCCGGTCGTGATGTAGGTTTTCTGCATCTCACCATTATCATCTTTGGTATAGACAAACGCGCTGTTTTCCTCATCAAAGCTGATGGCATTCATCTTCAGGATGACCACATTGCTTGCTTCTTCCTGAGGCAGCGTGACAGTCAACTGCATGCCCGGGAAAACTTCGCCGTCAACATTGACATAGGCTGTGGCGGTATAGTATGCAACAGAACCCGATGAGCTGGAAGTGTGATTGATCGCAGCAATCTTCGACTCAAAGGTCTTCTCGTTAGCCGTTGTTGTGACCCGGATCACATCCCCAACATGAACATCGTTGATATCGTACTCATCTACACGGATACTGGTTTTCATATGTACGAAATCTACGATCTGGCAAAGATCTGCTCCGGCAGCTACGGAATCTCCTTCCTTCACTTCCATGACATTGACTTCACCGTCAAACTCCGCTTCCACTAATTGACCGGTGGACAACTTCAGGATCTTGTCGCCTTTATGCACCTGATCCCCGGCTTGCTTATACACAGTACGGACTGTTCCGGGACTGTTCGCAGTATAGATTGCACTGTTGATCGCCTGAAGTGTTCCGTTGAAAGACAATGCATTTGAGATCGTTCCGACAGAAGCTGTATAAGCCTGATAAGTGACTGTGTATTCCGCCTGAAGTGATCGGATCAGGTACCAGGCTGATCCGACGAGCAGCGCAAGAACGACGAGTATGATCAGAACCTTCCTGACCAGATGCTTCGGCTTTTTGCGGTTCTTTGCGCTTTGTGCTTTTTCCTTTTTTGTGTCTGTTTTTTTAGCTGTCAACTCCATGCAAATAACTCCTTTCTTTTGCTGCCGCCTTTTTCTGACGGTAATTCAAGGATAGCGGTTTTCACTTAGATGAACCTTAGATGCAGGTGAATGTATTGTAAACAGTATATGAACTTAATGTAAACGATTAGGAGGATCCCCAAAAATGAAAAACCTGCAGACTGCTCTGCAGGGATTGAATTACTTGGTTGGAAGCCTGATTGTAATTTGAAAGCTGTGTTCATCCGGATATGAGGCATTGATTTCTCCGTGGTGCATTGAAACAATACTTGATGCCGCTGACAATCCAATCCCGCAGCCAACATCGCCCGTTTTTCGTGCAATCCCACCTCGATGAAATCGCTCAAAAAGCAGATCCGGCGCGCAGTCCGGTAAATGTTCAACTTGATTCAAAAAGCGAATGATTGAAGTTCGGCCATGTCGAATAGCAGAAATGGACAGCAATGAGTTTTCGGATGCGTAACGGGCTGCATTATCTACCAATATTCTGATCAGTTGAATTAAGGCTTCTTCATAACCACAGATCACACATTGATCGCTGACGTCATAATCAATACGAATGTTTCTTTGCGCCAGCAGTTCACCCATATCTTCCGTAATTGTCTTTACAAGAACGCCGATACTGACCGGTTTTCTTGGACTTTGGTATGTGTATTCTCCCATACGTTCAAGAAGGAGCAACTGAGAAATCATATAATTCAAACGCAAAGTCTGCTGGTGGACATTCCGGCTCCATTTGTTCTGACCGTTGATCATTTCCATTGCTTCGATGTTTGATTGAATGACCGCGACAGGCGTTTTCATTTCATGGTTTGCATTGGTCATAAACTGGCGCTGTCGTTCCTGTGCTGCCATTATTGCCTTTGCAACCCTACGGGCAATCGGTTGTAAAATGATGAACATGAGCAGCAAACAGGCAACTGATACAAGTAATGCACCGCGAAGGTTAGAATAGATAAACTGCAGCTGGAATGACTGGTCCACTAAAATAATGCGTGTACCATCTTGTGTGATGGCCGTCCCATATTTGAAGGGCCTGATATTGCCGGTCATTCTTCCACCTGAGAGGATCTGCCGCACCATCTCTTCGACCTGATGTTCTTCCGGATCTATGATGCCCCTCGCGTCTTGCTTCGTGATCTGTCCGTTCGCATCTGTTATTATGTCATAAATTTGTTCAATTTCAACGTATTGAAAGGGCTGAAAGTTCAACCGTTTCAAGCTTCAGAGGCTTTTTTCAGACCGGGGAAAACTCCCCCGTTAGTAACAGGGTAGTAACAAGGATCAGACCGGAACCGGGTGTTTTTTGCCCGGTTCCTTCTTTGGCTCAAAAACAGCCCTTTTTAGCCCCTTTCCGGTTCAGATGGGCGAATACCGGGGAAAACGATCAGACCCCGCCAGAATCGCAAATCTGAAAGGCTGGGCTATATTGACGGGGCTTTCTGAAGGTAATACAATTTGTTCATCCTGAAGGAAGTGAAGCCTGAAGGCAACCCCTGGTTTCCAGCCAACCGGGGGTTTACTGTGTCCGGGAAAAGGTGTATAATGTCCGTATGGCATCGGGTTTTCATTTTTGGTTTCTTTTTCGGCACCCTTCCCCTAAAGTTGGTTGATTAGGCACAATCAAGCCTTGGGGAAGGGATATTCTTTCTGATGATCTGGAAGGGGTGAAATCGTGTTTCCTGATTGGTTCCCTGAATGGGTTATCTTTGAAACGGATAATTGGCATCTGAAGCCGGGAACCCATGAGGAACACCGGAAGGAATTTGAAGAATGGATGAAGCTTCACGATACCGAAACAACGGGAATATGTGTTGATTGACCGGGTGTAGCAGCCCGGTTTTTTCATTTCAATCATTTCATTGAAAAATTGAATAAAATGAATAAAATTCAGTCCCGCTTGAAATGGCTGAAACCGTTGAAAATAAATGGTTTCGTTTGCATTTGCTAACATTTTGTGGTATAATTTTCATGGGATTATTCAATATAATATCTATTTTATGCAGAATTCCCCCGAATCTTATACAGAAAGGACGGTGAAACGGAATGGCAACGATATCTTCAACGATTGAACTTGTTGACAAGATGTCCGGAAAGCTGGCTACCATTGAAGAGAATATCAATTCCATGAAATCAGCCCTTAAAGGTGTAGCTGACGAACAGGGAACCATTGACGGCTTCAGCTTTGATAATTTCATTGCCAAAGCTGAAGCTGCCGGGGAACGGATGCAGAAGGTTGGTAAGACCATGACACTTGCCATTACTGCCCCATTGATTGCCCTTGGCAAAAGTATGTTTGGTGATTTCTCTGATTATGAAGCTGCCTTTGTCGGAATGACCAAGACGGTTGAAGGAACAGATGCCCAGTATCAAGCGCTGAAAGAAACCGCTTTGGAACTGTCCGAAACAACCCCCATGTCCTATGTAGACCTGATGGGAATTGCTCAAACCGGTGGTAACTTGGGTGTGGCTATCAATGACATGGAAGCTTTCATGACTGAATATGCCAAACTTCAGTATGCTACTGATCAGCACATTTCTGGTGAAAGTGGCGCTCAGGATGTTGCTTCTTTCCTGAACATCACTGAAGGTGGAGTTGCCAACATTGGGGCTTTTTCCTCTGCCGTTGTTGATCTGGGCAACAACTTCAATGCCACTGAAGACCAGATCCTTGCCCTTGGTAACAGAATGGCTTCCGCTGCACACCTTGCCGGGATATCTACACCTGAAATTCTTGGTATGGCAACCGCTTTCCGGGCTGTTGGTATCAATCCGGAAGCCGGTGGTTCAGCTGCTGCAAAATTGATTAAACAATTCCAGATGGCTGCTGAAGTTGGTGGTCAGGCACAGCAGAAACTTTCCGCTGCCGGTATGGAATTTGGATCTGGTCTTGAATTCAGTCAATGGGTTGACGGTGCCAAGAAAGAAGATCTGGTTGATCTCGCCACAAGCATGAACATGACGGTGGATGCCGTCAAATCCATGGGTGACAGTTGGCTGCTGATGGATCAGTTTGCTGAAGCATCCGGAAAAACTTCACAGCAGTTCATTGATGACTGGAACAAGAATCCTGCTGATGCCATGTCCAACTTCTTTGTTGGACTTAGCAAGATGGGTGAAAACGGTGGTGAATCCATTCTTGCCGTCTTGGACAAGATGGGTCTGAAAGAAATCCGTGAGTCAAATCTGATTGCTGCAATGGCATCCAGACCGGAACTGTTTGCATCCGCTATTCAGGCTGCTGTGGATGCTTACGATCAGGGAACAGCAGCTACTGAAGAATTCAACAAGCAAATGGAAACAACCGAAAGTCAGACCGGTATGCTTGGAAACAAGCTTCATAATACCATGGCTGAATTCGGTGAAAATCTTGCCCAAGCGCTTCAACCGGCACTGGATATTGTGAATAACATCCTTGATGGATTCAACAAAATGTCTGAAGAAGATCAGACTGCTTTGATCACCTTCCTTGGTGGTTTGGCTGCACTTGGACCGACTTTGACCATTGCCGGTACTGCCGTGAAAACTGTAAGTACCGCTTTGAAAACAATCAAAGGAATCAAGAATTCTGAAACGCTGACAAAAGCGTTTGGTGCGGTTACCAATTTTGTGGTGAATACACCCGTTGGTCAGGCTATGCTGATTGCCGGTGCCGTGGCTGCTATCGGTACAGCCATTGCATCTATTCCTTCCGATCTGGACAGAATTCTGGAAGGTGCCAAGGATATTCCGATCACGATTGATGACGGAACTTATAACAGCACCATGGGTAAGATAGCAGAAGTTCAAGCAGCATTGGACGGTTTGAAACCCGGTGAAATAAATCAAGATTATGAAAATACTTCAACCGCTGTTGCTTATGGTTTTGGCACCACTGACATGTTTGGAACTGCCGTTGCTTATGAAGCAGCAAAATCCAATGCTGCAATTGATCAGGTTGCTTCTGAATACGCTGCCAAAATGCAGGAAGCTGAACGGAAGATTGCTGAAGCAGCTGCTGCCGGTGATACCGCTGCTGCTGAAGCTGCAAGGCTGGAATATGACACCCTGAGAACTTCCCTTAGTACAGAACTTGATTCACTTCGCACTGAATACACCCAAAGAATCAGTGAACTTTTCAATGGTATGGCTTCCCAGTATCCGGAAGCTGCATCTGCTTTAGAAAAGGCAGCTGGTGATTATGATGTAATGCGGATGTTTGTTGAACGGAGTAATTTGAGTACCTATAATGCTGACGGTACATACAATGAAATGTTTGATCAACAGTATGCAGCTTATACTAAGGCTATTGCAAAATCTGCATGGGATAGTGGATTCTTTGCTGATCAATTTGGTGGATTTGATAGTTTTGAATCCTTCTATGATCTCTTTGGTGTCGGTCAATTAGGCAATGTCGATTTATTCATGGATGATTACGAAAAACAGATCATGGAAGCACTTTCTAATGATCTTCAGACTGTATCTGATAATCCGATTCTTTCCAGCTTGCTTAAATCCATGCTTGAAAATCCTGAAATCAGTGAAAACATGGATATGTCCGGTCTTTCCGGTGCCATGGAAGGAATCATCAAAACATTGGATTTCAAACAAGCGCTGGAAGCAGCCGGTGAAAATCCTGCTGAATGGGGTGCTTACTTGTCTGCCGGTCTTGCCGGTGGTATTGACGGAAGTGCCAGTCAACCGGCTGCATCCGGTTCCGCTATGGCATCCGCAACGGTAAGTGCTATCCTCAGTGCCTTGGGTGTTGCTTCCCCGTCTACCTATACTATTGCTGCCGGTGGTTTCTTGAATGAAGGTTTGGCAATCGGTATTCAGTCCACTGCTGGAATGGTTGTTGGTGTTGCAGCTACAACCGGTGCAATGATTGATGCCGGTTTTGTACAGGGTATCAATTCCGGATCCGGTGCGGTTGCAGCAGCTGCTGCTGCCGTTGTCAGAAATGCTTTGGCTGCTGCCAATGCTGCTGCCGGTATTCATTCCCCGTCTAAGGAAACCTATTGGTCTGGATCCATGATGGTTGCCGGTTATGTCAATGCCGTGAATGATGGTCGGTATGATATGGAAAAGGCTGTTGTCAGCGCTTCCACTGGCATTACCAAAGCATGGGATGATTCTACATGGTCTTTGATCGGTGACTTTGCTGCCATGGAACAAGCACAGTTGATAGAAGATGCTTCTGATGCTGTGAAATTGTCTGATTCTGATGTTCAGAAGATCCGGTCACTGGCTGAACGTGAAGTGATCAATCACTTCACAACAGCTGAAGTGAAGGTTGAAATGAACAACAATAACACGATCAGTTCTGACATGGATATTGACGGCATTATTTCCCAGTTGGAAGACAAGGTTGCAGAACGGTTGGAAATCGTTGCGGAAGGGATTTACTTATAATTAATACAAAAAGAAAGGGTGGAAAACATAATGACAACTAATTACAAAACATATGCAGATCAGGTTCGTACTATGAATGCTCTCTTTGCAAAAACGATTAAAGAAAAAGGTGATTCCCTGAATCAATTGATGGCTGATTGGAGATGGTCACCGAAAGGAAAAGAAGAGAAGAAACAGGTCATCTTCTCTGAACTTAAGGAAAGCTGTAAAAACATGAGTAAGCTTTTCCGGGAAATTGTTGATAAATTCTGCAAGGATTTTGAAATTACTTTCCCGGAAGATAACAAAGATCATTCCGTTGATATTCAGAATGCTCTTCGTGTTGTTGATATGCTGGATTCTTCCTTGGATACTGTGAATCTTAAAAATATCCTTCAACCATTATCAGGATCATATCGAAGTACAAAAACTGTACTGGATGTTATCCGTGTCAAGGCTGATTCTAAAACAAGATCCCTTGGTGGGGTTGATCAGTATAGTAATGAAGTTCTGATTATGATTGAAGAAAAATCCGGTGTATATACAAACGTTGTTGATTATCTGAATTACTTTGATCGAATAAAAGACATCCTCACCAATGCAGCCAACTATGATTTTTACGCTTCGTCTGTTAATGATTCCCCGGTTATTTATATGCAGGATAGGATTCCTTACAGTTTCCTTTCATGTGAAGAATGGATGATTCAAGTCGGGAAGATGTATTCAGTTCTGGAAAACCAATTTTCCAGTCTGTTTCAGAATCATGTTATCTCTGACCGAGAATTGATTGAAACTATTTTGAAGTAAATCATGAACTGACTATACCGGGTTTGTGATTTACTACAAACCCGGTATGATTTTCTAAACAATCATGAAAACCAGAAAAGAAGAAGTATATCAAATCTCATATGGATCTGAATATATATCACCAAAATATAGTCGTATCCAGAAACAGAATGAAAACGAAAGAAAACCGTTGAATCTGAATCCAAGGCTTGTTTTTGGAAATCCCGATGATTTTTTCCGTGATCTTCTGATGGAACAATCAGAACAGCAGTAAAGGAAGTATTGTCAATGCGAAAGGTTGAAAAGCAGCTGCGTCAATTTGAATACGAACGGTTAAAAAAAGAAAAAGTATTGATTCTTTCAGCCAGAAATTCAAATGTAAGAACTCAGACACTCCGAAGAATGACTGATAACTATCGGAAAGAAGTAGAAAACTTTAAGATAATGTTTCATTTGTAAGAGGTGATTAATAATGCTTCGAACAACCAACTATGATCCAATGCAGAAAAAGCGAATAGCCCGGTCGTTTCTTTCCAGATACGAAAGATCAGACTTGGAAATAGAATCATTGATCGGAGAGATAAAAAAGGCAAATGAAAAAATGTACAGTTTACCACCAATACAATTGGATAAACCTTCTGTACAAACATCCAAGAAACAAGAAGCTTACTACGAAAAATTTTTTCAAGAAAAAGAGCAGCTTGAAAATCTCGCTGAAGATAAACTTGCAGAACTGGTTGATATGCAGATTGAAGTCAGGAAAGCAATTGAAATGGTTCAGGATAGAAACAGTCGAATCTATCTTTGCTTAAAACACATTCACCTTCTTCCTTGGTCAGTAATACTTGATTTTGACGATGTGAGTGAAAAAACATCATTCAGGTATTATGAAAAAGGCTTACTAGCAATTTTTGACCTTCTAGAAAAGGAAGGAAAGATAGAAGAATATGCTTCAGTTGTCTGAAATCACTTTATATATTGATATATATCGGTGTTACACAGGATAGGAGAAAGATTTACATGAATATCCGTCAGAAAAGATTTTGTGAGGAATACATAGTTGACATGAATGGTAAAAAAGCTGCTATTCGTGCCGGTTATAATCCGAAAACCGCTACTCAGCAAGCTGCAAGACTGTTAACCTATGATAACGTTTTGGAAAAAATCCAAAGTTTAATGGAAGAGCAGTCAAAGAGAACTGAAGTAACAGCAGATCGGGTAATAAAGGAACTAGCAAAAGTTGCTTTTCAGAATCCTTCTGATGTTGTTGATCTGAATACAGGTCATATTCTCCCCGATGTTTCAACTGAAGATTTATCTACAATTTCCGGAATTAGAGTGAAAAAAATCCCAATGAAAAACGGTGAAGGTGAAGAAATAGAAATGCGTTTCCCTGATAAAGTTCGTGCCTTGGAACTTCTGGGTAGACATTTGGGGATCTTTTCTGATAAATACAAGTTAACTATTGATCAACCGATTGTGATCAGCGGATCAGATCTATTAGAGGATTAATTTTTGTCAACTTCATTTAGAGGAAACGGTTGAGCAAACATTACAGCATATTATATAAAACCGGAAGGATGCTTTGTTTTTAACATCAATCCGGTTTTTCTGTTACTAACCCGTTATTATCGTCAATCCACAATCAGATTTTCGTTTCCTTCATGCTCTTTCATCCAGCGGGAAAATTCTTCCTGAATTTCCTTTGGTGCATCCGGTTTCAGGTACCAATTATCAGTTTCCAAAATCACCCATTCTTCAAACCATTCCGGGATCATGACAACCCTTCCTTTCTGATCTTATGAAAAAGCCCCCTGTTGCTATGCCGAATCAACAGGGGTGAAATTGCTTTGGAAGCACACATTGTTTCCCGCTGCCTAAAAGGGGGGGAACAATCGACTTTTACTAATTATAACATGATTTGAAGGGAAAACGCAAGGAAAACAGATTATTTTCTATCTGTTTTTGATGTTGACATATAGTTTGCAATCTGTTATCATACATTTACCGATTGAAAGCAATCGGAATTTTGAGAAGGAAGGTATCTATCATGTTGATGATCAAAACAGCCCTTACCAATGGTGAACACAAGGTTTCTCTGTATTCCGTTTCTTTGGCTAATGCTTCTGAAAAGCTTACCCCGGTTTTTGTTCTGAAGATGGTGGATGAATCCGGGGAAATGGTGACGGTTGCAACCCGGATCATGAACAGCTTCGATGTTTACCACGTTTCGGAAATCATGAACAGCCTGATTGATGGCCTGAACAATTCATTCCCCGTTGAAACCATGAAGTTTCTGGAAGGTGACAAGTTCCCCCGGCTGAAATTCGTTTCCTTCAAGCAGTTTGAAACCGCCCTTCAGACAATCAGCTATCTTCTGAAGGATTTCGGGGCGGTTATCACGGTCAACCTAACCGGGAAGAAATCAGAACCGATTCAGATAACGGCTGTTGAAGCTGCCTGAATCAGACCTTAAACCCCAAACGATGAAACCCGCTGAAGCCTACCACCTTCAGCGGGTGTTTTTTATTCTTCTCTTTGGTATTTCGGAATTTCTGATAGATCAGTTAAATAATCAATTGCCCTTTCCTGACCTTCAGACTTCAACCCCCGGAAAATCCGCAACAAATCCTTTTCCCGCTGTTCAATGGCTTTAACTTCCGTTGCTAAAGCTGCTGAACCTTCATCCCAACCATAAAGATCAGAAACAGAAACCCCCAAAGCATCAGCAATCTTTTTTCCTGCTTCTGGTTTCGGTGTATATTTTCCCGCTTCATACTGCCTGATATTGATTTCAGCACAACCAGATTTTTCACCTAACTGCTTTTGTGTTAGGTGTGCTTGCTTCCGGTACATCCGCAATCTTTCCGCAAATGACAAAGTAACCACCCCCACAAAATAATAAAATACCATATCTTGTGATGAATTGGCAATAATGAAATGATTATTTTCTATCTGTTTTTGATGTTGACATATAGTTAGCAATCTGCTATCATACTTTTACCGATTAAACACAATCGGTTTTTGAACCTTGTCAATTTCATATAACCCTTGCTTGCGTAGTACCTTACCACGGAACGAAAAGAGAAAGGAAAGAATTGAAATGAAAATTAGTAAACAGAAACTTGAACTTGCTATGGCAAACGCTTGCTTGAATCCGCTTCAGGTATCCAAACAGGCCGGGTGTCAGTATGCAACCCTTCGGAACCTGATGAACGGAAAAGAAGGAAAACCCGCCACAATCGGAAAGATTGCTTCTGTTCTGAAGGTTCCTGTTGAAAAGCTGGTACATGAAAGCGGTGATTGATTTTGATTGTTCAGTATATCGAATTCAACGGAAAGCATCCAGCAGGGTTTAAGAATCCTGAACCTAATCAGTCACCAAGAAAGTATTATCCTAAAGTCAATCCAAGATGGGATAGTTACGGTTGTTCCTATAAGCCTGAATTCCTGAAGGTTGATATTGATGATTACAACCACAAGACCGGGGAAATTGATGAACCAATCAAAGGAAAGCCACGGTCTGAAGCTGTTATTGCGCTACTGGATAGTCTGAATATCAAATACAACGGAATCAGAACGGAACACGGAAAACACCTGTTCTTCAGGAAACCGGAAGCCCTTGAAGCAAAGAACAAACAGAATTGGTATTGTCCTGTTGGGGTAAAGATGGAATGGAAGTTTCCAACAAGTGATGATCATATCCCCCTTCAGATCAACAGGGTAAAGCGGGAATTCTTCCGGGGATCACTTGAAAATGATGATGTAGATGAATTGCCTTTCTTCCTGTTTCCGCTTCAGGGGTTACATAGCAAGCCCTTTGACCTTGATTTCCCTTCCGGGAAAAGAACACAAAAAATCGGGGCTTATCTGTTTCATCTTGTTCAGAAGAAAGGTTATTCAGTGGAACAGGCTTTTCAGATTATCGAACTGATGAACGGTTATGTTTTCGCTGATCCAATACCGGAAGAAACCCTGAAAGCGGAAATCCTTAATGAAAAGACCATGAACAAGCTGAAGGAAAGCCAAAAGGACAACGCCCCTTCACATTCTGAAGTAGCGCATGAAGTTGCGGAACACTTCCAGCTTATGACGGTCAACGGGACAATGTACGATTATGAAAACGGGGTTTATCTTCCCTTTGATGAATCCAGAATCACGGAATATCTAACAACCATGAAACCAAAGCTGAACGGGAACTTTGAAAAAGAAGTTGTCCGACACATCAAAGGAATCACCCGGAAAGAAATTCCTGAAGATGATAACACGGTCAATGTTAGAAACGGAATTCTGGTATTTGACAACGGGGAATTCACCTTTGAACCCCACAACCCGGAAAGGATCAGCTTCAGGCAATTCAATGCCCTTTATGATCCTGAATCCGCTGATGAACTGTTGCAAGAAACCCTATTCAGTTGGTTCAATAGGGATTTCAAGCAAATTGAACTGTTCAAACAGATGATAGGTTATCTGATGATGAACCATGTGAAGTATCAGAAATTCTTCTTCTTGATTGGTCAACCGTCAACCGGAAAATCAACAGCCCTAAATCTGATATCCAGCTTTTGCGGGAAGCGGAATGTTTCACACGTTCAGTTTTCAAACATGGGTGATAAGTTCGGATTAACTCCGCTGGTAAACACAACAGCAAATATCTTTTCAGATGCAAAGAAAGGGAAAGTGTTTTCCTCTGAAATTTTCAAATCCCTTTCTTCTGGTGACCCAATTTCCATTGAAAGGAAGTACCGGGAAACAATCAAGGATTATATCTATACCGGAAAACTGATCTTTGGAATGAACAACTTCCCGGATTTTTCAAATGATTTTGACGGGATTGAAAGAAGAGCGGTTATCTTTGAATTCAACAAGGTTTTCAATCAGAAGGTGAAAGGGTATGATCCTGACCTTCTGGATAAACTGCTTTCAGATCAATCCTTGTCAACGCTGCTGAACATGGCTATTGAAGGTTACAAATCATTGATTGAAAACAACGGTTTCATTTCCACCAAAGAAAGTGAACGGATTTTGAAACAGTTCGTAACTGAAAATGATTCGGTGCTTCAATGGCTGGAAGAATGTAGCATTGATGAAATCCAATTGTTGAAGCAACCGATCAGAGTTGAAACAACCGGATTATATCCAGATTATAAATCCTTCTGTTTTGCTTCTGGTCTGGAACCCAAAGAACAGAAGGATTTCAGCCGGGGAATAAAACAGCGGTTCGGTTTTTCAACAAAGCAATTACGGCGGGAACCCTTCAAAGGTGTCCGCTGTCAGTATTTCATCAAATCTGACTAACTGACTACTTGAAACCCCGTTTTTCACCCTTTGCGTAAGGAAAAAAGAAAATGATTTCATTTTTTTTCACGCATAAGAAAGAATATAGAATATATATATTTTATAGTCAGGTAGTCAGAACAAGAGAAATCAACAAAGAATAATCAAAAGAAAGGAAGAATTGAGAATGACAATTAAAGAAGCCAGATCACGTTTAATTATGAACATCTATGAAGATAATTTGTTCGTTGCAGATGCTGGGAAGAAAACAGAACGGTATATTGATCGGAGAAGTGTAACTGATAAGAATTTTAACACAACGGTATTTCCTATTGGGGAGAACATATTTTTCTATGCGTTTGTTTGTCCTAATTGTCAGAGAATTCATGTTCAACCTAAAACGGTTGAAGCGAAGAAAGACGAAAATGGTATTCCTTATCAGTTGTTCCAAATCCCTGAAAGTGAAGTTGCAGCTGAAGATATTTTGGAGTGGAAAGAAGAACTTGAAGCTGACAATAACATGATAAAAATCTCTGATCCTGATGGAATGACAGTTTATAAAGAACTTGAAAATATGATTGTTTATGAATTGCGCAGCATTGCACTAAAAACAGAAGAAAAATCTATCATCAACGCTATATCTGTTATTCTGGATGGTATTAAGCCAGAACTGATAGATTCTGATTTGAAATGACGAATATGAAAAATCCGGGGAGAGCTACCACCTCTCCCCGGACAGACCAACACCCACCAAACACCCAAGAATGGAAGGTATCTATCAATTCTTATTTTACCACCTTTTATAAGGATTAACAACCTTCCGTATCAACATGAAAAGAAGGTTTTGCGCTTATGAAAAATCCAAACGGATATGGATCAGTTGTCAAGCTTTCCGGTAACAGACGGAAACCTTACATAGTCAGAAAGACAACCGGCTGGAATGAAAAAGGTCACCCCGTTTATCTTGTCATTGGGTACTATGCAACAAAGCAGGAAGGAATGATTGCACTTGCTGATTACAACCGGAATCCATATGATGTGGATACCCGGAACATCACCCTGAAAGAATTGTTTGAAAAATGGTCTAAAACAATTCTTCCAAAGCTTGGAAAATCCCTTCAAGGTTCACTGAAATCCGCTTACAAGCACATCACCAAGCTGGATGAATTGAAGTACAGAACTATCAGGTCTTTTCAGATGCAGGATACTATTGATAATTGTGGACACGGATATTCAACACAAGCAGCCATCAAGAATTTGTGGGGATATCTGGACAGATTTGCAATGGAAATAGAAGTGATCCAGACTATGTATTCCCAGCTGACCACTTCAGCACCGGTTGAAGATTCTGACCGGCAACCTTTCACGGATGAAGAAGTGGAACTTCTTTGGAAGCATGTTTCTGATCCATGGGTTGACTGCATCCTGATCATGATCTATTCCGGTTGGCGAATAACAGAAATTCTAACCTTACGAACAGATCATGTTGATCTGAATAACAGAACCATGACCGGTGGGATTAAAACAAGAAACGGAAAAGACAGGATAGTTCCCATCCATTCAAAAATATTTCAATTAGTTCAAGCACGTTTCAATCCAAAGTCAACCTATCTGATTACTGATGAAAACGGTGATCCGATGGATGACGGCACCTTCAGGGATTACTTTACACAGGCATGTAATAATCTTGGGATGCAGCACACACCCCATGAAACACGGCACACATTCAGAACCAGCTTGGATTCTGCTGGTGCCAATAAGAAGTGCATAGATCTGATGATGGGTCACAAGTCAAAGGATGTTGGGGAAAGGGTTTATACCCATAAAACGCTGGATGAACTGAAGGAAGCAATTGAACTAATAACACGTTAGTAACAAAAATAAGGGGAAGTGTTGAAAATCAACACTTCCCCAAGCTTTAGGAAACATTATGTCATAATAGCCAGATGGTACTCTACGCTGACCAGGCTGGGTTCTCGGTCCATGATCCGGAGAAAATGCAGAAAACGATACCTGTTCATTGAGCGTTTCCTGAATAAACGCTTCTCCTTGCTGTTCCATCTGTGTATAGCTGACGATCATGATACTGCCGACAATCAGAACAAGCAGGATAAGGAGTGCAGACATCGCAGACGTAATGAAGCGCCTTCTGATCTGCTTCATGTTTTTGTCTCCCAAATCGTGTAACCGATACCTCTCCGTGAACGTATCTCCGCATTTGCTCCGACAGAAACCAGTTTTTTTCTTAGATACGAGATATAGACCCATACGGTCCCGATGCCGGCATCACTGTCAATACCCCATACTTTGTCAAGTAATGCTTCTGCAGAAAAGTAGATCCCCCTGTTGCGCACAAGATAAGAAAGTAGATCAATCTCAATACGGCTCAGCGATTCTGACGCGTTACCGCAGATTAATTGCCCCCTTGCTTCATCCAAAACAACGTTTCCAACCGACAGACACTGTGTCGCAAGCTGCGGTCTTCTCGACATGGCCCTGATCCGAGCCAACAACTCCGTCATGGCAAACGGCTTTGGCAGATAATCGTCTGCTCCGGCATCAAGACCTCTCACGCGATCCTCCACTTCACCGCGGGCTGTCAGTAAGATTACCGGTACCTGGTTGCCACACTTGCGAATCGTCTTCAGTACACTGATGCCGTCCAGCTTTGGCATCATAATATCCAGAAGCAGCCCGTCGTATTGATTCCCCTGAGCCATTTCCAAAGCTTCCTCACCATCTGACACGGCAGTCACTTCATATTGGTTGAACGCCAATACATCCGTAATAGCCATTCTCATAGCATCTTCATCTTCAGCCAGCAACAGTTTCATCCAAGCACCACCTTTCTGCATTAGGCCATTGCTATCATGACATATCAATATAGATATTCAATGAATATGATGTGAACATTTCAATAATTGCAGTACGCATAGTGCTTTCTTCTTTGCAAGCAATGCCTAAAAGGCCCTTATTTGCTTGTTGGTGGCAGCGCCCCCAATCCCCTTTGAGCAG
>CALGBY010000111.1 GCA_937886445.1 uncultured Clostridia bacterium | reverse complement strand
TTCATCAGATTGATGCGGGTGAGGAATTCGTTGGCACTGAACACGCCGTTCAGGTTTTCGCCCTCGATGTTCATAAACCGGGGAAGCCCCGCGCCGCTGCCGATGAACACCGCTTCATAGCCGCATTCGTTCAGCAACTCGTCCACGGTGAGCGATTTGCCGATGATCGCGTCACAGATGAATTCTACGCCCATTTCGCGGAGGGAATCGGTCTCCTTTTCCACGATGGCCTTGGGCAGACGGAATTCCGGGATGCCGTATACCAGCACACCGCCCGGGCGGTGAAGGGCCTCATATACCGTTACCTGATAGCCCAGCATGGCCAGATCTCCGGCGCAGGCCAGCCCGGAGGGGCCGCTGCCCACGATGGCCACGCGATGGCCGTTGCTCTGCGGCTTTTCGATGGTGTTTTTTCCGGAGGCATTGTGCCTGTCCGCCACAAAGCGTTCCAGCCGGCCGATGGCCACGCTTTCGCTCCTGATGCCGCGCACGCAGCGCTGCTCGCACTGCGTTTCCTGCGGGCACACTCTTCCGCACACGGCGGGAAGGGAGCTGGAAAGGCGGATCACGCGGTACGCGCCTTCAAAATCGCCCTCCGCTGTTTTCGCGATGAAGGCGGGAATATCGATCTTTACGGGGCAGCCCTCGGTGCAGGGCTTGTTGCGGCAGTTCAGGCAGCGCTGCGCTTCCGCGATCGCGGTCTCCTCGCTGTAGCCCAGTGCCACCTCTTCAAAATCCCTGTTTCTTACATCTCCCGGGCGTGAGGGCATCGCGTGCCGGGGCGTTTTCATATCGGTCATGGCTCTTCCCTCCGTTTCAGTGCGTGCTTTCGGCCTGCCTGAACAGGCTGCAGGTCTTTTCACGGGCTTCCTTTTCAAAGCCCGCGTACATTTTGTTTCTGCGGATGGCTTCATCAAAGTCGATCTCGTGCCCGTCAAAATCGGGCCCGTCCACACAGGCAAAGCGGGTCTGCCCGTTTACGGTGAGGCGGCAGCCGCCGCACATGCCGGTGCCGTCGATCATGATCGGGTTCATGCTCACCACGGTCCTGATGCCGTACTGCTTGGTGAGCAGGCAAACGAATTTCATCATGATCAGCGGCCCGATGCAGAACACCGTGTCATATTCCGCGCCGTTTTCAATGTTTTCCTTCAGCGCGTCGGTCACAAGCCCTTTCCGGCCCGCGCTGCCGTCATCCGTCATCAGGAATACCCTGTCTGACGCGGCGCTGAATTCATCCTCCAGTATCACCAGATCCTTTGAGCGGAAGCCGATCACGCTGTCTACCTGCGCGCCGTTTTCACGAAGGGCCTGCACCACGGGCAGCGCGATCGCGCAGCCTACGCCGCCGCCCACCACGCAGGCGCGGCGGATGCCCTCCAGCTCTGTGGCGCGGCCCAGCGGCCCTGCCACATCCTGTACATATTCACCCGCCTCAAGGCGGTTCAGCTTTTCCGTTGTCGCGCCCACCACCTGAAAGATGACCGTGAGGGACCCCTTTTCCCGGTCCGTACCCGCCACGGTGAGCGGGATGCGTTCGCCGTTTTCATCGGCGCGCAGGATCACGAATTGCCCGGCTCTTGCCTTTTTGGCGGCAAGGGGGGCCTCAAGCACCATTTTTGTCACTGTTGGGTTCAGACTCACTTTTTCAAGTATCCGGTACATTTTACCCTCCGAAAATCAGACGCCGCGTACGCGGCGGGAACTTACGCGCCTATTATAGCATATATTTTGCCCGAAAATTGTTTTTTGCCGGTTCCATACGGGCTTTTCACTGCCTTTTTTGTGTATTCCGCTCTGTTCTTTTTCCCGGAACGGGTTTATAATTAATCTAACGCCGTATTTTTAAAAGGCAGATCGCAGCTTCATCTGAAGGAGGACGCATCAATATGACCGGTCAGGAAACACTGGCGGACGGAAAGCCGTTCGCGTTCTGGGAAAAGGAAACGAAGATCACAAAAGAACTATATGTGGACTGTATGGCGCAAAACGCGTCGGACGGCAATGACGGAAGCGCGGAGCATCCCTTCAAAACGGTGCAGGCCGCGGCGGATATCGCTGAGCCCTGCACGCGGGTGATCATCCGCCCCGGCATTTACAGGGAATGCGTACGCCCTCGCCGCGGGGGCACGGATGAAGAGCACATGATCGTGTATGAGGCGGAAACGCCCGGCACGGCGGAGCTTCGCGCCTCCGAACGGGTGACCGCGTTTGAAAAAAGCGAGGGATGGATCCTCTTCCCGCACAGGGTGAAGCCGGAGCAGCGCGGTCCGGTCAATGTGTGGAGGCACCGGCTGGATCCGGACATGTTCCGCGGGTACAACCCCTTCTGCGCGATCAACCTGCTGCATGACCGGCTGTTTATCGAATATGACAAAACCGATATGACGCCCTATCTGAACCGCCGCGGCATGGTGTTCTGTGACGGAAAACCGCTGCGCCAGGTGCCGCTCAGCGATGATCTGGGGCTGGAGGACGGCACCTACTGGGTGGAGGCCAACGGCATGACGGTGCATTTCCGTCTGCCGGGGGACGCGGATCCGGGCGACCACGAGATCGAGATCAGCTGCCGCGAGCAGTGCTTCGCGCCGGAGGAGCCCTTCCTTTCCTATATCAAGGTAAAGGGGCTTGTGTGTACCAACGCGGCGATGGGCGCGCCCATCCCGCAGCGCGGGGCGATTTCGGCTTACCGCGGGCATCACTGGGTGATTGAGGACTGCACGGTCAACTGGGCCAACGCCACCGGCATCGATGCGGGCGATGAGTGCTGGCATCATTCCTATTCCGCTTCCCGTGTGACGGGCTACAGCGTGATACGGCGCTGCAGGGTGCTCAACAGCGGCGTGTGCGGCATCGCCGGGCTGTTTGCCACGCATATGCTTGTTGAGGATAACCTGATCGAGGGCACCGGCTGGCAGAAGATGGAGCTGAGCTGGGAGGCCGCTGGGCTGAAATTCCACAACACCGTGGACAGCCTGTTCAGGCGCAATGTGTTCCGCCGCACATACCGGGCGGATCATCTGTGGCTGGATTGCGGCAACATCAATAACCGCATCACCGGAAACCTGTTTCTGGACGGCGTTGAGCAGCGGGAGGCCATCTTTATCGAATGCACCCGCGAGGGGCTGAACCTGATCGACAACAATATCTTCTGGAATGTGGAGGGACGCTTTGATCCCGAAAAGGTACCGGTCGAGCCCGGTTCCTCCGGCTGGTACAAGCTGCGGGAAAACGATGTGATCAACGGCTACGCGGTATACGGCGAGGGAACGGACCGGATGCAGATCAAGTTCAACCTGATCGGAAAATGCCGCGGGTCCGGCTATTACGCGAAGCCCGTGGGCTTCCGCATCGAGGCCTGGAGCCGCGGCGGCACCTCCAGAAACGCGGAGCTGACCGGCAATATCTTTTATGAATGCGGCGAGGCGGCCATCACCATGCCCACCGAAAAGAACAAAGCGGAGGGCAACCTGTACGCGAACATGCCGGGCGGGTATCTGCGTGTCATGTATCCCGCGCCCGAGGTATGCCTGGATCTGAAGAGCTGGCAGGAATTCTACGGCTTTGACAGAAACGGTCAGGAGGCGGTGCTGGATATCAGCGTGGATACCGAAGCACTTACGCTTACCGTGAAAAAGGCGGCTGTGCCCGCGCTTTCGGATGATGGCTTCCGGAACGGTAAGGAAGGGCTGAACCGGGATCCCGAAAGGATCGGAAAGATCGCCGCGGACCCGCAGGTGACGGTGGATTTCTTCGGCAGTGAAACGGGGAACGAGAGGCTGCCCGGGCCGTTTGGCAATATCATGGACGGCGTGGTGATCAATATCGACCCGAGAAGGAGAATCTGAGCATCCCTGCGGCAGGGCAGAAAATTGTGCCGTGTCCTGCCTGCGGCATTTGAACATACACGGTGTTGATTGAGGAGGAAAACGAATGAAGAAAACCGACGGAGCCGGATTGGCTGAGAGACTGTTCCATCTCAAGCAGAACGGTACCACTGTGCGTACAGAGATCCTGGCGGGGCTGACCGCGTTTATGACAGTCGCTTATATCATCATGCTGAACCCAAGCCTTCTGTGCGGCGGGGACGACAGCCTGTGGAACGGCGTTTTCATGGCCACCTGCGTCGCTTCGGCGCTGGCCATGTTCTGCATGGCGTTTCTTGCCAACAAGCCCTTCATACTGGCCCCGGGCATGGGTCTGAACAGCTTTTTTGCCGTTGTCGCGGCCAGTATCGCAGGCAGCGCCGGGGTAAGCTATCTGCAGGGCTTCCGCGCGGGGCTGTGCATCATACTGATCGAGGGCGTGGTATTCTGCGTACTGTCCGTTTTGAATGTGAGGCAGAAGATCGTTGAGGCGATACCGCTGCCGGTGCGTATCGCCATCGCGCCCGCCATCGGCATGATGCTTTTGAACATCGGCTTCGGCTCAAACGCCGGGGTATACGGAGAAGATGGATCGGTCTATTACGCGATGCGTGATTTCTTCGGCGCGATGACGGCGGGCACATTCCTGTACAAAGCGGGAGAAGGCGTGTTTATCGAATCCGTTTTGACCATCGTGACCGTTTTTGCCGGCCTGTTCCTGATCATTGTGTTTGCCCGCAGGGGGAACAAGGCGGCCGTGCTTCTGGGCATGCTGGCGGCCTCTGTGATCTGGTGGGCCGGCAAAGCGGTCTTTTTGGGCAAGGATCCGTTTGCCGCGCTGAAAACAGCTTCATTCCTGCCGCCGGTAAAGGACTTTGCTGAAACCACGCTTTTCAAATTTGATTTCAAAGGCCTATTCAGCCTGGGCGGCTTTACCGTGGTCACGCTGATCGTATCCTTCTGTATGATCGACATGTTTGATACGATCGGCACCTTTATGGGCACCGCGTCCCGGGCCGGCATGCTGGATAAAAACGGAAATATGCCGCAGATGAAGCAGGCGCTGCTTTCCGATGCCATCGGCACCGTGGCCGGCGCCTGTGCCGGTACCTCCACCGTGACCACCTTTGTGGAATCCGTTTCAGGTGTGGAGGCAGGAGGCCGTACCGGGCTGACCGCGTTTGTGACCGGTGTGATCTTCCTGCTGTGCACCTTCCTTTCGCCCATCGCGGCGATCATCCCGTCCGCCGCCACCAGCGCGGCGCTCATCTATGTGGGCATCCTGATGCTGATGGGACTGAAAAATGTGCATTTTGACAGCATGGAGGATTTTGCTCCCGCGGCCATCATGCTTATCGCCATGCCGGTATCCGGCTCCATCGGCCACGCGATCGGCCTTGGCCTGATCAGCTTTTCCGTGATTCGGCTGTTTACGGGAAGAGCGAAGGAGGTATCCGTGCTTACCTATGTGCTGTCTCTGCTGTTCCTGATCAAGTTCTTCGTTGCCGTCTGATAAACAGGCAAACAGCAAAAGGCCGTGCCCGCGAAACGGGGCACGGCCTTTTCAAAAGTTTTTATACTCTTACGATCTCGTAATCGCGCTTGCCCAGGCCGATCTTTTCGGCGTGCTCAAGGCAGGTGCGCCATTCGGTGCCGGCGGTGCAGTTGAGGAAATGGTCATGCTTATCCACAAAGCCGGGCTTTTCCATTTCATCCGTCAGCTGGGAATGGGGCAGGGGAGTGTTCTTCAGGCAGATATCCGCGCAGGCCTGATCCAGCGCCACCGGGTCAAAGGAGGCGAACATGCCCACATCGGGCAGGATGGGCACATCGTTTTCGCTGTGGCAGTCGCAGTTGGGGGAGATGTCCCTTACGATGCTGATGTGGAAGCAGGGACGGCCGGAGCATACCGCCATCGCGTATTCCGCCATGCGGCGGTTGAGCTCCTCCGCGGCGTTGTAGTTTTCAAAGCTGATGGCGTCAAAGTTGCAGGCGCCGATGCAGCGGCCGCAGCCCACGCAGGCGGAGGAATCCACATGCATCTTCTTTTCCTTTTCATCAAACACAAGGCCGTTATTGGCGCATTCACGGCGGCATCTTCCGCAGCCGCGGCACAGCGCGGCGTTCACGGTGGGCTGTCCGCAGGAATGCTGATCCTTTTTGCCCGCGCGGCTGCCGCAGCCCATGCCGATATTCTTGAGCGCGCCGCCGAAGCCGGTGTTCTCATGGCCCTTGAAATGGTTGAGGGAGATGAACACATCGGCGTCCATGATGGCGCGGCCGATCTTGGCTTCCTTCAGCACCTCGCCGTTCGGGATGGGCACGGCAATATCATCCGTTCCCTTAAGGCCGTCCGCGATCAGGATGGGGCAGCCGGTGGAAAGGGGAGAAAAACCGTTTTCCCAGGCGCATTCCAGATGCTCCAGCGCGTTTTTGCGGCTGCCTACATACAGGGTGTTGCAGTCCGTCAGGAAGGGCTTGCCGCCGTTTTCCTTTATCACATCCGCCACAGCCTTCGCGTAGTTGGGGCGCAGGAAGGCCAGGTTGCCCAGCTCGCCGAAGTGGGTCTTGATCGCCACAAAGCGCCCGTCCATATCAATGGAGGCGATGCCCGCCGCGCGGATCAGCTTCTGAAGCTTTTTGGGGATGCCGCCGGAGCCCACCGCCACACGGAAATCGGTAAAATATACCTTGGATTTCTGATCGTTTCCCATAAAAAATACCCCTTTCAGCCGCCTGAAGGTCAAAAAACCTGCCGCGGCTGTATTTACTGCTTCTATTCTACCATCCGCACGGCGAAAGCGCAAGAACACGCTTTTGTATATATGATAAAAATCACTGTAAAAAACGATATGGCGCTTCTTCGGCCTCGGAGCCTCAGCGCGCAAAAAAGCAGCGCCTGCCGCGGGGGGAAAAGCGGTCAGGCGCTGCGGGACATATATGATTACTTGTTCAGGCTCGTCTGGATCTTGTCAATGATCTTCAGCTCCAGAGAAAGGTCGATATATTCGCCGTCCTTCATCTGGGAAAGCGCTGTCAGGTCCACTGTCCAGTCATCCAGATCAACGATTTCGGTGATTCCGTCCAGACGGAACACCTTTACGCTCAGCTTATCGCCCGCGCCGTGCTTGCCTACATATTCCGTAAGCTTGTTCTGGTCGGTCACCACATTGTCATCCACGGCCACCACGATATCACCGGCCTTCAGGCCCGCTTCATCGGCAGGGCTGCCCGTTTCCACGCTTACGATATACGCGCCGTTGGGCAGGGAGGAGCCGGAGGCGTTGCGCAGCGTGAGCACGGTGATACCCATGCGGGGCTTGCCGGTCAGGTCTCCGGAGGCGGCGGCGGAAGCGGCCTGCGCTTCGCTGCCGTTCCAGCTTTCCAGCACGCTGCGCAGGAGGGGCTTGGCCTCGTTGATGGGGATGCACATACCGATGTTATCCACATCCGCCTCGGTGCTGAAGAAGGAATTTCTGTTTGAGGTGTACTTGCGGGCGGGGATGCCCATCAGCTGCCCCAGCATGTTGAACATACCGCCGCCGGAGTTGCCGCTGTTGATCGCGGCGTCCACCTGGATCATCTTGTTGGTGATGCTGGTGCGGCGGCCGTAGCGGTCATAGGTGCTGTCGGTCACTTCGCGGTCCAGCGCGCTCACAACGCCCACGGTAACGGTACGCGCGAATTCCTCGCCCAGCGGGTTGCCGATCACGATGGCCCATTCGCCCACCTGTATCTGATCGCTGTCGCCCAGGGGCACGGCGGGCCTTTCAAGATCCGCCACATAAAGCACCGCCAGGTCCAGGTTTTCATCCTGACCCGCGAGGATCGCCTCATGCTCGTTCTCATCGCCTTCCAGCGTTACGGTGATGCGGGACGCCCCTTCCACCACATGGTAGTTGGTAAGGATGTGGCCAAGCTCGGTCACCACCACGCCGCTGCCGGTAGCGTAAAGCTGTTCCTGCGGCTGCTGGCGGTTGCCGTAGCCGCCGAAATAGTAATAGGTGGAGGAGGGACGCTGATAGTTATTTACGCCCACTACAGAGGAACGCACCTTGCCGCTCACTTCGATGAACGGGCTGGTGATCTGCGAGGCGTCGGTTTCGGTGTTCAGGATGCTGTCGATCTCCTCAGCGGTGAGCGCGGTGCTGTCGGCCTGCGCGGACAGGCTGATGAGACCCAGCGCGAGAGAGCATACCATGCATACGCAGAGAAGAGAGATCAGGGAGATTTTTTTCATTGTTGTTTCCTTTCCGCGGAAAGGCACGCGCCGCTTCCGCATCGTTCCGTATACTGTACGGAAAAACCGAACCTTCCGTACAAAAAGGATTGTAACGCCAATAAATTACAAAACTTTGAATAAACTGTAAACACTGATGAAATATACTTGATGATGCGGGCTCACCCTCCGCTTTACCGCCGGGGGCGCGAAGATAATGCCTACAAGATTTGTGCTTGAACATGGGCGCGGAAAATGCTATAATAAACCGGAATATATGTACGGACAGCCGTACATGATGAGGAGGAAAATGGTACAGTGTGGAGCATCATTGTTTTTCTTGCCGTAGGCGCTCTGTCCGGATGGATCGCGTGTAAGATCATCGGCCTGAAGGGGTCGCTGCTGCTCAACATCATCGTGGGCATCGCGGGCGCGGCTGTGGGACAGCTTGCGGGAAAGCTGCTGGGCATTTACACCGGTTTTCTCACGTTCAGTGTGGGAAGCGTGCTTTCCGCGGTGATCGGCGCGCTGATCCTGGCGTTTGTGGTCGCGCTGGTGCTGAAGAAAAAGGGCAAATGAACATCATATTCCGTAAAGGAGCATCAATGCTATGGCAGATGTAATCATCATAGGTGCCGGTGTGGTGGGCTGCGCTGTGGCGCGGAGGCTTGCCGGATATAAACTGAATACCGTGGTGCTGGAAAAGGCGGAGGATGTTTCCTGCGGCGCCAGCAAGGCCAACAGCGGCATCGTGCATGCCGGCTTTGACGCCCTTCCCGGTACAAAAAAGGCCTATTATAATGTGAAGGGCGCGAACATGTATCCTGCCCTCACAAAGGAGCTGGGAGTGCCCTATAAGCAGAACGGCAGCATGGTGCTGGCGTTTGCCGAAGAGGACCTGCCCATGCTGAAAACGCTGTATGAGCGCGGCGTGAAGAACGGCGTGAAGGGCCTGAAGCTGCTTTCACGCGAGGAAACGCTGCAGCTTGAAAAGAATGTGAACAGCGATGTGCAGGGCGCGATGCTGGCCGAGACCGCCGGGATCGTAAGCCCGTACGAGATGACCATCGCGATGGCTTATCACGCGGCGCAGAACGGCGTGCGCTTCATCTTTGACGCGCCGGTTTCCGGCGTTTCGCGCATGGAGGACGGAAGATACCTTGTGAATACGGCAAAGGGCATCTTTTCCGCCGCCTGCGTGATCAACTGCGCCGGCGTGTACAGCGCCGATATCCACAATATGCTGTGCGAAAGCAAAATGCACATCACCCCCCGCAGGGGCGAATACTACCTGCTGGACCATACGGTGAAGTGCCCGTTTGAGCATACGATGTTCCAGGTGCCCGGCAAGATGGGCAAGGGCGTGCTGGTAACGCCCACGGCGCACGGCAACACGCTGCTGGGCCCCTCCGCCGATAATGTTGAGGACCCGGATAACACCGCCACCACCGCGCAGGGGCTGGCCTTTGTGCTGGATAAGTGCCGCCTTACCTGGAAGGAAGCGAACGTGCGCTCCAATATCACCACCTTCGCGGGCATACGCGCCCATGAAGACGGGGATGATTTTGTGATCGGGCAGATCGGGGAAAACCCCGGCGCCTTTGAGGCCGCCGGTATCGAGAGCCCCGGCCTGACCGCCGCCCCCGCCATCGGCGAGGAGCTGGGAGATATGGCCGCGGCCTATATGAAGGCCGAAAAGAAGGAAATGCTGCCTGCCGTGCCGCTGCTGCGCCACTTCAGCGATATGACGGATGAGGAACGCGCCGCGGCCTGTGCCGCGAACGCGGATTGGGGCAGGATCGTGTGCCGCTGCGAACAGGTGACCGAGGCGGAGATACTGGACGCCCTTCACCGCCCGGTGCCCGCCCGCTCCGTGGACGGCGTGAAGCGCCGCACCCGCGCCGGTATGGGCCGCTGCCAGGGAGGCTTCTGCTCTCCCCGCGTGATGGAGCTGATCAGCCGTGAGACCGGCATCCCGTTCGGAAAGATCACCAAATGCGGCGGAAACAGCGTGATGACTGTGGGCACCCTGCAGGAGTTTGCAAAGGAGGCGGCTGAAAAATGAGCAGTATAGAAGCGATTCGTACCGGCGTGCTCATCGTGGGCGCGGGCCCGGCGGGTCTGGCCGCCGCGATCGCCGCGAAAAAGGCCGGCTGTGAAGACCTGATCGTGCTTGAAAGAGAAGAACAGCCCGGCGGCATCCTGCGCCAGTGCATCCATAACGGCTTTGGCCTGCACCGCTTCGGGGAGGAGCTGACCGGACCCGAATATGCACAGAGAGATATCGATACCGCGGCGGAGCTGGGCATCGATATACGCACCGGCGTAACTGTATTGAGCGTGAACGCGGACCGTACCGTGACCTGCGTGAGCCGCAAATACGGCTTTCAGGTGTTTCAGGCGGGCGCGGTCGTGCTGGCGATGGGCTGCCGTGAGCGTCCGCGCGGCGCGCTGGCTACCCCCGGCACCCGCTGCGCCGGCGTATACAGCGCGGGCACCGCGCAGAAGCTGGTCAACCTGATGGGCTATATGCCGGGCAAGCGCGTGGTGATCCTGGGCAGCGGCGATATCGGCCTCATCATGGCCCGCCGTATGACCCTGCAGGGAGCAAAGGTGCTGGCTTGCGTGGAGATCATGCCCTATTCCTCCGGCCTGAACAGAAACATCGTGCAGTGCCTGAACGACTATGATATCCCGCTTTACCTCAGCCATACCGTGACCGATATACGCGGCAAAGAGCGCGTGGAAGGCGTGACGGTGTGCGAGGTGGATGAAAAGCGCAACCCCATTCCGGGCACCGAGATCGATTTTGACTGCGATATGCTGATGCTCAGCGTGGGCCTGATCCCCGAAAACGAGCTGACGAACGGAACGGGCGCCGAGATCAGCCGCGCCACAAGCGGCGCTGTGGTGGATAATGAGCTGCAGACCGGCGTGCCCGGCATCTTTGCCTGCGGCAATGTGCTGCATGTGCATGATCTGGTGGACTATGTGAGCGATGAAAGCTTCCGTGCCGGCGAGGCCGCCGCGCGCTTTGCCGCCGGAAAGACGGCGGAATGCGATACCGTGCCCGTTGAGGACGGAAACGGCGTGCGCGGCTGCGTGCCGCAGAAGATTCGCCGCGACGCGAAGGATGTGCGGCTGATGTTCCGCCCCGCCGCGGTGTACAAGGGGCATTATCTGGCCCTGCGCGCCGACGGAAAGCTGCTGCAGAGCGTGAAAAAGCAGGTGCTCACCCCCGGCGAGATGGTGGAATGGACGCCCAATGAAAAGGCTGTTCAGGAAATGCTGTCCGCCTCCCGGATCACGGTGGAGATCTGCGCGGAAAAGCCGCAGTAAAGGGCTGAAGCCCTTCGAAAAAAGAGGGGCGTTACCCTCTTTTTTCGATCACATCCATTTACTATAAAATGGCGTGTCCGGCCATCCGTATCGTCCGGGCACGCTCATTTTACGTCCGTAAATGGATATCAGAAGCGGCTTTCAGCCGCTCCTCGGCGACGCGCATGTCGCCGCCTGCGGAATGGAAATCGAAGGGCTGCGGCCCTTCGATGCATCCCGGGGGCTTATTGACGCCCTGAGCGCTGTTTCAGGGTACTCTGAACTGTTTTTGATGGCAGTTTACATAAAAAGAGGCTATTGCAGATCCCTTCTTCCATGGGCTGCAATGACCTCTTTTTTATCGAATGAAAAAACATATGCTTATCGTTTCCGGGGGTCGTTTTGCTGCATCTCCGGCTATAAGGCAGGTTCCGGAGGACGGGAATGGGCGGAATGAAGGCGGGTCACATCCCGCTTTCAATCGGGCAGGTTTTCCATGACGCTTTCAAGCTTTCCCAGCATGCTTTCATCGGCAGGCAGCCAGGCCACGCTGTAAAGTTGCGCCTTTGACAGCCACTTCGCGTCGGCGGCCTCCCTGAGAACCGGCGTGTCTTCCCGGATCAGGCACAGAAAACAGGCCATGGAGAGGTGAAAAGCGGGATAATCATATTCCACACGGCACAGCAGCCGCTCCGCGCTGACGCGGATGGCAAGCTCCTCGCAGATCTCGCGCTCCAGTGCCTGCTCCTCTGTTTCGCCGGGCTCTACCTTGCCGCCCGGAAACTCCCATCCGCCCTTCTGCTCGCCGTAGCCGCGCGCAGTGGCAAATACCCGGGAGGGCGAAGGCAGCCGGTCACACAGGATGGCGGCGGCGACATGTACGGTTTTCATGCTTTATATCCTCCTTCGTATGAGGCATTGACGGGCGGCCTGAGCCGCCTTTTGTTTATGCTGCGTGGAACGCGCTATGTCAGGCGCGGGGGCTTTCCGCACGCCCGGCGCGGTGCTTCATTCTTCCTTCATAGACCGCGTAGGCGGCCACGCCCAGAATGACGGCGGCGGCGCCGATGATCGCCTTTGTGCCCATCCGTTCGCCCAGAAAGATCCATACCGGGATGGGGTTGAAAACGGGCTCCAGCGTGAGGATGAGCGAGCCCTCCACACTGTCCACATGCTTGATCCCGCGGCCGAAAAGCACATTTGCAAGGCCGTATTGAAAAAGACCCAGCACCAGCATCCATACGATGTTTTTCGCGGTGAAGGTGAGCCCGCTGTCAAAAAACAGGAAGGGGAAAAAGATCACGGCGGATATCACGCAGGCAATGCGCAGCACATCCCCGTTATCGCTGCCCTCGCCGTTCATGATGATGATCTGCCCCGCGAAGGTGAAGCCGCTCAGCAGCCCCAGCACGCTGCCGAGGAGATGCGTCATATCCAGGCTGTCCGCAAAGGAGAGCACAACGCCGGCAAACACAAGAGCGGTGATCGCGATCTCGGGAAGGGACGGCTTTCTGTGGCGGAAAAAGACGCTGTAGAGAAACACCAGTATGGGCGCGATGTACTGCAGCACGATGGCGGTGCCTGCGCCGGTCATCGTGATGGCGGTCACATAAAGGGCGCCCGTGGCCGTCATGCACAGCGCGCCCAGAATATTCTTTTTTGTAAGTTTCATGCTTACGCCGTCCATTACGGCCAGCACGGCAAAGGAGAGGATGCTGCGTACCGCGATCTGGGAAAGCGGGCTCCAGGTGATGCTGCGTACGCAGATGCCGGCCATGCCCCAGAGCAGCGCGCTCGCGGCCATAAGGAGCCGCCCTTTGTTTTCGGGAGAAATGCGTTTCATATGCTTTGCCTCCATGCGTCCGGAAAACGGCGGCCCTGCGGCCGCGTTCAACCATCATAGCACCGAAACAGGCGGAGGAACAGGCGGAACACGCGAATACAGAAAAAAAACAATTATATCAGGTCGCCGGGCGAAGTTCATGGGAGAAGCGGATGAGAAATGTGCTACACTGCGTACGGAGACTGCCGGATCAATCAGCATTTCCCGAAAAAGGAGGTAAATGGTATGCGTGTTTTGATAAAGCTCGCGGCTGTGATCTGCGCGTCGGTATGCGTGTTTTTTCTGCCGGGCGCGGAAGGGGAGACGGGCAGGCCGGCTGTGCTGGTCTCGCTGGGGGATTCCTATTCCTCCGGAGAGGGCAATGAGCCTTTCTACGGGCAGGAACTGCCGCTTGCTGAAAAGGCGGACCTTGCGGACTGGCGGGCGCACCGCTCCGAGACCGGCTGGGCGGCCATGCTGATGATACCGGGCACCGGGCATCCCGCCGCCTTTTACAAGGACGGGCCGGACGGGAACGGAGCGGGGGAGGCGGTGTGGTATTTCCGCGCGGCCTCCGGCGCGCTGATCGATCACCTGTACATACCCCAGTACCGCCCGGTAAAGCGGGGAACGGTAACAAGAAGCGGCGATGAGGCGATGCTTGAAAGCCAGCTTTCCGTATTTGACCTGATCCCCGAAAACGGTACGGACTGGGTGACGCTTACGCTGGGCGGCAATGACGCCGGATTTCTGGATCTGCTCACCATATGCATAACGGATCCGGGCTTTGCCGGAGGCAATACCGGAGCAAAAATACAGGCGCTGTGGCTTGAGCGGAAGGAAGCGCTGCGGGATGAGCTTACGCGGGCTTACCGGGATATTGCCGCGCGGGCGGGAAATCGCGCCCGGATCATCGTGGCGGGCTACCCCTGCCTGCTTTCCGAAAAGGGAGACGGCCTGCTGTTTTCAAAAAGCGAGGCACAGGCGGTGAATGAGGCGGTAAGGCAATTGAACGCGCTGATCAGGGAATGCGCGGAGAAGTGCGCTGCGGAGGGGATACGCATCAGCTTCGTATCGGTGGAGGAGGAATTTGCCGGGCACGGCGCGGGGGATGAGGAGCCGTATCTGTATTCGTTCTCGCTTATTCCCACGCGGGAGGAAACCGTCATGCCGGGCATTTGCTGCCGCAGCATGCACCCGAACGCGGACGGCCAGAGGGCGTACGCCCGCTGCGTGCAGCGGGAGATGGACCGGCTGAGCGGCGCGGAGGAATAGCCGGACGCGGAACAGCGCTGTGTTTTTCCGCATCGCTTGCAACAGAACACGTAAACAGGTATAATACTGCAGGATGGGGGTTTTTGCCCGTCCGTCTGAATGATAAAGAGTATGTTTTGTGCCGCAGCGGACACATTTCTGCCCTATTTGCGTATTATAGTGTATACCGTGGGAGGAACATGGAAAATGCTTGAACTGAAGGGGATCAAAAAGATATATGATGAAGGCGGAGCGGCCGTAACGGCGCTGAAGGGGATCGATATCCGCTTCAGGAAGAATGAATTTGTTGCCATTCTGGGCCCTTCCGGCTGCGGAAAGACGACGCTGCTCAACATCATCGGCGGCCTGGACGGCTATACAGAGGGCGACCTGGTCATACGGGGACGCTCCACAAAATCATACCGGGACAGGGACTGGGATAATTACCGCAACCATTCCGTGGGCTTTGTGTTTCAGAGCTACAACCTGATACCGCACCAGACCGTGCTCAAAAACGTGGAGCTGGCGCTCACGCTTTCGGGCGTGGGCAAGCGGGAATGCCGCCGCCGCGCCGAGGAAGCGCTTGAGAAGGTGGGCCTGAAGGATCAGATGCGCAAAAAGCCCAACCAGATGAGCGGCGGCCAGATGCAGCGTGTGGCCATCGCCCGCGCGCTGGTGAACGACCCCGAAATATTGCTTGCGGATGAACCCACCGGCGCTCTGGATAGCACCACCAGCGTGCAGGTGATGGATATCCTGCGCGAAGTGGCCAAGGACCGTCTTGTGATCATGGTGACGCATAATCCCGATCTGGCCGCTTCCTATGCCACACGCACCGTGCGTCTGCTGGACGGCTGCATCGTGGATGACAGCAACCCCTGGGACGGAACGGGCGAGGAAACAGCTGAAAAGGAAAGCGAAAAGGAAAAAAAGCCCTCCATGAGCTTTTTGACCGCTCTGGGGCTTTCTCTCAACAACCTGCTTACCAAAAAGGGACGCACACTGCTTACCGCCTTTGCCGGCTCCATCGGCATCATCGGCATCGCGCTGATCCTTTCCGTATCCAGCGGCGTAAGCAATTATATCAGCCGCGTACAGGAGGATACCCTGTCCTCCTATCCCATCCAGATCGAGGCCGCCACACTGGATGTATCAGCCACGATGGAAGCGCTCATCGGCGAGGTGAAGGCGGACCGGGAAGGCCGCTCGGAGGACAGGATCTACGCCAATTCCATCATGACCGAGATGCTTTCCAGCATGTCCGCGCAGGTGCGCGTGAACGATCTGGGCGCGTTCAAGGCCTTTATAGATGAAACAGAGGACGGCAAAACGCTCAGAGAGCTTTCAAGCGATGTGAAATACGGCTATTCCACGCCGCTCACGATCTACCGCGATACCGAAAACTGGGGCCTTGTGCAGACCAACCCCTGCCAGATCATGAATGAGATCGGCATGGGCGGCCAGGATAACGGCTTCTCCTCCGCCCTCACCGGCAACCTGATGGCCTCCAGCTCCCTTGCCATGATGGATGTGTGGACCGAGCTGATGGACAACAGCGAGCTTCTTTCTCTGCAGTTTGAAACGGTGCGCGGACGCATGCCCGAAAGGTATGACGAGGCGGTGGTGATCGTAAACCGGTATAACGAGATCAGCGATTACACGCTTTACGCGCTGGGCCTGCGTGACCCTGAGGAGCCCGCGCAGGTGATGCGCGAGCTGCTTTCCGGCAGGGAAGCCACCGCGGATACCGATGTTTCCTTCAGCATGGATGAGATCATGGGGCTGGAATTCCTCTACATCCCGCAGTATGCCCTCTTTACTGAGCAGAACGGCGTGTGGAAGGACGGCTCGAAGGATCCGGCCGTGCTCCGCGCGGCGGCGGACGGCACGGAGGCGGTGAAGATCCGCATCGTGGGCATCATTCGCCCCTCCGAAAACGCGATGAACAATTCCTCCGCCTCAAGAGGCGGCATCGGCTACCTTTCCTCCCTTACGGAATACAGCGTGAGGGCCTCCGAAAACAGCGCGCCCGCGAGGGCTCAGGCGGAGCATCCGGATACCGATATCTTTACCGGCCTGCCCTTTGACGGCGGTCAGGCTGCCGCTCCGCTTACCATCGAACAGGTGATGGCGATGATGCCTGAGGAATACCTGCCCATGGTGCAGAACATGCCGGAGGAGCAGATCCTGAAGATGGCAGGCGGAATGATGCCCGCTCAAAAGAGCGAAAGCACCTATGAGGACAACATGACCCGGCTGGGCGTGACCTCGCTTGCCACTCCCACCCGTGTGTATATCTACCCGAAGAGCTTTGAAAACAAGGACAGGATCGCCGAGATCATCGACCGCTATAATGCCGACGCCGGTGAGGAATCCGCCATCCGGTATACGGATTATGTGGGCCTGATCATGAGCAGCGTGACCACGATCATTGACGCCATCACCTATGTGCTGATCGCCTTTGTGGCGATCTCGCTGGTGGTGTCCAGCATCATGATCGGCATTATCACCTACATCAGCGTGCTGGAACGCACCAAGGAGATCGGCATCCTGCGCGCGATCGGCGCGAGCAAGCGCGATGTGTCCCGCGTGTTCAACGCGGAAACGCTCATCGTGGGCTTTACGGCGGGCGTGCTGGGCATTCTGGTCACCCTTCTGCTGGTGCTTCTGATCAACGCGATCCTCTATTCCCTTACCGATATCGCGAATCTCGCGAAGCTGCCCACTGCCGGCGCGATCATCCTGATCTGCATTTCCATGCTGCTCACGTTCATCGCCGGCCTGATCCCTTCCCGCATCGCCGCGAAGAAGGACCCCGTGGAAGCATTGCGTACGGAATAACATAAAGTTTTTTACCACAGCGCGGGTAAATGCCGCGCGAATACCAACCCGGGAGAAAAAAACATGTCAAAACTGATCGGTATCGACCTCGGAACTACAAACAGCTGCATGAGCGTGATGGAAGGCAGCGAGGCAGTGATCATTCCCAACAGCGAGGGCGCGCGCACCACGCCCTCCGTGGTGGCCTTTACGGCGGACGGGGAACGCCTGGTGGGGCAGATCGCCCGCAGGCAGGCGGCGGCAAACCCGTCGCGCACCGTTTCCTCCATCAAGCGTGATATGGGCACCGACCGCCGTGTGCATCTGAATGGCAGAGACTATTCGCCGCAGGAGATCAGCGCGATGATCCTGCAGAAGATGAAGCTGGACGCCGAAAGCTATCTGGGCGAGGAAGTGACGGACGCAGTGATCACCGTGCCGGCCTACTTTACCGATTCCCAGCGCCAGGCCACCAAGGATGCCGGACGCATTGCCGGGCTGAACGTGCAGCGCATCATCAACGAGCCCACCAGCGCCGCGCTGGCCTACGGCGTGGATAAGGAAGGCCCCGGAAAGGTGATGGTGTATGACCTGGGCGGCGGCACCTTTGATGTGAGCGTGCTGGATATCAACGGCGGCGTGATCGAGGTGCTGGCCACGGCGGGCAACAACCGCCTGGGCGGCGATGACTTTGATAAGTGCGTCGCCGATTATCTGATCGACAGATCCAAAAAGGAAAACAGGGTGGACCTGACGCGTGATCCGGCCGCGATGCAGCGCGTGAACGAGGCGGCGGAAAAGGCAAAGATAGAACTTTCCGCCGTGCCCACGGCCGAGATCAACCTTCCCTTTATCGCGATGCAGGGAAACACGCCGCTGCATATGCAGGAAACACTTACGCGCGCGAAGTTCAACGAGCTTACGCGTCATCTGGTGGAGGCCACCTCGGGCCCTGTGCAGCAGGCGCTCAGGGACGCCGGTCTTTCGGCGTCAGAGCTGTCCAAGGTGCTGCTGGTGGGCGGTTCCACCCGCATCCCCGCCGTACAGGAGACTGTAAAGCGGCTTACCGGCAAGGAGCCCTTCCGCGGGATCAATCCCGATGAATGCGTGGCGATGGGCGCCTGTCTGCAGGGCGGCGTGCTTTCCGGAAAGGTGGGCGGGCTGCTGCTGGTGGATGTCACCCCGCTTTCTCTCGGCATTGAAACACTGGGTGGCGTGTGCACCCGCCTGATCGACCGCAACACCCCCATCCCGGTCAAGAAGAGCCAGGTGTTTACCACCGCGGCCAATTTCCAGACCAGTGTGGAGATCCATGTGCTGCAGGGCGAGCGCCAGATGGCCGATATGAACAAAACGCTGGGCCGCTTCCGGCTAACCGGCATCCGCCGCGCGATGCGCGGGGTGCCGCAGATCGAGGTCACCTTCTCGATCGACGCGAACGGCATCGTGAATGTGAGCGCGAAGGATCTGGGCACCGGCAGGGCGCAGGAGATCACGATCACCGCCTCCTCCAACCTGAGCCATGACGAGATCGACCGCGCGGTGCGCGAGGCGCAGCAGTATGCCGCGGAGGACGCGCGCAAGAAGGCCGAGGCGACCGCGCAGAATGACATGGAAGCGCTGAACTACCGTGCCACGCGGGCGATGAAAAAGGCGGACCGGCAGGAAAAGCAGGAGATCGCCGAGGCGGTCTCCCGCATGAAGCACATGAAGAAAAAGGATCCCGCCGGGCTGGCGGACGCCTGCGCGGAGCTTGAACGCCTGCTTGAAAGGATCGAGAGCAAATATCCCGGGGATACAGGCGATGACGGCAAGCCCGGCGATACCGGCTCCTCTTCCTCCGCGGGCGGAGAAAACGCGGACGGTACCTATGACGCGTCCTTTGACGAAAACTGACCCTTTATTCTGCCCTCCGGATGATGCACCGACGGGTTGTGTTTATAACAGATTTTTCGGAAACGGAGAGAACGCGCTGTGTTCGGATATGTGACGGCGAATACCGAAAAGCTTTCGGCTGAGGACAGGGAGGTATACCGGCGCTTTTACTGCGGCGTGTGCCGTTCCCTGAAGGCCAGGCTGGGCACGGCAGCGGAGGCGGTGCTGAATTTTGATCTGGTGTTCCCGGCGCTGCTGCTCAGCGGGGTGTACGGGGAAAAGCCCGTGGAAAGAGAATGCCGGTGTGTGCCGCATCCCGTAAAAAAGCATGTGTATTATGCGGGGCCGCTGATCGATTATGCCGCGGAGATGAACTTCATCCTCGTGTACTATAAGTGTCTGGATGACCGGAACGATGACCGCAGCCTGACCGGCGCGGCGGAAGCGCGGCTGATGAAGAAAAAGGCGGAGCAGATCGAAAAACGGTATCCCCGCGTGTGCGGGAAGATCAGAGAATGCCTTGAGGAGCTTGCCGCGATGGAAAAACGGGACGAGCAGAACCCAGACCTGCCGGCTTCCTGCTTCGGCGCGCTGATGGGCGAAGTGTTCGTATACAGGCAGGATGAGCATGCCGCCGCCCTGTGGCAGCTGGGCATGGAGCTGGGCCGCTTCATCTACATCGCGGATGCCGTGATGGATTTGAAAAGCGATATCCGAAAAAAGCGTTACAATCCGCTGATCTCAAGCCCCGGCAGAGACTGGTCCGGTACGCTGGAGATGCTGGCGGCGCGGTGCGCCGCGGCGGCGGAAGCGCTGGACGCGGGGCCCTATGGCGGCATCGTCAGCAATATCCTTTACAGCGGGCTGTGGAGCAAATGGGCGGCCCGTGAAAAACAGAATGAAAAGAAACGGAACAGAAAACACGGAAAACAGACGGAACGAACGAAAACGGAGGATCAGCAGCCTTGACAGATCCGTATCAGGTGCTGGGCATCAAACGGGGCGCCTCGGAGGATGAAGTAAAGCAGGCTTACCGCAGCCTTGCGAAAAAATATCATCCCGATCTGCATCCCGGCGATGAGACCTGCGCCAAAAAGATGGAAGAGATCAACGCCGCCTACGATGCCATACGCAGCGGCAAGGCGGATGAACAGCAGTATTCAAACCCCTACGGCAGCAATCCGTACGGGGGAAATCCCTATGGGAGCAACCCTTACGGCGGCAATTCCTACGGAAACGGCTCGTACGGCGGCAATCAGTACGGCGGCGGCCCCTATTCCGGGCAGCGGCGCAACGGGTATCAGGATGAGCAAAGGGGAGATCCCTTCGGCTTCAATCCCTTCGGGCCGTTCGGCTTCGGCGGGGCGACGCGGAGAGAACAGGGGCCGTACGCGACGGTCGAGCATTATCTGGACGCGCGTTCCTTTCCGGAGGCGCTCCATGTGCTGTCGGAATACAGCGAGCGGGACGCGGAATGGTATTACCTTTCCGCTCTGGCGAACAGCGGCGCGGGCAACCGGGTGACCGCTCTGGATCACGCGCGTATCGCCTGCACGATGGAGCCCGACAACGCGGAGTACCGCAGGGTGCTGGAGGGGCTGGAGCAAGGCAGCACGGTATACCGTTCCAAAGGGCAGAGCATGGGCTTTGATATGAGCCGGGGAAGCATCACCGCCTGTCTGCCGCCGCTTCTTTTCTGCATGGCAATGAACTGCTGCACAAGGGGCGGGTTCTTCTGCTTCCCCTGTTGACCGTGAAAGGAGAAATGTGAAAAATGTGGCAAAGATTCAAAATGTGGCTGATCAATATGATGGACGGGCGCTATGGCCCGGATGACCTTACCAAGGGAATGCTCACCCTGTACATCGTACTGTTTGTGCTCAATCTGTTTATCGGAATGCCTTTTCTGAATTTTCTGGGGCTGATCCTGGTGGTGCTTACGGTGTTCCGTATGTTTTCAAAAAACACGGAGAAGCGCCGCGTGGAAAATGAAAAGTATCTGGAGTTCAAAAAAGAGGCGTCCGCCTTTTTCAAAAGGCAGAAAAACCGTCTGCGCGATATCAAAACGCACCGCTACCGCAAATGCCCTCACTGCAAAGCGATACTGCGTCTGCCGCTCAAAAAAGGCGAAATGGGTGTGAACTGCCCCCGCTGCAAAGAGCATTTTACCGTTAAGATCATCCTGTAACAGAAGCGGAGCCTCCGGCTGGAATGGCCGGAGGCTCCGCGCTATTTAGGGTGTGTTTCTAAATTCAAAACGATGCATTTTCAGCATCTTTTCCGTCAATTCTGCGTTGTCGAACCTCGATTTACCTCCAGTAAACCTTCGGTTCTTCGCCTTGAACTGACGGAAAATCTGCTTGAAACTGCACATTCCTCATTTTAGAGACACACCCTAATCTCTGTATCTTTACGCGTCTGTACTGTTTTCAGACGGATGTATCGAATGGTTGGCCTTTGTGATCAGCATCGCGAGGCCCCAGGCAGCGCCCAGAATAAGGAAATACCACATCAGCGAGGCACCGATGCTCTGACTGTGCAGCCGCAGGAAGGGATAGGGGCCGTCCATCACGCCGAACGCGTTCAGGCAGACGGTCACGCCGGCGTAGAGCAGCGTGGGCCAGATCGCCACCGCCGCGCCGTCCGCCGGGGCAAAATCCAGGCGGAAGGAAAGGATCGCGGCGGCAAGGCACAGGAGGGGGCAGAGCAGATGATGGTACAGCATGTGCCCTCTGAGGAGCATCTGCGTAAAGCCGAGCTGCGGCGCCAGCACCGACATGACCACACAGAAGGTGAGCATCATATCGGTGGCGGCTGTCAGGAGGAAATACTGCAGCCAGCGCGGCCGGGGAATGTCAAAAAAGAAGCATCCCGCCGCCATCAGGCAGGCGCATACCGCCAGCAGATTGCTCTGCTCGGTATAGTAGACTGCGATGTCCGTTCCCTGACCGGACCGGAAAAGCAGCATGAACCCGTGTATGCCCATACAGGCCACCGCGAGGTTCAGGATCATCAGGGCGATCTTTCTTTTCTTTTTCATGGGCGGTACGCTCCTTTGCGTTCTCTGCTTACGGCTCTCCCTCCGGAAGAGGTACCGATGGGCTGTCTGAAAACCGGCCGGTACGGTTCCGATCCTGCCTGCATAGTATACCATATAAAAACGGCGTATGATACAGAAAAGATTTTGCAGTTTCTCCGCCTGCGGATCAAATCCGCCCGAAAAATCACGCGTTTCCGGTTGCATACACTTTTTGTTTGTGGTAATATAGCAATGTATATCTATGGAAAGGTGTCTTGAAGAAATGGACGCGAGAAGAGAACTGGCTGACCTTGTACTGGCAACAATGAAAAGAGCGTTTCCCGCGCTTGCGGAGGAACCGGATATATACGCGATGATGGAAGTGCCGCCCGATAAGAAGATGGGCGATTATGCCTTCCCCTGCTTCAAACTGAGCCGCGCGCTGCGTATGCCCCCTCAGGCGATCGCCGCGAAGCTGCTTGAAAACTGGACGGACGCGTCCACTGCCCGTGCCGAGGTGGCCGGCGGATACCTGAACTTTTTCTTCGCGCGCGAAAGCTTTGCGAAAAATGTGCTTTCCGCCGTGATGGCCGCTCCCGAAAAATGGGGCAGCAATATGAGCGGAGCGGGCAAAACCGTATGCATCGACTATTCCTCCATCAATATCGCGAAGCGTTTCCATATCGGTCATCTTTCCACCACCGTGATCGGCAACTCGCTGAAGCGTATCTATGATTTTCTCGGCTGGAAGACGGTGGGGATCAACCATCTGGGAGACTGGGGCACCCAGTTCGGCAAGATGGTATGCGCCTATAAAAAATGGGGCAGCAGGGAAGAAGTGGAAAAGGGCGGCGTGGCTGAAATGACCCGCCTGTATGTAAAATTCCATCAGGAGGCCGAAAAGGACCCCGCGCTTGAGGATGAGGGAAGAGCCTGGTTCAAAAAGATCGAGCAGGGCGATCCCGAGGCCATGGAGGTGTTCACCTGGTTCAAGGAGGTAACGCTCAAGGACGCCATGAAGGTGTACGATATTCTGGGCGTTTCCTTTGACAGCTATGCCGGTGAAAGCTTCTATATAGACAAAATGGGCCGCGTGATCGATGAACTGAACGCGAAGGGGCTTCTGAAGGAAGACCAGGGCGCGCAGATCGTGGATCTGGAGGAATACGGCATGCCCCCCTGCCTGATCCTCAAAAAGGACGGAGCCTCCCTTTACCATACAAGGGATATCGCCGCCGTGCTTTACAGAAAGGATACCTACAACTTTGACCGCTGCCTGTATGTGGTGGCCTATCAGCAGGATCTGCATTTCCGTCAGCTGTTCAAGGTGGTGGAGATGATGGGCTATCCCTGGGCGAAGGATCAGCTTGAGCATGTGTCCTTCGGCATGGTGAGCTACGAGGGCAAGGCGCTTGCCACCCGCGAGGGACATGTGGTGTACCTTGAGGACCTGCTCAGCCAGGCGGTGGATAAGGCCGCGGAGATCATGGCCGAAAAGAGCCCCGGCCTTGCCGGCAACATGGAGGCCGCGCGTCAGGTGGGCGTGGGCGCCGTCGTGTATTCCACATTGCAGAACGGCCGCATCAAGGATATCGATTTCAGATGGGACCGCGCCCTGAACTTTGACGGCGAGAGCGGCCCCTATGTACAGTATACGCACGCCCGCTGCTGCTCCGTGCTGCGCAAGGCGCCGGAAGACCTGCCCGAGCCGGATTATTCCGCGCTGGAGGATGATGAGGCGCAGGCGCTACTGCAGCTGATCTCCCGCTTCCCCGAGGCGGTGCAGAAGGCCTGCAATGACAATGAGCCCTGCACGGTCACAAGGGCCGTTACCGATATCGCCAAGGCCTACAACAAGTATTACTACGAGCACCGCGTGCTGGACGACGATGCCGCCGCTTCCGCCGCGAGGGTGCTGCTCACAAGGGCCGCGAAGGAAGTGATCCGCACCGGTCTGTATCTCATCGGTGTGGAAGCCCCTGAGAGGATGTAAATCAATAAACGCGCTGCGTGGAGGAATAATATGAAATTTACCAAAATGCACGGCATCGGCAACGATTATATCTATGTCAACTGCTTTGAGGAAAAGGTGGAGGATCCCTCCCGCCTTGCCATCGTGATGAGCCGCTATCATTTCGGCGTGGGCTCGGACGGACTGATCCTGATCGGCCCCTCCGATACGGCGGATTTTTCCATGCGCATTTTCAACTCCGACGGCAGCGAGGCCGATATGTGCGGAAACGGTATCCGCTGCGTGGGAAAATATGTGTATGACCGCGGCCTGACCGACAAAACAGAGGTGACCGTTTCCACAATGGCGGGGCTGAAAAAGCTGAAGCTCACCCTGGAAAACGGGAAGGTATCCACTGTGCTTGTCGATATGGGCATGCCGCAGTTCCAGCCCGAAAAGATCCCGGTATCCCTTCCGGGAGACGAGATCAAAATGTATCCGCTCAATATCCTGGGACAGGACAGGCTGATCACCTGCGTGAGCATGGGCAACCCGCACGCCGTCATCTTTGTGAATGATCCGGACAGCGTCGACCTGCCTGTGATCGGCGGCATGATCGAGCATCACCCCATGTTCCCAAGACGCACCAATGTGGAATTCGTGCGTGTGATCAGCCGGGATATGCTGCAGATGCGCGTATGGGAACGCGGTGCCGGTGAGACGCTGGCCTGCGGAACGGGCGCCTGCGCCAGCCTTTGCGCGGCTGTGATCAACGGTCTGGCCAACCGTACCGCCCAGATCAAGCTTGCCGGAGGCAACCTGATGCTGCGCTGGGACGAAACGGACGGGCATGTATACCAGAGCGGCCCCGCGAGCTTTGTTTTTGACGGAGAATGGACGGAATAACTTGCAAAAAGCATTAAAAGTATGCTAAAATAAAATGTATGAAACGCTTCGGGCAATGCCCGGAAAGGAATGAAAATGAGCGCACCTGATAAAAGATCCAAAGCGGGCTTTGCCGCCGGCATCGCCTTTGCCGTTGTATGCGTGATATGGCTTGCCATCATGGGCTTCAACTTCGGCAAAACAGTGCTTCTGATCATCGGCCTGCTGGTGGCCGCGCTGATCGCGTTTATCGTGTACAATATGAGCAAGGGCGTGGATACCTCCAAAAAAGCGCCCGCGCAGAAGACCTGGGCCCCCACCGGTGATTCCGCCGTGGATGAGGTGGTGCAGAAGGGACAGGAGCTGCTCAAGCAGATCCGCGAGGAGGACAGGCTGATCCCCGACGAGGAGATCTCCGCGAAGATCGTCGAGATCGATAATGTATCCGGAAGGATCTTTGACGCCGTCATCGAAGCTCCCGGAAAAGCGCCCAAAATTCGCCGCTTTATGAATTATTACCTGCCCACCACGCTGAAGATGCTTACCGCCTACCGCAGGATGGACGAAAAGGAGCTGACCGGCAAGAGCGTGGAGGAAACCAGACAGCAGATCCGCGAGGCGCTGGATGTGGTCGTCAAGGCCTTTTCCAAACAGCTTGAAGCGGTGCGCGAGGAAGATATGCTGGATATCTCGACCGATATTGAGGTACTGGAAACGATGCTTAAGCAGGACGGACTTACCGAAAACGGCCTGCATGAAGATAAATAAGCCAATTGATGGGAGGATACCGTTATGAGTGAAGAAAATACCGCCGCCGCCGTGGCAAGTGCCCCTGTGCTTACTCTGAACCCTTCCGCTGCTGATAAGAGCGTGCTGGAAAACGCCGTCTCCAAGCTGGAGCAGGTAAACGCTCCCACCGCCCCCAATGCCGGTGAAGCGATCGCCGAGAGCCTGGACAGCAGCCTTACCGAGGCTGAGCTGCGTCAGGTGATCGATTTCTCCAAGCAGATCGACATTGCCAATCCCGACCATGTGATGCTTTACGGCGCCGAGGCCCAGAAGAAGATCTCCACCTTCTCCGACAGCATCCTCGCTTCTGTCAGGACCGATACCACCGGTGATGTAGGCAATATGCTTTCCAATATGGTGGCTGAGCTGCAGGAATTCAACATTGCCGGTGAGCGTCCCAAGGGACTGAAGGGCCTGTTCTTCACCGCCAAGAAGAGCCTGAAGGCCATTACCGCGAAGTATGACGATGTTTCCGCCAATGTGGAAAAGATCGCCGTGAACCTCGAGGATCATCAGGTTCAGCTGCTCAAGGATGTTGCCACCTTCAACAAGCTGTACGATATGAACCTGGATTATTTCCATGAGCTGACCATGTACATCGTGGCCGGTGAAAAGCGCCTTGAAGAAGTGCGCAATACCGATCTTAAGGAGCTGCAGGACAAGGCTGCCGCCAGCGAGGACGCGATGGATGCCCAGAAGGCCAATGACCTGGCTGCCGCCTGCGACCGCTTTGAAAAGAAGCTGCATGACCTGAAGCTTACCCGCACCATCTCTCTGCAGATGGCTCCCCAGATCCGTCTGCTGCAGAACAACAACGCTCTGCTGGTGGAAAGGATCCAGTCCACCCTGAACAACACCCTGCCTCTTTGGAAGAACCAGATGGTGCTGGCGATGGGCATGGAGCACAGCAAGCAGGCCATGCAGGCCCAGCGCGCCGTGACCGATATGACCAACGATCTGCTCAAGAAGAACGCCGAAGCGCTTAAGATGGGCACCATTGAGACCGCCAAGGAATCCGAACGCGGCATCATCGATCTGGAGACCCTCAAGAAGACCAATCAGGATCTGATCGATACCATCAACGAAGTAAACCGCATCCAGACCGAAGGCCGCCAGAAGCGCCGCGAAGCGGAAGTGACTCTGGGCGACATGGAGAAGGAACTGAAGAAGAAGCTGCTTGAGCTGAACTGACGGCAGCAGTACAGATAAACGGTTTTTTCACAGGTGAACGCGCGGGGCTGTTTCAGTCAATATGAGACAGCCCCGTTTCTGTCAGATTTTTTCCGGAGGAAGAGAACATGGCTGTCAGCGCTGAAGTGACATTTTTTCACGATTCATCCTTCATGGTGCGCGTAGGGCGGATATTGCTGGTGTTTGATTACTGTATCGGAAAGGAACGTCCCCTGCCGGTGGAAACGCGCCTTACCGAGCGTGATATGGCGGATACGGATAAGGTATTGTTTTTTGTCACATCCGGGCGTGAGGATCATTTTGATCCCACTGTGTACACCTTCAACTTCGATAAGCTGCCCATCACCTATTTCGTGTCGGATGATATCCCCATCGGCAACCGCGGCAGGCGTCTGCATGCAGGCGATACCATGAAGGAGGGGGATGTACGCGTTACCGCGTACCGTTCCACCGATGTGGGAGTGGCGCTGTATGTGGAAGCGGGCGGGATCTACATTTTCTACGCGGGAGATCTCAATTTCTGGCACTGGCGCGATGAAAGCACCCTGCGTGAGATCATCGACGCGGAAAAGGATTTCTATGCCGCTACCGAGCCGCTGGAGGAACTGCCCATCGATATCGCGATGTTCCCTGTCGATCCCCGTCAGGGCGGCATGTTCGACGCGGGTGTGAACTACTTTATCATGTCGGTCAAGCCGCGTGTGCTGTTTCCCATGCATTTTCTGGATAAGGCCGATGCGATCAGCGATTTTTCACGCCGTGCCCGTACACGGTATACCGAAGTGACCGCGCTCACCCGCGCGCGTGAAAAGGCGGTCATCACCTTTGACGGACCGCGCCTTTCCATGCAGGTGATCTCTCCCGCCGAAATGTTCTATGCCCGTCAGCACAGCACAGAGGTGGATCTGGACGCGCTTTCAAAGCAGGATCCCTTCTCGGATACCGATCTGCCCGTGGACCTGAACTGAGGAGACCGGCATGTGTGCGATGATCGTATGCCTGTCCGAAAACACACCGGGCGTGCCCGGATGCCTGTATGAGCACGGGCTGTGTCTGTATGTGAAAACGGGCGGGGAAACCCTCCTTTTTGACACCGCGCAGACGGATACCGCCGTGCACAACGCGCGTCTGCTCGGGCTTTCGCTCGCGGAAACAGGCCGCATTTTCCTCAGCCACGGGCACTATGACCATTCGGGAGGCCTTTCCCTGCTGTACGGGGAATGTCCGGAGGCGCTGGTCTATCTGCAGAGGACCGCTCCTGAACGGCACTTTCACGGTGAAAAGGAGATTGGCATGACAGGTCCGCTGCCTTTCCCCGAACGCACGGTTTTTCTTTCCGGAGACGCCGAGATCCCGCCCTGTCTTTCCGTGTTCCGTACACCTGTTCCAGGCATTGTGCCGTCCCTTTTTTCGGGAAAGATGTACCGGGAAAGAAACGGCGCGCGCGAAAGGGATGATTTTGACCATGAGCAGTCGCTGGTGATCACGGAGGGGAACAGACGGATACTGCTTTCCGGCTGCGCGCACGCCGGCATCCTGAACATTCTGGCGCGCTTTCGCGAAAAATACGGCGGCGAGCCGGATACCGTGATCTCCGGCTTTCATATGATGAAAAAGGAAGCCTATACGTCGGCGGAAAGGGAATACATCCTTTATACCGCGGCTGAGCTTGAAAAAATGAAGCATACCCTGTTTATCACCGGGCACTGCACCGGGGAGGAAGCGGGGAATATGATGAAAAGCGTTATGGGAGACCGGCTGCTTTTCATGCACAGCGGGGAAAGACTGCTGTGAACGGCAAACACGCGGACTGCCGGATGATGCCCCGGCAGGATGTGCCGGCTGCACATCGTCCGTTCCCGGATAAGGAGACTGTTGCGGAATCATTCAGCAACAGTCTCCTTTTTGATACGGCGCGCGGGATATACGACCGCTTGTTTATGACAGGCAAAATATTGACGATAGACACAATTTGTGGTATTCTGCCAAATGGACAGGTGTACTCTTCCGGGCTTTCCCGGCTGAGAAATCGCCGCCCGGAAAAGAGATTATCCGCAATGTTTGAAAACCTTGCCGGTGCTGATGAGCTGCGCGTACTGCGCCGTGAAAATACGAAAAACAGAGAAGTGAAGTGCGGCAGCGCGGTGTTCGGAAACGGACACTTTTCGGTGATCGCCGGCCCGTGCTCCGTGGAGGACGAGGACGAGATCATGACGGTGGCGGCCTGCGTGAAGCGCGCTGGGGCCCGCATGCTGAGAGGCGGGGCGTTCAAGCCGCGCACCTCGCCCTATGCTTTTCAGGGTCTGGAAAAAGAGGGGATCGACCTGCTTGTACGCGCCGGAAAGCAGAACGGGCTGAGCGTGGTGACGGAGATCACGGATATTCGCAATCTGGATATGTACCGGGATGTGGATATGCTGCAGGTGGGGGCAAGATCGATGAGCAATTTTGCCCTGCTGAAGGAACTGTCCAGATGCAAAAAGCCTGTGCTGCTGAAACGCGGTATGAGCGCCACGGTGGAGGAATGGCTGCTGAGCGCGGAATATCTGCTGAGCGGCGGCAATGAGGATGTGGTGCTGTGCGAGCGCGGGATACGCACCTTTGAGCCGGCTACGAGAAACACGCTGGATCTTTCGGCAATCCCGCTTGTAAAGGAACTGAGCTTTCTGCCTGTGATCGCCGATCCCAGCCATGCGACAGGCCGGTATGAACTGGTAAGGCCCATGTCGCTGGCGGCGGTGGCCGCCGGGGCGGACGGGCTGATGATCGAGGTGCACGATCACCCCGGACGGGCAAAATCGGACGGCGGGCAAAGCCTTAAGACCGATGTTTTTGAAGCCGCAATGAAGCAGATCGCCGCTCTTTCGGAGCTTATGAACGGTAATGAGTTTGAAAAATGTGTTCGACCTTTTTTCAAACAGCCAACGGTGACTCTTCCGGAGGGCGGGCTATAAGAATGGATGAGATCATTGTAAACAGCTCCCGCGGGCAATACGGTGTGCTTTTTGACGAGGGTCTTTGCGACCGGGCGGGAGAGATCCTGAAGGAGCGCTTCCATTTTTCCTCGGTGTTTGTTCTGACCGACAGCAATGTGTATCCGCTCTATGCCGAACGGGTGCTTTTCTCCCTCCGCGCTGCCGGTTTCCGCTGCCGGGCGTATGTGTTTCCGGCGGGTGAGAAAAGCAAAAACGCGGAAACGCTGCTTCATGTGCTTGACGAAATGGCGGGCTTTGCGCTCACCCGCGCCGACGCGCTGCTGGCGCTGGGCGGCGGTGTGACAGGAGATCTTGGCGGCCTGGCCGCCGCGCTCTATATGCGCGGGATCGCCTGTGTGCAGATGCCCACCACCCTGCTTTCCGCTGTGGATTCCTCCGTGGGCGGCAAAACGGCGGTGGATACCGAAAAAAGCAAGAACCTGATCGGCGCGTTCTGGCCGCCTGTGATCGTGCTGCAGGATACCGGCATCCTGAAAGCGCTGCCCGCGTACCTGCTCAGCCAGGGCGCCGCCGAGATGATCAAGTGCGGCATCATCGGTGATGAAGCCCTTTTTGAACGGATGCGAAGCGGCTTGTGGAGAACGGAGCCGGCAGAGTGCGTAAAGCGCTGTGTGCGCCTGAAGGCGGAGATCTGCGAACGGGATGAAAGAGAGCAGGGGGAACGCAGGCTTCTGAACCTCGGGCATACCTTCGGGCACGCGGCGGAGATCCTGAGCGGCTATACGCTCAGCCACGGAGAGGCCGTGGCAATGGGGCTGATGATCGCCTGGCGCGCGGCGGGGCTTTGCGAAAAGCCTCTCGCCGAAGCGTTGATCGCCTGCGGGCTTAAAAGCGAATGCCCCTACAGCGCGGAGCAGCTTTTTTCGGCCTGTGCGGGAGATAAGAAGCGGGACGGAGATAAGTACAGGGTGATCCTGCCGGAAGGAATCGGCAGATGCTATGAAAAAACGGTGGATGTCGTCGGCCTGACGGAGCTCATCTGGCGGGGGCTGACGCCATGCTGATGACGGTATATCCCGGCATTCCCCGGGGTGAAGCGGCGCTTCCGCGTTCCAAGGCATGGGTACACAGGGTGATGCTTGCATCCTTTCTTTCGGGAAGCGGGGCGCCGGTTTGCCCGGAATGCGATGATACGCGGGCAATGCGGGATTGTCTGCAGGTGCTGCGCTGCACACCGGCGGGCGGAGCGCCCGTGATCAACGCCGCGGAATGCGGCACAGTGCTGCGCTTTCTTTTGCCTGTATGCGCCGCATTGTATGAAAAAAGCGTGATCCGGATGGGGGATACGCTGGCTGCGCGGCCTACCGGGGCGCTCACGCGCGCCCTTTCGGAGCATGGGACTGCTGTCAGCCGGGAGGGAGACCGCCTTGTGCTGACAGGGCGGCTCCGACCGGGAGGAAAGCCGTTCCGCCTGCCGGGGGATATTTCAAGCCAGTATTTTTCGGGGCTGCTTTTCGCGCTTCCGCTCACCCGTGAGGGCGGGGAGATCATTCCCGATACCGTGCCCGAAAGCAGCCGCTATATCTCGCTTACCGGGCAGGTGCTGCGCCTGTTTGGAGTACGCTTTGAGCAGCGGGAGGACGGCACGTTTTCTGTGCCCGGAGGTCAGGCCTTTGTACCCGCCTGCCCGGAGCCGCCCTGTGACCTTTCGCTTGCGGCGTTTCTGCTTTGCATGAACCGTGCCGGAGGCATTGTACGGATAAACGGATACCGGAAGGATCCGTATCAGGCGGACAGCATGATGGAAGAGCTGCTTTGCTCGATCGGCGGGCGGATCGATGTGCGGGAATGTCCCGATCTGTTTTTGCCGCTGTGTGTGAGCGCCGCCCTTGAAACAGGCGCGGAGACGGTGTTTACCGGGGTGAAACGCCTGCGCTATAAGGAATGCGACCGTCTGCGCGCGGCGCGTGAAATGCTGGAGGCGCTGAAGATCCGCTGCACGGAGGAGGAAGACCGCTTCACCGTGCTGGGCGGCAGGCCGGCAGGCGGGCGTGTGAACGGCTTTCGTGATCACCGCGTCGTGATGGCGGCGGCGGTGCTGGGCATGTTTGCCGGTGCTCCCGTTACGGTAACGGACGCCGAATGCACGGATAAATCCTGGCCGGGCTTTTGGAAAACGCTGAACGCGCTGGGGATCTGCACAGAGCAGCGCGAAACGGATGAATGACAGCGCATCGGAGGAACAGTACATTGAATACACTGGGAAACAGGCTGCGTGTCACTGTGTTCGGGCAGAGCCACGCGCCGTATGTGGGCGCCGTGATCGAAGGGCTGCCTGTGGGCATGAAAACGGATGAGGAAGCTCTGCGCGCGTTTCTTGAACGCAGGCGCAGTCATCATCTTCCCTGGCAGACACCACGCGCCGAAAAGGATGAGCCGCGCATCCTCTGCGGGATCGAAAACGGCACAGTGGTTTCTCCCCTGATCGCCGCGGTGTTCGAAAACGCGGATACCGACAGCAGCGTTTATCACGCGAATGTCCCGCGCCCCGGGCATGCGGATCTGGCCGCGCTGATGAAATACGGTGAAAAGATCGATATGAGGGGCGGAGGCTGCTTTTCGGGGCGTCTTACGCTGCCGCTGTGCTTCGCGGGCGGGCTGTGTCTGCAGCTGCTTGAAGAAAGAGGCATCCGGCTGAAGGCGGATATCCTTTCCGTGGGCGGGTGCCGTGAAAAGGAAAAATTTGAGGAGATCATGCTCCTGGCAAGGGAAAAGGGCGACAGCGTGGGCGGCGAGATCGGTCTCAGGATCAGCGGCGTTCCCGCAGGCCTGGGAGACGGTATGTTCGGCGGCATGGAAAACCGGCTGGCCGCGGCGCTGTTCGGTATCCCGGCGGTGAAGGGCGTGGAATTCGGCGATACAAGGGACTGCGGGAGCGTCAATAACGACGGCTATGCCTATGACGGCGAAAAGATACGCTTCCTTTCCAACCATGCCGGAGGGATCCTGGGCGGCATCAGCACGGGGGAGGAGATCCGCGTAACGCTGCGCATCAAGCCTGCGCCGTCTGTATCGCTCCCGCAGAAAAGCGTTGATCTGGATACGGGAAAGGATACCGTGCTCACGCTTTCCGGAAGGCATGATGCCTGCATCCTGCCGAGGGTGCTGCCCTGCGCCGAAGCGGCCGCTGCCTGTGTGATCGCCGATATGCTGATGGGAGGATAAAAATGAGTGAACTGGCTGACATCCGAAAGGAGATAGACCGGATCGATGCGGAAGTGACCCGGCTGCTTGAAAGGCGTATGACGCTGGCGCTTCGGGCAGGGGAGGAAAAGAAAAAGACCGGAAAGCCCGTACGCGATGAAAAACGGGAGGAAGAGATCCTTTCCGGCATCGAAAAAAGAGCGGAACGGGCCTTTGTGCCCGCTCTGCAGGCGGTATATGACACGCTGTTTTCGGAATGCGTGAAGCTGGAGCAGCTGAAATGAACGGGGCGGATGCGGTGTATCTGCTGGGGCACCCGCTTGTTCACAGCCTGTCCCCGCTGATCCACTCTGTTTTCGGCGGGTATGAATACCGGCTTATGGACGCGGATGAGAACGAAGCGGACGCGTTTATACGGTCCGGAGGCTTCCGGGCGCTGAATGTTACGGTACCCTATAAGCGTTTTGTGATCCCATATCTTGATGAGGTACGCGGGGCGGCTGAAATGATCGGCAGTGTGAACACTGTGGTGAATGAGGGCGGAAGGCTGGTCGGATACAATACGGACGCGGCGGGCCTTGAGAAAACGCTGCGCTGTTCCGGGATCGATCCCGCCGGAAAAAAGACGCTCATCCTGGGCAGCGGCGGTACATCGCTTACGGCAGGCTATGTGCTGAAGCGCCTCGGCGCTTCTCAGGTCGTCACCGTGAGCCGCAAAGGGCCTGTGACCTATGAAAAAATGTACGCGGAGCATTCTGACGCGGAGCTGATCGTGAATACGACGCCTGTGGGTATGTGGCCGCGCACGGAGGAGAGAATATGCTTTCTTTCGCGGTTTCCCGCTCTCATGGGCGCGGTGGATGTGATCTATAACCCGCGGGAAACTGTTTTTCTGCGCGAGGCGAGGGAACTGGGCATTCCCCGCGCGGGCGGGCTGAAAATGCTGGTCACACAGGCGGCGGAGAGCAGAAGGCTGTTCGGCTTTGGTGAAACAGACGCGGAAACAGCGGCAGAGGCTGAAAAGGCCGCCGCGGAATATCTTGAAGAGCACTTCGGAGGAAAATGCCAATGAAACTGCTTGTGATCAACGGCCCCAACATGAATATGCTTGGGATCCGCGAAAGGGAACTGTACGGGGAGAACTCCTATGCCTCGCTGTGTGAAAGCATATTGAAATGGGCGGAGGAATACGGCGCCTTGGCAGACCTTTTTCAAAGCAACCATGAGGGAGATATCGTGGACCGCATCCAGCAGGCGTACGGCGTTTATGACGGGATCGTGATCAACCCCGCTGCCTATACCCATACCTCTGTCGCGATCCCGGACGCGCTCAAGGCAGTCGGCATCCCGGCAGTCGAGGTGCATCTGACCGATATCAACAGCAGAGAACCCTTCCGCGCCGTCAGCTACACCGCCGCGGCCTGCGAAAAACGCTTTATCGGCCTGGGCTTTGAGGGTTACCGCCGCGCCATAGAGTACCTTTGCGAAAAAGAAAAATAATGACCCGATATGGATAACGGACAGACGGAGGAACACTTATGCGGGATACCTGCCTTGTGATCGACGGCAACAGCCTGATGCACCGCGCCTTTCACGCCCTGCCTCTGATGGATGTGAACGGTATCTATACGAATGCCGTGCATGGCTTTCTGATGATGTTTCTGAAGGTGATAGAGGAGGAGCAGCCGCGCTACGCGATGGCGGCCTTTGACGAGCATGCCCCCACCTTCCGCCATACCGTTTACGCGGAATATAAAGCGGGAAGAAAAGCGATGCCCGAGGAAATGAAGGGGCAGTTCGATATCATCAAAGAGATCCTCAGCGCGATGGGCATCGGCGTTTTTTCCGTTGCCGGCTATGAGGCGGATGATATTCTGGGAACCGCCGGAAGAATATGCACGGATAAGGATCTGCGTGCCCTGCTGCTCACCGGAGACCGGGATGCGCTGCAGCTGGCGAGTGAAAATACACACATCCTGTTTACCAGAAAGGGCATTTCCGAAACAACGCTTTTTGATCCCGCCGCGGTGCGGGAGTTTTACGGCATCACCCCCGAGCAGGTAACGGACTGGAAGGGCTTGATGGGCGACGCCAGTGATAATATCCCCGGCGTGCCGGGTGTGGGTGAAAAGACGGCTGTAAAGCTTTTGCAGGAGTACGGCACGCTGGAAAATGTGCTGGCGCACGCGGAGGAGATCAAGGGCAAGCTGGGCGAAAAGATACGCGAAAACAGGGAACTGGCGCTCTTTTCCAAGGATCTTGCCACCATACGCCCCACCGCGCCGATCGAGCTTGATTTTTCGCGCATCACGACAGATCATATCAGGGATGCTCTTCCGGTGCTCAGAAAGTATCAGCTGAACGGCATCGCCGGGCGGGTCGAAAAGATGGCGGGCGCTGCCCGGACGGAAACGGAGGACACACAGGAGGAAGAGCCTGTGCCTGAGTGGGAAGCGTTTGCCACGGCGGAGGAGATAGAAAACTACGCCCGCCGTGAAAAGGAAGCCCTGATGCTTTACCTTTCCGAAACGGAAATGACGATGGCCGGCCTGCATAGCCGTGCGAGAGCGGTGCTGTGCCGTGATCTGCTTTCTGAGGGTCTGTATCCCGAGGAAGCGCTGGCTGCCGCGCTCAGAGGGGCTGAAAAGGGCGTGATCTGTCATGATGGCAAGGCTCTGCTGCATACGGTGCGGAGGATGGGGCTCACGCTGCCCGGGATCCGCTTTGATACCATGCTGGGCGCCTATCTGCTTTCCCCGCAGGAAAAAACCTACGCGCTGCATGCTTTCGGGGAGGAGGATGCCTGGGAAATCAGAAACCTGTACATCCGCCAAAGCAGGCTGCTTGCCGATCAGGGTATGCGGGAACTGATGGAGAAGGTGGAAATGCCTCTGCTGAAGGTGCTGTTTGACATGGAAACAGAGGGCTTCCGCGTGGATAAAAAGGTGCTTGAGGAGCTGGGACACGGCTTTGACGCCGAAACGGAGCAGCTGAAAGAGGAGATCTTCCGTCTGACGGGCCAGCGGTTCAATCTGAACAGCCCGCAGCAGCTGGGCAAGGTGCTGTTTGAGGATCTGGGCCTGAAAAGCGGTAAAAAGACGAGCCGCGGCTATTCCACCGATGTGGATACCCTGGAAAAGCTGCAGGACGAGCATGCCTGCATCCCGCTGATCCTGAGATACAGACAGCTTGCGAAGCTGAACGGGACCTATATTGACCCGTTGATCAGAAAGATGGACGGTATGGGCCGTGTGCATACCTCCTTTGACCAGACCGGGACCGCCACAGGCCGCATTTCCTCCTCCGAGCCCAATTTGCAGAACATTCCCGTGCGTACCCCGCAGGGCAGAGAGATCCGCAAGGCGTTCATCGCTCGGGAGGGCTGGGTGCTGGTGGATGCCGACTACAGCCAGATCGAACTGCGCGTGCTGGCGCATATGAGCGGGGACGCTGCGATGACCGACGCTTTCTGCCGCGGACAGGATATCCATACCCGCACCGCCAGCGAGGTGTACGGCGTTGAGCCGGAGCAGGTGACAAAGGAAATGCGTTCCGCCAGCAAGGCGGTCAATTTCGGCATCGTGTACGGGATCAGCGAATTCGGACTCGCGCGAAATATCGGTATTTCCAGAAAGGAAGCCGCGGGCTTTATCGCAAGGTATTTTGAACGCTATCCCGGCATCAAAAGCTATATGGACGAAGCTGTCCGTCTGGGCTATGACCGGCAGTACTCGGTCACGATGATGGGCAGGAGAAGGTATCTTGACGAGCTGAAGAGCTCCAATGCCAATATCCGTTCCTTCGGGGAGCGCGCCGCTATGAATACGCCTGTTCAGGGCACCGCGGCGGATATCATAAAGCTTGCGATGGTAAAGGTGGCAAAAGCGCTTGATGACAACGGCCTCAGGGCGCGTCTCATCCTGCAGGTGCACGATGAGCTGATCATTGAGGCTCCGCTTGAAGAAAAGGAACAGGTGGAGAAACTGCTCAGGGACCAGATGGAGCAGGTGGTGCAGATGAATGTGCCGCTTGCGGCAGAGGTAAAAACAGGCGAAAGCTGGTATGAAACAAAATGAAGTATGTGATCGGCCTTACCGGAGGTATTGCCTGCGGAAAGAGCAATCTGTCCCGTGCGCTGCGTGCCGAGGGCGCGTTCATCGCGGACGCGGACGAGATCTCGCACGAGCTGACCGCTGCCGGCGGAAGGGCGCTGCCGATGATCCGTGAAGCCTTCGGGGACGGCGTGTTCCGCGGAGAGGAGCTGGACCGCAGAGCGCTTGCGGACATCGTATTTTCAGACGGTGAGAAGCTTGATAAGCTTAACGCGATCCTGCATCCGATGATCTTTGAGGAGATCGGGAAACGCCTTTCGTCTCATGAAGGAGTCTGCGTACTGGAAGCGCCGCTGCTTTATGAGTGCGGGCTTGAAAAGGAATGCGATGAGGTATGGTGCGCCTATATCCCGCAGAAAGAACAGGTAAAGCGCGTGATGAAAAGGGATAATGTTAAGCGCGCGCAGGCGCTTGAGCGTATCCGCAGCCAGATGCCCGCCCTTGAAAAGGCAAGGCGGGCGGACCGGGTGATACGCACCTCCGGCACAAAGGAAGAAAGCGCGCGCGCAGTGCTCAGCCTGTGGCGCGGGACCATTGAGAAACATAAGGAGTAAACATGCAGCCGGATCAGAACAACAACGGGGGATACATCAATAACGCGCCTGACGCGCGTCCGCTTCCCTCACGGGACTATTCCGGAAGATATGCCGCCGGAGAGGGCGCGTATACGCAAAGCGCCGCGGGCACGAATACCGCCGCTCAGTACACCGGAAGACGCGCCGCCAGACACCGGAAAAAATCAAAGCTGACCGGGAGCGGCAAGGCGGTCATCGCGGCCGCGGTGCTGCTCATCGCGGCGATACTGGTATCTCTGCTGATCCCCGAAAAGGAAAGGTTCGGGACCGTGCCCGCGGGAAAGGAACTGCTGAGAGGCTACGGACGCGGCTACTCCTCCTATGTGTTCCGCTACGGAAGTGAATCCGGCCTGCCGTACGGGTATATCGCCGCGATCATCAAAAACGAGAGCAGCTATGATAAAAACGCCGTGAGCCGCGTGGGCGCGAGAGGGCTGATGCAGCTGATGCCGGCAGCGGCCAAGGATGCCGCGAAGCGGGTGGGCCTTAAGGATTTTTCAGAGGATATGCTGTTTGACGCCGGTACGAACATCCGTCTGGGCTGTTCCCATCTTTCATGGCTCAGCAGATATTATTTCGGTGATGATCTGCTTCTCATCATCTGCGCCTATCACGCGGGGCAGGGGAATGTACAGAACTGGGTGAAAAAGTATTCCTCGGACGGAAAAACGCTTACGATCGATCAGATCCCGATGCAGGACACCCGTTCCTACGCCAGAAAGGTGATGAACGATTATGCCGTGTATACCAACCGTATCTATAATCTGCTGTATGAAAACGAGATCCGCGCGTATTCGGCGGCGTGCGGTGTTCCGTCCGCGCTGACGGCGGCGGTGATCATGTATTCGAGCGCGTATGATGCGGGTATGGCTGCTCACAATACCAGCCGCGGCGCATCCGGGAGCGATCCCTTCACGGCGGACCGGTACGGCCTGATGCAGGTGACCCTGTTGCAGGCGGGAACGGATCAAAAGCAGGATGCTTCGCAGTTTCTGCAGCCCGATCTCAATATCAGCACGGGCTGCAGGGTGCTGGGAGAACTGCTTTCCCGCTACGGAGGAGACCGGGACCGGGCACTTTGCGCCTACTGGGCCGGAACGGAAATGTGCGATCAATGGATCAAAGAAGCCGAAAAAGCGGGCCGGGTATTTTCTGCCGAAAGTATACCGGATGATAATACCCGCGATTTTGTAAAGGGGGTGAAGGAGGGCTATGACTTCTACCGGCCGTACTATCAGGATTAGCGCGCTGATCGCGGCGCTTGTGATGGCGCTTTCCGTATGCGGCGCTTTCGCCGAGGAGGCATCGATGACCATCGGCGTAAAATCGGTCACTACGGTATACCTTAACCCGCTGATCCCCGTAGAACGGGAAATGATCAGCGTTACCTCGCTGATCTATGAACCGCTTTTTGAGATCAATGATCATTATGATCCCGAGCCCTGTCTTGTCAGGGAATGGGAGCGCTCCGATGACGGAAAAACCTGGCTGTTCACTTTGCGGGACGGCATCACCTTTCATGACGGCACTCCGCTGACCGCACAGGATGTGGTGGCCACGATAGATCAGATCCTGCTTCTCGCGGAAAGCGGTGAAGGGCAGTATATGGGGCTGAAATATCTGGTGAAAAGCGCTTCAGCCAATGACAGGCTGCACTTTGTGATCAATGCCTCACGCCCCTGCTACGGCCTGCTTTATTCACTGGTGTTTCCCGTGCTGAAGGCGGACGAGGTGAACGCCGTGCAGCCTTCCGGAACGGGACCGTACGAGGTGACGCAGTTCAACCCGGGGCAGGAACTGCTGCTCAGCGCCTATGAATACTATTGGGACGGACGCGCCGGCTATAAGGAACTGAATTTCCTGTTCTATACCACCAACCGGGATCTGCTTTCCGCCTACGAATACAAGCAGGTGGACGCCATCGTGACGCGCAGCGCCACAGCGGCTCAGTACCGCGGCGGCAACTCCAGCCTGAATGTGCCCTACCGCACACAGCAACTGGAGGTGCTGATGATGAATCATCAGTCCTACCCGCTGGAGGATCCGGAGATCCGTCAGGCCATCCGTTATGCGATCGATATCGACAATATCGCCGCCACGGTGTATACAGATATGGTGGTGCGTACCGATACCCCGATGATCCCGGGCACATGGACCTATAAAGAAGGAGAAGCGTATACCTACGATCCGGAAAAGGCTGCGCAGATCCTTGCCGATAAGGGCTGGAGCGACACGGACGGCGACGGTGTGCTGGATATCCTGAAGGACGGCAAAAAACGCAACCTGAAGCTTCGTATCTATGTGTATGAGGAACAGGAAAATTCCGTGCGCATTCAGGCGGCCAATATGATCTCGGATGATCTGAACGCCATCGGGATCAACGCGGATGTTACAACGATGACTTATTCCGACGCGAAGGTCAAGCTGGAAAAGCGCAGTTACGACCTGTGCCTGTGCGCTTTTCAGATGGATACGGTGCCGGATCCCGGCTTTCTGCTGATGATCGGCAATGTGTGCAATTTTATGGCCTACCGCAGCAGAGATATGGATAACCTTTTCTCCGTGCTGAGAAAGGCCGGAGATAAGGGAAGCTACCAGCAGGCGCTTTATGATATACAGGATCTTTTTGAAAAGGACTGCCCCTTTGTCTGCCTCTACTGGCGCACGGGCGCTGTGCTGACCCGCTCACTGTTCTTTACCGTTCAGGATGTGCGTGAGCCGGATGTACTGCGCGGGCTGGAGGACGCCCAGCCCAGATAACAGATGAGTAACGATTGATCATGAAAAATCACGAAAAAAAGGAGAAGAAACATGAGATGCCAGTTTTGCAGCTGTGTTGAGAGCCGTGTGATCGATTCACGCCCCACCGATGACGGAAATTCCATCCGCCGCCGCCGCGAGTGCGTACAGTGCGGACGCCGCTTTACCACCTACGAAAAGATCGAGGCCCCGGAACTGCTTGTGATCAAAAAGGATCATTCCCGGGAATTGTTTGACCCGCAGAAGCTGCGCCTCGGCATCATCGCCGCCTGCCATAAGCGCCCTGTATCCGCTTCTGAGATCGACCGGATCGTGAACAATATTGAGCAGACGGCCTCCAATAACCTGCAGAACGAGATCACCACCAGGCAGATCGGCGAAATGGTGATGGAGGAGCTGCGCAGGCTGGATGAGGTGGCGTATGTGCGCTTCGCTTCTGTTTACCGTCAGTTTACCGATATCCCCACCTTTATGAATGAGCTGAACCGGATGATCACTGATAAGGTGCCGGCAGCACAGGAGAAGGAATAAAGAAAATTGAAAAAACCGGTGCGTACGGGAAAAACCGTATGACGCCGGTTTTTTTTCACAAAAACCTTCGGCTGCGGTACCGGCAGGCTGTTCGGGAGCCGCGGCGCGCAGGCATTGATCCTGATCCCAGCCGATTTTCATTTTCTATCGTTATTTCTTTGCTTGAATGCTCTGTTCTGCAGGCTCCGGCTTGAATACTTGCATCAGCAAATGCTTCTTCCGGTATGCCGTGGGCAGGATCTGATAGGCCTCTTTGAAAGCAGTCGAAAATCTGCTCTGACTGTCATATCCTACACGACGGGCGATCTCAGCAATTCTCATATCCGTTTCACGAAGCAGCCTTGCGGCTTCCATCATCCGGTGTTCCCTGATGTGGGCGGCAATGGATGCTCCATAAACGGACTTGAACATGGATTTCAGCGTTGTCGGGTTGATCAGATACTGTTTTGCCAGTGATTCGATCGTAAACCTCTGATCAAGGTGTTCTGTGAGCTGCGTATGGATCCGGCGGATCATTTCGGTCTGTTCCTGATATGCCGGCGGATCATTTTGATATTTCATCTCTGATCCGTGATGAGACAGCGGGGCGACCGATGACTTCGGACAGGCTATCTCCATCACCTGCTCGATCATCCGGTGGGCAAGCTTGCCCAGGGGCGTATCCGCTGCCTTGTAGTACACTTCCTTACCCTCACGGCGGCTGACGATCAGGCCATTATCCCGCAACGGCCGAAGATGATGGGCTGCTGCCGGACTTGAGATACCCAGAATGGCAGCGATATTGATGACACATTCTTCGCAGTGGCAAAGTAGCCAGAAAATACGGATCCGTGTTGTATCTCCGAGCTGTTTGAATATTTCTGCTGCGATGTGAAAATCCCCCGATAACTGAAGCTGTTCCAGAATCGATATTTTCTCTCCGTGATCATGGGGTAATTCTTTGATCGACATGGCTTTTCCTCCACTTTCACCATTTTGGAAATAATTTTCGCCTTTTCAGAATGGAACGGCGCATAGAAATTGATTTTTTGCGCTGAATTCATTATACTGCAGGTGTAACGATTAATCAATTGATTAATCGTAACTTTTGAGGAGGAATTCATTTATGAAAATGACTTACAAAATCGAAGTGGACTGTGCCAACTGTGCGAACCTGATGGAGGACGCAGCTCTCAAGAGCGCCGGTGTCAAGCATGCGACTGTTAACTTCATGACGCAGAAGATGATCGTGGAGTTTGCGGCGGGGCAAGATCCGAAGACTGTTATGCAGAATGTTTTGGCTGCCTGTAAGAAGGTTGAGCCTGACTGCGAAATTTTTCTGTAACAGAAACCGCTTCGACAGGAAAGGATGCCTTCATAAAACACCTTCCGGGTGTTCCTGATCAAGTCGGTATTGAAAGGAGTTTGCAAATGCAGGAGATCATTGTAAACATAATGCTTTCCGCTGTTCTTTTAACAGATGCTCTGTTTCTTCTTGTGATCGGCAGACGCAGGGATGGTATGACCGCGAAGCAAAGAACGATGCTGATCCGTATTTTCATTTCCGCTGCTGTTCTGCTGGGGCTTCAATTTCTCAAGGCGGAAACCTTTGCAAGGCTTGACGGATATCTGTTTCCTTCTGCGGGGCGTTGGGTGCGCCTTGCGCTGTATCTGGCGGATTACTTTATCATAGGTCACGATATTTTGAAAAAAGCCGGAAAAGGCATTTTGAATAAGCGGGTCTTTGATGAAAACTTCCTGATGGCCGTTGCCACAGCAGGCGCTGTGATCCTGGCGGTATGCGAAAACGGAGATTATCTGGAGGCCATTGCAGTCATGCTGCTATATCAGGTAGGTGAGTGGTTCCAGAGCTACGCTGTAGGCAAAAGCCGCCGCAATATAAGTGATTTGATGGATATCTGCCCGGATTATGCCAACATAGAGCGTGATGGATCCATAGAGAAGATCGATCCGGATGAGGTTGCTGCAGGCAGCGTGATCGTGGTACAGCCGGGTGAAAAAGTACCCATTGACGGTGTGGTAGCAGAGGGAATTTCCTGTCTGAATACCGCCGCATTGACAGGTGAAAGCCTTCCGCGGGAGGTTAAAGCCGGTGACGGGATCATAAGCGGCTGCATCAATATGACAGGTGTTCTGAAAATACGAACCACAAAAAAATTCGGCGAATCCACTGTTTCCAAAATTCTTGATCTGGTGGAAAACGCAAGTTCCAGAAAATCAAGATCTGAGGATTTTATTTCGAAATTTGCGAAAGTCTACACGCCTGCGGTTTGTTACAGCGCTTTGGCACTGGCGATCCTGCCCCCGCTTATCCGTATGATCGGTATGGGTCTCAGCGCTGATTGGAGCACCTGGGTCTATCGCGCACTGAGCTTCCTTGTCATCAGCTGTCCCTGTGCGCTGGTTATCAGCATTCCCCTCAGCTTCTTTGCCGGTATCGGCGGCGCAAGCAGAGAAGGGGTGCTGGTAAAGGGCTCCAACTATCTTGAAGCACTTTCTCAAACCGGGATCGTTGTATTTGATAAGACGGGTACGCTCACTCAGGGCATTTTTGAAGTAAATGGCATACACCATAACAGGATCGAAGAGGAAAGGCTGATAGAATATGCCGCACTGGCGGAGAGTGCTTCATCACATCCTATCAGTAAGAGCTTACAGCGGGCTTACGGCAAAGAGCCGGATCGCAGCCGTGTCCGTGATGTGCAGGAAATAAGCGGGAACGGTGTCATCGCAAAAGTAGATGATATGGAAGTTGCTGCCGGCAATGATAAACTGATGGATCGTTTGAACATCCCGTACATCGACTGTCATGATACCGGAACCATTATTCACTTGGCGATCAATGGTGTTTATGCGGGACATATCGTGATTTCCGATATTGTGAAGCCCCGTTCCGCGGAAGCCATCTCCGCACTGAAGGATATGGGTGTGAAAAAAACGGTCATGCTGACCGGAGACGCAAAAAAGGCGGCACAGCAGGTCGCTGATTCTCTTGGCCTGGATCAGGTCTTCAGCGAGCTGCTTCCGGCGGATAAAGTGTTCAAGGTGGAAGAACTTATGAAGGAGAAAACCGGAAAAGCAAAGCTGGCTTTTGTCGGTGACGGAGTGAATGACGCTCCCGCACTGTCCAGGGCTGATATCGGCATTGCAATGGGCGCAATGGGGTCAGATGCGGCGATCGAGGCAGCTGATATTGTCCTGATGGACGATGATCCTATGAAAATCGTTAAGGCGATCAGGATTTCAGGAAAGTGCCTGAGAATCGTTTATCAGAACATCGTCATGGCTATGGGAGTGAAGCTTGCCTGTCTGGTACTGGGTGCTTTCGGAATTGCCAATATGTATCTGGCTGTCTTTGCCGATGTGGGCGTGATGATTCTGGCAGTGCTGAATGCGATCCGCTGCCTGTTTGTCAGGAAGCTGTAAGTCGGGCGGGACTTCTGCCAAGGTCTTTATCCTTCCGATGTTTATGATTCCGGCAGTTCCGGAATCCGTTTTTCCGGAAATACTCACCGGAGTGCAGGAACCGGTTAAGCAGGCCGGGCTGATCCTACCGGAGATATTCCATGCGCCTCCGGCCATGTTTCCGGGCGGACACTGTTCTGCCCCGGTCGGTTCGGGGGCGGGAAGAAATGATCTTTGCAGCGTCAGTGCCCGCGTTTCATGGGCAAGCTGCTCTTTTTGCTGTAATAAAAAGCAGCTGTGATTTGAAGGCTTTCCCTTCAAGCCATAGCTGCCTGAGATCGCTGCATTTTATCTGCGTATACAGGGGAGGGAGAACCCTACCTCTGTATAATAACCTGTTCCGTGAGGGCCTGTTTTGACAGTGATTATTTCAAAAGCGCTTCCATGAAGGCGATCTCCTCCGCGGAGCGGGAGGGAATGGCCTCCTCGCGAAGCAAAAGCATGTTTTTCTGCTCCTTTGCCCAGCGGAAGGGGAAATGCCAGTCCAATTCACCCTCCGTAAGCGGGCAGGCCTGCTTTCTTTTCGCTTCGCGGAAACGTACGCCCTTGATGTGCATGGCCACGATGTCGTTTCCGAGCAATTGCACGGTGCGCTTCTGCAGAAGGCTGTCCTCTTCATCCTTTGACGGATCCAGCAGGTTTACGGCGTCCCAGATCCACTTGAGGCGGCTGCTGCCCGTCTTTTCCTTCAATTCGGCGGCAAGCTCCGGGGTGCCGAGGGTGTTTTGGAACACAGGCTCGATGCCCATATCCACACCGATCTTTTCCGCGGCCTCCGCCATACGCAGCACGCTGTCGGTAAGCAGGGAAAACGCTGCCCTTTGTTCCTCCCAGGTGCCCTCAAAATGGGTGGTTTCACTGCCTACGCATCTGACATGCAGCGCTTTGCCTGTTTTCAGCCCATTGATATAGGTGTCCACCGCTGCGATGCGCTTTTCTCTGTCCGGGCAGGCGAGATCCTGATAACATCCCAGTACGCCGATCTCCACATGATACTTTTTCGAGGCATCCAGGATCTCGCTGATCTGCTCATTCGTGAGCGGGTAAGCCCGGGAGAAGGATTTGGGACAGGCCAGCTGTACCGCGCGGTAACCGGCCGATGAGACCGCCTCAAAGAGCGGGGCGGGTGTGTGAAAGTCAAAATCATGTGCTCTTGCGCCGATCACAGTCATTTCGGGATACCTCCGCCGGCAGCATCAGAAATTGCGCGTCAGGTCATATCTTTCGTAAAACTCTTTTCTGTAATCCAGGAATCTGTCCTCCATGATGGCCTGACGGATCTCCTCCATCATGCGTATCAGGAAGCGCAGGTTGTGTATGGAGGCCAAGCGCCCCGCGGTGATCTCTCCCGCCTTGAACAGGTGGCGGATATAGGCTCTTGAAAAATTGCGGCAGGCGTAGCAGTCACATCCGTCTTCCAGCGGACGGAAATCCTCCGCGTATTCGGCGTTTCTGATCACCAGACGCCCGTTTTTCGTGAATACCGTACCGTTTCTCGCGATCCTTGTGGCAAGCACGCAGTCAAACATATCGATGCCGCGCAGCACGCCCTCAAGGAAGCAGTCCGGCGTACCTACGCCCATCAGATAACGCGGCTTTTCCTTGGGCATATGGGGCTCAAGCTTTTCAAGCATATCGTACATCACGGGCTTGGGCTCGCCCACACTCAGGCCGCCGATCCCGTAGCCGGGGAAATCCATATCCACCAGTGTTTTGGCGCTTTCTACGCGCAGATCGTCAAAGAAGGCGCCCTGTACGATGCCGAACAGCGCCTGATCCTCACGTGTGTGGTATTTTTTGCAGCGCTCGGCCCAGCGGTGTGTGCGGTGCATCGCGTCCTCGGCGGTGCGGTGATCGCACGGGTAGGCCGTGCAGACATCAAAGGCCATCGCGATATCGCTGCCCAGCTTTTGCTGGATCTCCATCGATACCTCGGGGCTGATGAATTTTTTGCTGCCGTCCAGATGGCTGCGGAAGGCGACTCCCTGCTCGGTGATCTTGCGAAGACCGGAGAGCGAGAAGACCTGAAAGCCGCCGCTGTCGGTAAGGATGGGCTTGTTCCAGCTCTGGAAGGCGTGCGTGCCTCCCGCGCGCGCGATCAGGTCCTCTCCCGGACGCAGGTGCAGGTGATAGGTGTTGTTCAGGATGATCTTTGCGCCCAGTTCCTCCATTTCGCGCGGCGTCATCGCCTTTACGCAGGCCTGTGTTCCCACGGGCATATAGATGGGGGTGGGGATATCGCCGTGCGGGGTGTGCAGCATGCCCAGCCTCGCGCCGGACTGCTTGCAGGTCTTGATCACTTCAAAAGAAAAGCGTTTGTTTTCACTCATACTGTGTTCCTTTTTCGGGCTTGAATGACCGGCTGATGCCGGCGGTGAAAAATTCCCTGCCGGGGCAGGGAAGAGGGTTATTCGGCTTTCGCGGCGGGGCGGATCTGCGGCCATATCGTTTCCAGCCCGCGCAGCTCCTTTTCAAAGATCAGCCAGGGCTTTTCCTCGGGCACGGGAGCAATGAACAGCATCTGTTCCTTTGTGGTGGGGTGGGTAAAGGCGAGACGCATGCCCCACAGGGCGATCTGCTGGCCGCGTTTGCCGCTGCCGTAGCGGCTGTCTCCCCAAAGGGGAAGGCCGGCATGCTGCATCTGTACGCGTATCTGGTGCGCCCGGCCTGTTTCAAGCTGGATGGCCACCAGGCTCAGCCCGTCCCGGCTGGCGATGCAGCGTCCGTGAAGCACGGCTTCCTTGCCCTGTGCCTTTAGGTATTCCGGCAGCACCTTTACGGTGTTGGTCTCCTCGTCCTTGACAAGCCAGTCTGTTAGGGTGAAGGCGTCGGGAGCCTGTCCTTCGCATATGCACACATACTGCCTGTTCAGCTCATGCACCCTCACCTGGTCGGAAAGGCGGGCGGCGGCTTTGCCGGTCCTGGCAAAAACGAGCAGGCCGCCCACAGGACGGTCCATCCTGTGCACAAGGCCGATATAAGCCTCGCCGGGCTTTGCGTATTTTTCCTTGATATACTGCTTTACATACGAAAGCAGATCCGGGTCGCCGGTGCTGTCGCTCTGGGTGAGCATATTGCAGGGCTTCTGAGCCACGATGACATGATTGTCTTCATAAAGAATGACGGGCTGTTCCATATGACACCTCATTTATACTGATATTTATTCGCTGATCCACCGGCCTGTTGCCCCGCACGGCAGCACGCCGCCGCTTTTTACGGGCAGACACAGCTCCTCCGAATCGATCGAGCCGCCGAAACGCGACCTGACGCATCTTTCCAGCAGGTTGGACAGTACTGCGGGCTGGAAGCCTGTGGTGTAGCTGTTGATGAAAAAGAAAAGAGGATCTTCACTCAGCACCTCGCTGCAGGTGCTTACCAGGCCGTAGAGCTCGTTTTCAAGCTTCCATACCTCGCCGGTGGGCCCTCTGCCGTAGCTCGGTGGGTCCATCAGGATACCGTCATAGCGGTTGCCCCGGCGGATCTCTCTTTTTACAAAGGCGAGCGCGTCCTCCACGATGAAACGGCAACTTGTTTCATTAATACCGGAAAGCTCTCTGTTCTCCTTGGCCCACTGCACCATGCCCTTTGCCGCGTCTACATGGGTGACATGCGCTCCGGCCGCGGCGCAGGCGGCGGTCGCTCCGCCGGTATAGGCAAACAGGTTCAGCACCCTCGCGCCGCCGCGCGCCCTGATGAGCCGGGACATTTCATCCCAGTTGGCGGCCTGTTCGGGGAAAAGCCCCATGTGCTTGAAGCCGGTGGGGCGTACGCGGAAGGTGAGATCCCTGTAGCGTACCGTCCAGCTTTCGGGCAGGGATCTCAAAAAATCCCAGCTTCCGCCGCCCTTATCGGAACGGATGTAGCGCGCGTGCGCTTTCTGCCACAGGGAAGGGTCCCCCTTGGGCCAGATCACCTGCGGGTCGGGCCGGGCCATGATGAAATTGCCCCAGCGCTCCAGCTTTTCACCGTCGCCGGTATCCAGCACTTCAAAGTCCTTCCAAAGATCTGCCAGAAACATGCTTCCTCCCTGCGCCGTCGTGTTTTTTGAAAAACAGGGGCGGGTACATACTTTTACATATTTATTATAGCAGAAAAATGCTTTCTGTTCAACATGAAATACGGCGCTCCGGCGCGGGCGAAAAAGAGAACGCGGGGGATAAAAAGGACCTAATACAAAAAAAACACAGTATTTCCGTATGCGCGGGATGCCCGAAAAGGCCGATATTTTGTCATTTATTCGGTTGATGTAAGCGCTTTCCGCATATAGTTTTACCATTATATATAAAATAGAAGTTGATTTTTGTGCAAAAGAGATAAAAAGCTATTGCAAACAGGGGAAGTACATGCTATAATGCAACTACAATGCGCGTGAGGGATTATCCTTCACGAAGCAAATTATTTAGGAGGTAACCCCATGAAGAAACTGGTCGCTCTGCTGATGGCCGTCATGATGGTGCTCGGTTGCATGAGCATCTCTCTGGCCGAAGATCAGATCACCCTCGTTGTTTGGTCCTTCACCAACGAACTCCAGGGCATGATCGAAAAGTACTATGCTCCCAACCATCCCGAAATCAATTTCGTGTTCGACATGACCCCCACTGCTGAATATCCCAGCCGTGTGGACACCCTGATGGCTTCTGCCGGTGATTCCGAAGAAGCTCCCGACGTATTCGCTCTGGAAGCTGCCTTCGTTAAGAAGTATGTCTCCAGCGATTGGACCGCTGATCTCAAGGATCTCGGGTTCACCGATGAAGAACTGGCTGTTGCTATCCCCGTGATGGCTCAGATCGGCCAGAACGCTGCCGGCGTACAGAAGGGTCTGTCCTGGCAGTCCACTCCCGGCGCTCTGTTCTATCGTGCTTCCCTGGCTGAGAAGTATCTGGGCGTAACCACCCCCGAAGAATTCCAGGCCAAGGTTTGCGACTGGGACACCTACATGGAGACCGCTGCTGAAGTGCTCGCGGCTTCTGAAGGCGCCTGCAAGATGGTCACCGGTTCCGGCGACATCTGGAATGCTTATCAGTATCAGCGCAGCGAGGGCTGGGTTGTTGACGGCAAGCTCGTCATCGACTCCGAGCTGTATGATTACCTCGACATCGCCAAGGCTCTCATCGACGACAACCTCTCCTGGGACGCCGGTGCTTGGGGCGAGACCTGGTTCGCCGGTATGCAGGGCGTGAACGAGACCATGACCTTCTTCCTCCCCACCTGGGGCCTGCATTACACCCTGAAGCCCAACTGCGGCGTGGGCACCAACGACACCATGAATGACGAAGAACTGAAGGCCACCTGCGAAGCCAACGGCGGTACCTACGGTGACTGGCGCATGGTCGAAGGACCCTGCGGTTACAGCTGGGGCGGCACCTGGATCGGCGCCAACGCTCAGAAGGTTCCCGGATACAGCGATGCCAAGAAGGCTGCTGTGAAGGATCTTATCAAGTTCTTCACCCTGGACGATGGTTTCCTCTATCAGTATGCTCAGGATTCCGGCGACTTCGTCGGTTCCACCGTTGTTGTTGACAAGATCGTTGCCGAGGGCGGCACTCCCAACCCCTTCCTGGGCGGTCAGGATCACTATGGCATGTTCGCCAAGGCTGCTGCTCTGGCCAACGGTTCTCTGATGACCGAATATGATGACACCATCAACACCCTGTGGGGCGACAACGTGACCACTCCCTACAGCAAGGGCGAATTCGATCTCGACACCTGCATTGCCAACTTCAAGGCTGCTGTGGCTGCTGCTTTCACCAACATCACTGTTGAATAATTCAGTAGGCATCCTTAAGTTCTAAACACGCGGGGCTGCCGCTTGCCTTGACGGCAGGTGGCAGCCCCGTTTCTCAGTTCTGCGCACGCCCCGAAACGGGGTGGTATCATTCTCACAAAGGGGTGGCATTATGCAGTCTGCAAAGGGAGTCAGCCCAGTGAAGACCAAGCGTAAGTCGGTCACCTATGACCGGTACGGCTATTTCTTCATTGCGCCTTTCTTTATCGTCTTTCTTATTTTCGGGCTTTATCCCATCATCTTCACCTTCCGTACGGCTTTGACCGACGCCCAGGGCTGGGATAAGATCCTGGACAATAAAATCATCGGCTTTGAAAACTTTGCACAGTTCTTTGATTCTACAAGCACGGTATACGGCAAATTCTGGGGTGCCTTCGGAAACACCCTGATCATGTGGATCTGCAACTTCATTCCTCAGCTGGGACTCGCTTTGATCCTTGCCAGCTGGTTCACCGACAGCCGTATGCACCTCAAGTTCCAGGGCGGCTTCAAGGTAATGATCTTCATGCCGAACATTATTACCGCCGCTACCATCGGTATGCTGTTCTTCGCGCTGTTCAGCTATCCTGTTGCTCCTGTAAACACCTTTATGCAGCAGATCGGCGTACTCAGCGCTCCGTTTGAATTCTTCCGTTCCACCGAATGGTCCCGCGGCATCATATCCTTCATTCAGTGGTGGATGTGGTGCGGCAATACCATGATCATCATGATCGCCGCTATTTCCGGTATCAATCCTTCTCTGTTTGAAGCGGCGCTTGTGGACGGCTGCTCTTCCCGTCAGACCTTCTGGAAGATCACGCTGCCTTTGATCAAACCGATTCTCGTATATAATCTGGTCACCTCGCTGGTAGGCGGTCTGACCATGTTCGATATTCCTCACCTGATGACTCAGGGCAACCCCAATGATACCACCAATACAGTAGCGCGCTTTATTTACACGCAGGGCTTTACCGGATCCTTCAATTTTAACACGGCCAGCGCGGCGTCCATCGTGCTGTTTGTGATCATTATTGCCGGTTCTCTCCTGATCAACACGCTTCTGAAGGATCACGACCCCAAGCCCGGCAAAATCAAGAAAGGAGTGTGACGCGGTATGAAGAAGAGTGTTAAGATCGTTGCTATCGTACTTACTCTGATCACCCTCGCGTGCATGTTCCTTCCCATTGCCACCTTTAAGGATAATTCCGCCGGCGAAATGCTTGCTGACATCGAAAAGCAGCAGGGCAAGGTGGATACCGCGCAGGCCAAGCTGCAGCGCTGGATCGATGAAGGCAAAAAGAGCGAGGCCGATATCGAAAAGCAGCGCGGACAGGTAGCCAAGGAACAGGGCAAGCTGGATGAACTGCTCGCCAAGCAGGCTGCCATGAGCAGCAGCGAAGCCGGCGGCCTTTCCTACAGCCTGCTTCCCGGAAAGCTTCCCGAGGATATCAAGCTGGATATCACCGTTGTCAATGACGGCGGAAAGATCTATCCTACAGAGCTGAATGTTTACTACATCCTTCTGTGGGTCGCGGCCGGTATGCTCGTGTTCTCGATCGTATGCTTCATTCTGGCGGGCAACAAGCTGGTGTGCAAGCTGTATACCTTTGCCGGCTTTGCACAGCTGATCGCGTTTATCCTTTTGGCGTACAGCGTGCTCCGTCTGTCCAATTATCCTGTAAAGTCGCCTTATTCCAACGCCGTGCTCAATATGCCCGTTGTGGCGGCAATGCTGATCAGCGCGCTCGCTGCCTTCGCGGTGCATGTAACGGTGATACGCAATACCAAGCGCAGCATGATCTATGTGTTCTGCATTTTCCTGAGTGCTCTGGCTCTGTTCCCCTTCTGGATCATGATCGTGAACGCGACCCGTTCCAGCCAGGCGATCCAGCAGGGCGTGTCCCTGATCCCCGGTGATTTCCTCTCTCACAACTGGGATGTCATCCAGAAAACGAAGAACTTTGACGTACTGATGGGTATGCGCAACAGCGCCATCATCGCCTTCGGTTCCACCATCGTCAGCGTATACTTCTCTGCTCTTACCGCTTATGGCTTTGAAGTGTACAACTTCAAGGCTAAGAAAGTACTGTGGGCTGTTGTGATGGCCATCATCATGATCCCCGGACAGGTGACCGGTACCGGTTTCTACATGTTCATGTACAGACTGGGTCTGACCAACAACTTCCTGCCCCTGATCATCCCGTCCGTTGCCTCGGCCGCGACCGTGTTCTTCTTCCGCCAGTATCTGCAGGCGAACTTCCAGATCTCTCTGGTTGAAGCCAGCCGTATCGACGGCGCGGGAGAATTCTTCACCTTCAACTTCATCATCCTGCCCATTATGGTTCCCGCCATGGCTACGATGGGTATCATGGGTATGATCGGTGCCTGGAACAACTACCTCACACCCTTGATGCTGCTCACCAAGGTAGAGCTCAAGACGCTGCCTATGCTGGTCAATAACCTGCGCGGCGATATCTACCGTACAGAATACGGCTCCATTTATCTGGGCCTTACCCTTACCGCGCTGCCGCTGATGATCGTTTACTTCGCGCTGAGCAAGTTCATCATCGCCGGTGTTGCGCTGGGCGGTGTAAAAGAATAATCGCTTCCCGTTACGGGAATATGAAGGACGCCGGTACCGAAAAGGTACCGGCGTTCTTTCAATACACCAACAGGGAAAATATCATAATATGCCTTCTGTTTGCCGGGATCACGGCAGGAAATGAAAGGTGTCCTCGCTGCGCGAACAAAAGAAGGAAAACCGCATAGGTATACGGCGTACTCAAAACACGGTGATATGAAATACATTGCGGAAACCAAAAATGGTAAATGCACATGGGAAAAAACACAGAAAATGCTTTGTTATTCAGAAACATGAACTGTTTTTGATATTCATCGAGTCCGGCTCGCCTTTGTATGTACTGTGCTTTATTCTTCCGGAGACCTTTTGCTGTGATATTCCAGACCGTATCCCGCCGGCCAGCGGCAATTGCCGGTCCCGAACTGAGATACATCCGTGTACCAGGGGGAGGGGAGCTTACCGGTAAAGGGCGCATCTCCTGTCAGCACACGGGCGATCCCTGCACCCTCGGAGCCGGGCAGGTAACACATAACAGCGCTGTTCCAGTGTGCCAGATCCTCATCGTTCAGCAAAACCTGACGCCCCGCGAAGATCAGCGTGATGACAGGCTTCCCGCAGGCGGCGGCCCATTGAACGGCATCTTTGTTGCCGGCAAGTGCGGCCGTACCGTACAGGGAGGGATCCGGTGTATCACCCAGCCATTCGGCATAGGGCCGCTCTCCCACGCACAGGATCACGGCGTCCGCGGCATCAGAAAGCGCGGGGTCGGTTATTATATGGATACCGTGTGCTTCGCATACTTCCTTCAGCCCCTGCAGCACGGTGGTAACGCCGGGGATCTCGCCCGCGCTGCCGTTCCAGTCCAGTGTCCAACCGCCGCATTGAACAGAAGCGCTATCGGCTGCCGGGCCTGTGACATATACCGTCATGTCTTCCTTCAGCGGCAGCAGATCATGATCGTTTTTCAGAAGCACAAGGCTCTTTTCCACCAGCTGTTCCGCAAGCGCACGGTATTCCGCGCTGCCCACTTCCTGCTGTTCCAGAAGCCTTTTTTCAAAGAAGGGATCCGTAAACAATCCGGACTGACGCTTTACATACAGGATACGGGTAACCGCGTCATCCACACGGGATACGGGGATGCTTCCGTCTTCCATCCCGCGCACGATGATGTTCGCGGCCTCCTCAAAGGAGGAGACCTCCATCAGCATATCAATGCCGCTGTTTACGGCAAGAGTGACCTGCTCGGCATAGGAGGCGGCGGGAATGTTCTGCACGGCTTCCCAGTCACTGACGACAAAGCCTCTGAAGCCTGTTTCTTCCTTCAAACGAAGGATGTATTCCCCGTTTTCGTGCATTTTGGTACCGTTCAGCGAGGAATGACTGATCATGATCGTCTGTGCGCCGTTTTCGATCAGCTGCCGGTAGACATTCATGCGTGTTTCGATCTCTTCTTCCGATAATTGCGCGTCTCCCCGGTCGATCAGTTTCCCGGCTTCGCCGGTGCCGTACCGAACATCGCCGTCTCCCATAAAATGCTTCACGCATGCCACGACACCGCCATCGACCAGCCCCTTTGTATAGGCCGACGCGAGCCGCGTGATGAGCGCGGGATCCGATCCGTAGCTTTCATAGGTGCGACCCCAGCGTATATCGCCGGAGACTGCCGTGCAGGGGGCAAAATTCCATGGAAGGTGGCAAAGCAGCGCCTCATTGGCCACCGCTTTGCCCATCAGATAGGTAAGCTGCCCGTCATTTGCCGCGCCGATGCCGATATTGTGAGGAAAGATCACGGCGTTCAGACAGTAGTTGACACCGTGTACACTGTCTTCACCGTAGATATACGGGATCCCGGCCGGGGAAAGAAGCGCTTCACGCTGAAACCGGTCTGTCATTTCCACCCAGTATTTTGCGGAATACGCGGACTGCTGGGAAAGGATACTTCCGTAATCGCGGCTTCTCATATCCGCGGAGGTGATATTGTAGCAGGCGGGCTGTACCATCTGCAGCGCTTTCTGCTCCGGCGTCATACGGGCAACGATCTGCTCAATGGTTTCATCCTGCAGGTTCTTCAGGCGTTTTTCCGGCGTCATACCGGCTGTTTCCGTATACCGGAGGCTGTCGGCAATGGCAAGCATTACCTGCTCACAGGCGTCTGTATCGTAATAGCGCGGATCTTCTATCATATTGATCAGGAATACCGAGTTTTCTCCTTCAACATAATAGCGGCGGTCCGGCTGCTGCGGCTTTTCAAGATTGTAGCCTCTGGCCATGCGCACACCATGAGCGTTCTCATAGATCTCGAGCCCTTCCAGCCATTCGCAGCTTTCCGTCACTTCCTCCGCGGAGGCGAAGATCTGCGCGTTGTAGCCTCTGATGGCGGCATTGATTACGACACGCCCGGGGTTGATATCGCTGCCGGTGTATTTGTAGGAGGCTGAGTCACGGTCCCGGTAGGCGCATTCATAGCCCTCCGGAAGGGTGATCATGACCCCGTTCATAACAAGGGACGGCTTTGTGCCGCTCAGGGAACGGATCACGGAAAACACGGCGATCGCCGCAACCAGCAGTATGATTGGGATCAAAGCGCCGAGCAGCCGCCTTTTTTCATCTGAAACACACGGCTTTATCCTCTTTCCGGATCCCTTTTGTCTTCCTTTTTCCGGCCTGCTTTTTACTTCTGAGTCGGTTTCACAGCTTTGTGTGTTCATGATGCCTCCGTTTACACGGTCCGCGGGCGACTGTACGCGTGACGGAAAAGTGCCGCGCGGGGTACAGTAAACGGCCCGCTTATTCCCTTTCCATGAATCCGTTCAGGCAAAGGATGCCGTTTTCATCGATGTAAATGCCGTTTGCGGTGTCCGTGACACCGGAATCGGCAAAGCTCAGGAAGGCGGAAATGATCCTTTCCGCGTCCGATGCGCGGAAGCCGGAAAGAGAGCATACAAGGCCTTCGGCGTTTTCGGAGGTGCTTCCGTCGCACCAGTAATTTCCGCTTGAGAGAAGTGAGGTAAGCTCCTGTGTGCCCTTCGGCTTCAGGTTATCCTCCGTACCGGGCACGGAACGCAGGGAAAGGATCCCCTGTACGGTAAAGGCCGTATTGACCGCGCTGTTGGTATACAGGGCAACATTGGCCGCGCCGTTATCAAGGCTGATGCATTCCGCGACGGTGATATCGGGGCAGCTGTTGCTGTCGATGCCCTTTCCGGCGTTCCTGAAGGCCAGAGAGTCTTTCAGCAGATGCCCTCCGGGCAGGCTTTCTCCGCCCAGCTTGAAGCCGTTGCCGTTGCCTCCGCGGATGAGCGAGCCGTCCGCGCTGAAAGCATAGCCATTCATGAAGCTCACACAGCGGTCGATCGTCACGCTGCCTATGCAGCCGGTCTCGGCCTTTGCGTACAGATCCCAGCCGTCATCGGCGTTGAAGGCGGAAATGCAGTTCGTAAACAGATTGCCTTCCCCGCAGGTAAGCTTGGCGGCAAAGCCGTCGGCATCCTCATAGCCGGGATCGGCATTCATGCAGGATATACAGGCGCGCACCGTGTTGCAGGCAGGCCATTCGTCGTTAAGGTCACTTTCGCGGAAACGGGAGATCTGGATACCTGTATTGCCGTTCTTATAGGCGCGGATGTCATAAACCAGATTATTGTTTCCGGAGATCTGCAGTCCCTTGCTTCCCGGTGCGCTGTGTGTGATATCAAAGCCTGACAGCCTCCACCAGCTGCCGCCCAGCGTGAACCCTCCGCCTGCGTTTTTGAAATCCAGTACCGGACGGGGCGCTTCAGGGTCGGCCGGTTCAATGATGATGGGCAGCTGCTCTGTTCCGTCATGATACCGCGGAACGGTCACGGAGCTGAACAGTGAATAGGTGCCTTCGGCAAGCAGAAGCCTTTGACCCGGAACGGCAAAGGAAAGGGCTGTCTGCAGGTCCAGCGGTTTATCCGCGCTTCCGTCGCCCCGGGCAGTACCGCGGGGCGATATGTACAGCGTATCGCCGGAAATGACCCTGTATTCTACCGAAAACGGGATGCTGATGCTGTTGTAGGAAGCAAGAAGCGCGTTTTCAGAGGGAATATAGTCCTGATCCGGCGTGAATACCGCTTCCGCTGTCAGCTTTCCTTCGGGAATATTCAGCGTTTCCCGCAGCTTTTCGTTTGCCTGTACCCGGAAGGGGCCGTACAGTACAGCTCCTTCTTCTGTTTTGATACTGATACTGCCGTCGGCGTTTGCCAGAAATACAAATGGGTAACTGCCGGAATTGGATACGGCCGCGCTTTCAATAGCTGCCGTGACAGGCACGAGCGCTGTTTTTTCCTGCTCCGCGGGGGCATCCTCCGCCGGGGAGGAGAAGGTGAGGGAGATATCGCTTACGGTGATCCTCGCGTTTCTTGCCGCGAAGAAACCGATGTATGCGTATTCGCTGTCCAGAGCGGTCAGCGCGGTGCGGTCCTCATCCCGATACAGCTTCTCCATGCTGTAAAGGCCGCTGTCGGAGGTGTACTTTACGCGCCAGCCCGTGTTGTCACGGGTGAGGGTAAAGTTCAGGTCGCATATATCCTGCACGCCGTGGTCCCCCATCGGAGAATTGCCGGTAAAGTTACCGATGATGTTATAGGTGCCCTTTCCGGAAGCGAGGCAGCTTTTTTCAAGCGCGGTCATTTCACTGGTAAAGCTCCCGGGCAGGGTGGCAGAGGAACCGTCCGCCTTGATAAATGTACCGGAAGCGGAAAAGTCGGCGATGTCCTTTGCTGTTACTCCCAGACGCGCCAAAGCGCCGATGCCCAGCTTCATTGTTATCTTCGCGCCGTCCTCCCGGTATTCCACCTTGGAGCACAGGCCCATGATGCTGTTGTTCCAGAAGGCGTCCTGCGAGCCGTTTATGCCCACGCGGTCCAGCGCCGCGATGCCGAAGCCCTCCTGACCGTTGGAGAATGTCCAGTTGTCCACATGTATGTGCCCGGTGAGCACGAAGTTGTTCTCCTTTACGCGCACGCGGGTGAAGTAAAAGCACAGCCCGTCCGTGGACGCGGGAACGATCTTGCCTCTCCCGTTCTCGCTGAAAACGGTGACCGAACCGTCCGCGTTTATTACAGAGCCGTTATCCGCCGCCTTTACGGAGGAACCGAAGGCCCTTGTATTCCATAAAGGAGCGGGTTCTTCGTTCGGCGTATACCGCAGCGGATCGGAAACAGTGGAGAGACTGCCGTCCGTTCTGCATGCCTGCACGGCAAGGCTGTGTTCCTTTCCGGTTTCAAGACCGTCAAGCGCTGCCTGAGTGCCGTAAAGACCGTCAAGCGCCGGCTGACCGTTTACATATACCGTATAGTACTGTGCCTCGGGAACCGCGTTCCAGGCGATCAGGATGTTCCCGTGCCCGCTGTCCTCTTCAACAGACAGCACGGGAGAAGCAAGTGGAAGGACAAAGGCACAGGTGGCGCTGCCGCCGGTAATGTCCTTTTCACCCTTTCGTACAGCCCGCGCGGTGAAGGTGTATTCGCCGGACGCGGCAGGCGTATAGGTAAAGTGCTGGCTTTCCGCGCCCTGTACGGCGCTTTCCAGCGTACAAAGCTCCCGGTTTCCGGATGATACTGTTACCCTGATGCTGTCCGCGCCGTCTGTACCCACAGGCGCCTCCGCGCTGAAAACGATCTCCGCTCCGTTCTGCTTGAGCCCGCTGATCACGGGAGCGGGCACGGTATCCCACGCGGCGCGCTCCGGCACGGTGCTTTCGGGCTGCTCATCATATTCCGTAACGGTCAGCTTGAAGATATAGTTGTTCGCCGTGGCCCCGCCCAGCAGATAGGTGCCTTCTCCGGAGAGCGTGAGCACGCTCAGACAGGGCTGGTTCTTTTCCAGTGTTTCATCTGTTTTGGCGATCACGGTGCCGTCCTCGGCCCAGATGCCGATCTGCCTGTTATTGTCTCCGCCCTCTACCCACCAGATGGTGACCTCCGCCCAGGGATGCGTAATGGTGAAGCGGATGTGATTGCGGTCCTTTGTCATTTTGCCGCCGAAATTGACGCGCTGTGAGGAGGAATAGCCGTCTGACCAGGTTTTGATGCTTTCATCCACCTTGGTTTTCTCGCTGAACACCAGAGTGAAATAGCTGTCATCACCAAAGGGCAATTGCGTACCGTCCGCCCGTTCTCCCGGACCGAAGGGCTCAAGCAGCTTGGTTTCCATGCTGTGCACAGCCTTTTCATTCTCGCAAAGCGCGCCGAAGGCCAGAGCGGCAAGCAGGCAGACCAGTATGCAGCAAAGCATTTTTTTCATTTTCCTGTATCCTCCTTTGATTGAAGTGACAATGAGCTGTCAGGCGGTTGAATACTGTTTCAACGGGGTTTTCCTTTTTCGACTCCTTCTGCGGGGCTGCGGTGTACGCGCGTTTTCTTCTGTGTTTTTTCCTATATACGGCGTTTGATCCGTATATTTTTCATCATTATATCAGACGGGAGCGGTTTGTACAATCCCTGTTCACCTGCTTGCGGACGGTATGGCGGGGCGGTATAATAGACGGGCGGCTCTGCCGCAAAAAGTATTCGGAGTGCATGATGGAAAAGGATCTTTACCCGCCTGTGCGTGCCTTCTTTGAAGGGCTTGGCTATTCCTGTGACGGCGAAGTGGAGAATATGGACCTGTACATGGAGAAGGACGGTTTGAACGCCGCGGTGGAGTTCAAGCAGAAGCTGGATTTTCGCGTGGTACAGCAGGCCGCGCTTCGCCAGAAGGTGTGCGACGCGGTGTTCATTGCCGTGCCGCAGCCGGGAGACCTGAGAAGCCGCGCCTTCAGAGACAAGTTGTACCTGCTGCAGCGGCTGGGCATCGGGCTGATCGCGGTGAGCCGCAGAAGCGACAGCGTTGAGATACTGAGTGAGCCGGCGGAGCATGACCTTTCCGCCTACCGTACGCGCAGCAGGGCGGTACGGGAAAGGGTAAAGAAGGAGTTTTCCGCGCGGCGGCTGCGGAACAACACCGGCGGGGTGGGCGGCATGAAAAAAATGACGGCCTACCGTGAGGACGCCCTGCTTGTGCTTTACGCGCTGCGGGAGGCGGGCGGAACAGCCGCGCCTAAGCAGCTTGCCGCCTCGAGCGGTGTCGTACGGGCGCGCGATATCCTGTATGACGATCATTACGGCTGGTTTACCCATCCCGAAAAAGGGTCTTACGGCATCTCTCCCGAGGGAAGCGCGGCGCTTACACAATACGCGGAGGAGCTTCGGCTGCTGCTTCCCGCGCGGGCTTCGCGTGCCGGAACGAACGGCGAAAGCGACAGGTGAAGTGGAAAACATGACAGGGAAAACAGTCTCTGTTTACAGAGCGCGTACTGTCTGCTAAAATCTATTTGCCGCGAAGGAGCGGTGGACAAGAAAGGAACGGAGATACAATATGCTTAAAATCGATCATCTTACAAAGTTCTACGGTGAAAAAAAGGCAGTGGATGACCTTTCACTGCATATCCTGCCCGGAGAGATATACGGCTTCATCGGGCATAACGGGGCCGGAAAAACAACTACCATCAGAAGCGCGGTAGGTATACTGCCTTTTGATGAGGGCACCGTCACCGTGAACGGCATTGATGTCAGGCGCGATCCCATCGCCGCCAAAAGGCAGATGGCCTATATTCCCGATAATCCCGATCTGTATGAATTCATGACCGGCATCCGGTATCTGAACTTTGTTGCGGATATCTACGGCGTGAACGCGAAGGACAGAACGCAGCGCATTGAAAAGTATGGTGATATGTTTGAGATCACGGGCGATCTTTCCCAGCCTGTTTCCGCCTTTTCTCACGGCATGAAGCAGAAGCTGGCGATCATTTCCGCTCTGGTGCATGACCCGAAGCTGATCATCATGGACGAGCCCTTTGTAGGCCTGGATCCGAAGGCCTCGTACCTGCTCAAGAATGTCATGCGCGATATGTGCTCAAACGGCGCCTCGTTCTTCTTTTCCACCCATGTGCTGGATGTGGCTGAAAAGCTGTGCGATAAGGTGGCCATCATTCGCGCGGGCAGGCTGATCTGCAGCGGCACGATGGAGGAAGTGAAGGGAGACGAAAGCCTTGAGGAGGCCTTCCTGGAGCTGAGCGGGGAGGAAACAAAGGAATGCTGAAAGCACTGATCTCCAAGCAGTTTACAGAGCTGTTTCGCGGCTATTTTGTAAACAGAAAAACCGGCAAGGCCCGTTCCAAGGGCAAGATCGCGGGGCTGTTTGTGCTGTTTGCCCTGCTGATGGCCGTGCTTGCGCTGGTGTTCGGCGCGTTGTCCTTTCTGCTGGCGGACGGGCTGCTGGCTGTGGACGCCGGCTGGCTTTATTTTACGCTGCTGGGCCTCATTTCCGTGGCGCTCGGCACCTTCGGAAGTGTGTTCAATACCTATGCGGGCCTGTATCTGGCAAAGGATAACGATCTTCTGCTTTCCATGCCGGTCAAGCCGTCTGCGATACTCTTTACACGCCTGATCGGGGTATATGCGATGTCCCTGCTGTATTCGGGCATCGTATGGGTGCCGGCCTGTGCCGTATACCAGATCATGAACGGCTTTGCCGGCACGGCCCTTTTGTATGAGATCCTGCTGCTGTTCATCATCGCCTTCTTTGTAACGGTGCTGGTGTGCCTGCTGGGGTGGCTGGTGGCGCTGTTTTCCTCGCGTGTGAAAAAGAAGAGCGTGATCACCGTCATCCTGTCTCTTCTGTTCTTCGCGGTCTACTATTTTGTATGCTTCAGGATGAATGATCTGATCGGGTCTCTGATCAGCAACAGCGAGCAGGTAGGCGAAACGCTGAATACCTGGGCCAGACTGATGTGCGATCTCGGGCGCGGCGCCTGCGGTGAAACAAGGGGGATGCTCATCTTTACGCTGGTCACAGCCGTCCTTTCCGCCGCGTGCTTCACCGTGATGTCCCGCACCTTTATCCGTATCGCGCTCAGAGGCGGAGCGGATACCGGAAACAGGAAGCGGTACAGCATCCGGACGGAAAAGCAGACCGGGCTCTACGCTGCTCTGTACAAAAAGGAAGCAAGGCGCTTTGTATCCAGCTCGGTCTATATGCTCAACTGCGGTATCGGCCTTGTGATGCTGATTGCGGCCGCGGTGCTGCTCTTTATCAACAGAGGTACGATCGGCCCCGTGCTTGAGCAGTTTTCCACCCTGTCCCCGTGGCTTGAAAACATCAGTCTTCCCGCGTGTATGCTGTTGATCGGGCTGATCTCCGCGATGGACATCATTTCCACGCCCTCTGTGTCTCTGGAGGGAAAATCGCTGTGGATCCTGCGCTCGATGCCGGTGTCCTCAAAGCAGATCCTGCGTTCCAAGCTGCTGTTCCACATCAGTATCAACGCGCTTCCCTGTACGGTTTCCGCCGTGCTGCTTGCACTGGCTTTTTCACTGCCTGCCGTCAGTATGGCGGTGCTCCTGCTGTACAGTGTGCTGTTCCAGGTGATGATCGGGCTGATCGGACTCATCATCGGTACCGCGAAGGCCGATTTCAAATGGACCAGTGAAACCTATCCTATCAAGCAAAGCACAAGTGTCATTATCGTTATGGCGTTGGGCTGGCTGTCTGTGATGATCTTTTCGGCGGCTGTCTTCCTGCTTGCGAGACTGATCCCCGTGTGGGCTGCCGGCATCGCCGTGCTGGCGCTGGTGCTTGCCGTATGCGCTGTGCTGATGAAGGTGATGGAAGGCACAAGCGCGAAGCTGCTTGACCGGCTTTGATCTCCGTGCGCGTTACGCGCCCCGGTTTTCCGGGGCGCGCTTTTTATACCGGTGTTCCGCCGGAAAACAGCGGTATTTATATGCTTTTTGCGATTTTGTATTGTAAAGCCCTTTGAACGGGTGTAAAATATACAATTGGTATACTTTATGAACGGAGAAGATCAGGATGGATTTCTGCGCGAAAAGAATGGATCATGTGCATTCCGATATAAGGGGACCTTTGTATCAGGAAACGCTGCGTATGCAGCAGCAGGGCATAAAGGTGCTCCGTCTCAACACAGGCAACCCTGCCGCTTTCGGCTTTTCCATGCCCGACAGCGTGCGGGAAGCACTGCTTGAAAACCTGGACCGCGCTGTGGGCTATTGCGACAGCAGAGGCATGCCGCAGGCAAGAGCGGCGATACTGTGCTATCATCGCGGCAAGGGCTTTGACAATGTCACAGACAGTGATATCTTTATCGGAAACGGTGTAAGCGAGATCGCGCAGATGGTATGTCTTGCCGCGCTGGACCCCGGTGATGAAGTGCTGATGCCCTGCCCGAACTACTCCCTGTGGAGCAATGGCGCTATTCTGGCCGGAGCGAGACCTGTACTGTACCGCTGTGATGAGGAGCAGTGCTGGTATCCCGATCTTCAGGATATGGAGAATAAGATCAACAGCCGCACCAAGGCTTTACTGGTCATCAACCCCAATAACCCCACCGGCGCGCTCTATCCGCGCGAGGTGGTGGAAAAAATGCTGGAGCTGGCTAGAAAGCATCATCTGCTTGTGATCAGTGATGAGATCTATGACCGGCTTCTGCTGGGGGAGGGACAGGTGCATGACAGCTGCGCCGCCCTGGCTCCCGACCTGCCTGTGATCACCTGCAACGGCCTGAGCAAGAGCCATATCATCTGCGGCTTCCGCTGCGGCTGGGCGGTGTTGAGCAGCCGCAACGGGGAACTGGATACCGTACGCGACGCGCTGGAACGCCTGTGCTCCATGCGCCTGTGCGGAAATGTGCTTACACAGGTCGTGATCCCCGCCGCGCTGGAGGATGAGGAAAGCACGCGGGAGATGATGCTGCCCGGCGGCCGCCTGTATGAGCAGAGCAAGGCTGTGCAGGAGGAGGTAAACCGTATCGAGGGCCTGAGCGCTGTGCCCAACAGCGCGGCGTTCTACCTGTTTCCCAAAATGGATATCAGGCGCTTCGGCATTACGGACGATCACGCGTTCGGCATGGGCCTGCTCAAGGAAAAGCATGTGCTCATTGTGCCCGGTACCGGCTTCGGATATCCCGAGCATGATCATTTCCGCATCGTGATGCTGCCCGAGGCAAATGTACTGCGCGAGGCGATGCATAAGATCGGCGATTATCTGGGGATGCTGAGCGCGGAAAACGCCCGCCGTCAGCAGGGATAAAGACGCACGCCGGCCTGCTCTGTCGGGGCAGACAGGGTGTGAACATGATAAAACGGTATATGAAAGCAGCGCTCCGGAAAACCGGGGCGCTGTTTTATAAAGAACGCCTCCGTGCGGCACGGAGGCGTTTGTAAGTTTATTCTTCTTCGCTGTTCTTATGCTCTACCGCGTGGCGTTCCTTTGCCCTCAGGGCGGGGTTCGCGCTGTTCCGTTTCAGGTTCAGCGGCGTGGAAGCGGTATCCGCTTCGCGGGCAGGCTTGAAATCGGAGGAATGCAGCGGCTTTTCGGCGGTGTTTTCACGCTTTATCTGCCAGGCTCCTGTTCCGTCTCCGGCAGGAGCGGCGCCCACGGTGAGGCTGTCGTCTTCCATATTCACATTGGGCTCATCGTCATGGTAGACGCGCTTCTTTACTTCTTCATCGGGGATACCCTTTTTATCGTCCTCACCGTTATCACTGTGATCTGATACCTGCTTGCAGTCTCTCAGGGCGTTCAGTTCCATGCTGTCGTATACCTTTTTGTTGTGCGCGTGGTTTTTGATGCGCATGATCACGGTAACGATGAGCAGTACCAGAGCGGCTCCGGCCAGCGCGGCCAGCGCGTAGGAGGCATAGGTGAGGATCTTTTCCTGATCCTTCAGTGTTTCCACCGTGTTATCCTTGGGCTGCAGCTCCGACTGGGCCAGCTTCTGCTCTTCCCACTGCGCGTACGGAACGGGGGAGGCGGGATAGGCGATCAGTGTGGGGGCCGCGGTGGCGGTATCCTTTTGCTTGCCCTTCTTGATCTTGATCTCGTTGCTTGAGAAGGTCAGCTTGTTCTTCAGTTCATCCTGGCAGGTGGCCGTAAAGGCGAAAGTGCCGGCGGCGGAAGCGGTCACAGAGCGCTGTACCGTGGTGCTCTTGCCGGGTTCCAGCGTGCTTACGGTGGTGATTTTTTTGCTGCCGTAGTACACGGTGATGTTTTTCGCGGTCACATTGCTGTTGTTGGTGATCTCCAGGGTGAAGACCAGCTCGGCAGGGAATATGGGTGCCTGTGCCTTGTCGCTTGAAAGGCTCAACGAGAGCAGGATGGTCTTATCCGGGTCATAGGCGTTTACGGTAAGCGGCGCGGAGGCCTTCAGGGTGCTGGTTTTTCCGGTGTTATCGTGCAGATTAGCCGTCACATTGAATTCGGAAGGGCCGTTCATCACATAGGCCTTTTCAAAAGATACGGTGGAATTCGCGGCAACGGAAAGGCCGGTAAACATTTCCCCGTTTTTATCTTCCGTTACGGTGATATCGCTGTAGGAGATGTTGCCCTTGTTTTCAAAGGTGACGATGATGGTGGCTTCCTCGCCCACATTCACGTTATCTTCCTTGCAGGAGAGGTGAATGGAAAGGTTGGGAACGCCGCAGGGGATCACCTGCTGAGGAACGGTGCAGATCTCATCCGTACCGTTTGCCTTGTAGCGGATCTCGGCGGAGCTGGTCAGATCCTTGCTGCCCATTTTGGCGGAGAAGGAAACGACCTGCTTCTGCCCGGGCTCAAGGGATTTGACCGTCATCGGAGTGGCCGCGATGGTTTCCTGGATCTTGATACCGGTCATCGGCACGGTGCCGTTATTCTTCAGCTCATAGGTCACGATCACGGTATCGCCCTGACGCGCGAGCTCGGTGGACACTGTGCGGTTTACGGAAAGCTCGGTGATCTCCCCGTCCAGCTTGATCGGCGCGGTGAGCGACTTCTGATAGTTTTCCGGTTCGCCGTTCACGGTTTTGGTGTATTTGATCAGCAGCTTGATGCCGCCGTCGCTCAGATCCTTCTGCGTTACCTCATAGGGGATCTCGCAGGATACGCTTTCACCGTTTTTGAGCAGCGCTTCGCCGTTGTTTCCGAATTCGGTGAATACGGTGTCATTGCTGTCGGTAAGCGAGACGGGAAACTCCATGTCTCCGTCATTATTGGTCACGGTCACCTTCAGCGTGACCTTTTCACCCACGGCGCTCACGATACCGGGGGTAACGCTTATTTCGCCTTCGGGGCCAGCGGCAAAGGCCAGTACGGGAAGCGCGAGCAGCAGCATCATGACTACTGTAATGAGAGATACTCTGTAAACACGGGCAGATGTCATGCCCAAACCCTCCTTCCGGGCTGCGGCATACGCCGCAACGGAGAAAAATGATATTTCTCTTTCTATTCTATAGCAAGCGCCTGCCGGTGTCAAGCAAATATTACGAAATTCTGTAATATATTTGTAAAAATTGTAACATTTTGACGCGTCATCTTATGCCGTATGACCGGATATTTTCAGTATTTCTGTATAAACTGAATGATCCGCCCGGCTACCCTGTCGAGGTCCTCCGACAGGGTGCATACATGCGGAGCGTTTTCAAGCATGAAGCGTTCCCGTACCGCGCTGCCGGCTTCTCTGAGAATGATGTCGATGCTTTGGGGAGCGATCGCCTCATCCTTTTTGCTTTGTACACACAGCAGCGGACAGGAAATGCCGCTCAGCGCCTCTCTGCTCATTTTCATGACCCTGTTCAGCTCCCTTATGCCCTTGACCGGCATCACATCGTAGCAGACATCGTATTCGGGATCTCTGCCGTTGTGGATACCGGCTCCTTTTTTGACCTCCTTCACAAAGGGAGCAAGCAGAGGCGCCAGTACCGCCAGCCTGTTTTTGGCCGCCATCGGCGAAGCAAGAGAGATGCAGCCGGAAGGATCCTTCTTTTGCGCAAGAAGCAGGGACAGGCAGCCGCCCATACTGAGGCCGCAGCAGAATACCCGGCTGCAATAGGTACGAAGCTCTTCCAGCGCAGCTTCCGCGGCCTGTATCCAGTCCTCGGCGCGGCAGCCGGCAAGATGGTCCGGCGTGGTCCCGTGGCCGGGCAGAAGGGGGCACAGCACGGTATAGCCCGCCGCGTTCAGTATGCGGCCGAGCGGCAGCAATTCTGCCGGTGTGCCGGTAAAGCCGTGCAGCAAAAGCACGCCGGTAGAGCCGCCCTTCAAAAGAAAGGGCGATGCGAGAGGGGAAATGAGCTGTGTCATAAGCGATCCTTTCACAGATCCAGGCAGTACCTATGTCCGGATCATTCTGTCAGCTTTGATATGTCTCCGCTCGGCAGCGCGTCCAGGTTGCGGCGGATCCTGTCCTCAGGCCAGTCCCACCACCGGAGCGCCTCAAGCTTTTCTGTTACCTCATCGGAAAAGCGCCTGCGTATCACGCGCGCGGGCATGCCGCCCACGATCGTATAGGGCGGTACATCCTTTGTGACCACCGCGCCCGCGGCGATGACCGCGCCGTCGCCCACCGTGATGCCGGAAAGCAATACGGCATGGTAGCCGATCCATACATCGTTGCCCACCGTGATGCCGCCCTTGTTATGCCAGGCGCGGGTCACCCCGGCGGGATCCTTACCCCATTCATCAAAGAAGATGGGGAAGGTATAGGTCGTAAGGGCATCCGGCCTGTGGTTTGCGGAGGTAAACAGAAAACGCACGCCGCAGGCGATGGAACAGAAACGGCCGATCACCAGCTTGTCGTGATTGACGGGGTAATGATACAGCACGCAGTTTTTCTCAAAATCGCGCGGGTCCTGTTCAAAATCGTTATAGATCGTATAATCTCCCACGCTGATATCCGGATCGGTGATCACATTTTTCAGATAGACCGTCTGCCGGTCGTTCTGGTTTTCACGGGGATAGATCTGATCCTTCATGTATGCGTTCCTCCATTGCTGAAAAATCTCCGCCCGGGACGGGCGGAGAAGCCTGTACGGGATCAGTCGGTTGCAATAGGGGTGAATTCTTCGTTGATCAGGTAGTTGAGCAGGCGGTAGCATACCTGTCTGCGGTAGCGTATCCCTGTGCGGTCCAGCGGAAGCTCAAGGGTCTTGATGTAGCCGGTGAGCAGCCGGTCCTTGATCTGCGCGATCTCCTGCAGTGTTTTTCCGCGTATCTCCTGCTCAATGTCGGTGCACCGAATGGGAATATCCGTAGCGGAACCGACGGCGAGGGCAAAATCCCTCAATACGCCGCCCTGAACATTCCATACCGAAGCGACGGAAATATTGGAAATGGCGATGGAGGTGCGTACGCTTACCTTATCGTAATAGTAATTGATATACCATGTCCTGTCGGGGATCAGGATCTCGGTGATCAGCTCGCCGCTTTTCAGGTCCACATCCTTGCGGGCGTGATAGAACCGCGTGGCGTCCGCCAGCCGTTCCCCGTCCGCGGAACAGATACGCAGCTTCGCGTCCAGCACCAGATCCACCAGCGCGCTGTCCGCCTTGCCCGAACCGTTGGCCAGGTTTCCGCCGAAGGTGCCCACATTGCGTATCGCGGGCCCGGCCAACTTCCGGATCGCGGCCTTCATGATCTCGGGAACGAGCGGGCTCCTTTCCGCCTCCGAAAAGGTGACCGCCGCGCCGATGCGGATGTATTCGCCGTCTTTTCTGATCTGCCTCAGTTCATCAAGCTTGCCGATAAACAGCAGATCACGCCCGGAAATACACGCGCAGTTGATATCCGTTCCGCCGGCGTAGGGAAGCCAGTTTCCGTTTTTCATCAGCTCAAGCGCTTCCGTGAGAGAAGCGGGGATCCGGTAGTTTACCATAGGCCTTCTCCCTCCTCCGCCGCTTTCCGGATCGCCCTGACAATGGCGTTATAGCCGGTGCAGCGGCACAGATTGCCGGAAATGCCGACACGGATCTGTTCCTCTGTGGGGTGGGGATGCTCGCTCAGGATGCATTCGGCCGCCATGATCATGCCCGGCGTGCAGAAACCGCACTGTACCGCGGAGCATTCGGCGAACGCTCTGTCCATTACGCGGAATTTTTCCGTTTCCCTGTAGCCCTCCAGCGTAGTCACGCTGTCTCCCGCGAGCGCCCCGGCGGATACCAGACAGGAATTGACCAGTCTGCCGTTCAATATGACCGCGCAGGCGCCGCATTCACCTTCCCTGCATCCGCATTTGACGGATTTGAGGCCGTATGTATCGCGCAGGATATCCAGCAGCCGGTCTTCCGCGCTGCCTGTGTATTGAACGGCTTTTCCGTTCAGGATAAATTCAAAGCTGTCCATTCTGTTACCTCCCGGTCAGCGCTTCCAGCACGGCTTCGGGCACGAGCGGGATGCTGTTCAGCTTTACCGGCTTCACCTGCCCGAGCGCCTGCTCTACTGCTCTTACAAATGCCGCGGCAACTCCCACCAGCGGTATTTCGCCTGCACCCTTAGCGCCCAGCGGGCCGTCCGGATAGGGCGTTTTTTCAAAGTCCACCGAAAGAACGGGTACATCGGTAGCGGACGGGATATGATAATCCGCGAAGGCGGTGTTGAACATTTTTCCGTTATCGCCGATCACCATACGCTCGGAGGCGCAGTAGCCCAGCGCCTGCAGCAGGCCGCCCTCCATCTGCCCGCGCAGGATGTTTTCATCAATGAGCGTACCCAGATTATATATTCCGTGAGCTGACAGGATGCGCACATTGCCCGTCAGGATATCCGCCTGCACCTTTACCACCACCACGCTCCAGGAATAATCGTCATATTGACGCCCTGTCATTGCTATGGGGTCAAAATCCGCGGAAGACGGCGGCCTTGTATAGGTAAAGCTTACCTCCTGCTCTTCGTTTTCCTTCCATTCCGCCTTCAGCCTGCGCGCGGCACCCTCCACCGTTTTGCCGACGGCGGTCACACTTCTTGAGGCGGCAGTGGGGCCGGTGGGAGCGGTCTCGTCGGAATCCGGGTAATAGGTGTTGATCTTTTCAAACGGGATCTCAAGTACCGCTGCGGCGATCTTCGCAAAGGCTGTACGCACGCCCTGACCCAGCTCCGCCTGGCCGGTATACAGGTCCACTGTGCCGTCCCGATGCTTTTTCATGCGCACGGTGGGGCGGATGAGGCCCCATTCCGTATTGCCGCAAAGAGGGGAGCCGTGATTGGCAAAGGCGATCCCGATGCCGTTTTTCAGCCTGCCGTAGGGAATATGGGCGTATTTTTCGCGCAGCTCGCTGTAGGAGGTGGCTTCCTCCGCCATCCGGATCATTTCAGGCAGGGGGATATCAAAGGGGTATTCGCCGCCCGTGGGCGTACAGGTGCCTTTGCGGGCCATGTGCCGCGCTTTGAAGGCCAGTTCATTTTCGCCCAGCTCATCCGCCAGATGGCTCATGAGCATTTCCACGGCAAACTCCGCCTGCGGCCCGCCGAAACCGCGGAAGGCGCCGGTGGGCGGTGTGTTTGTCTTCATGGCGCGTGCTCTTACCTTCAGGTTGGGTATGGAGTATACGCCGGGGAAGGTGGTGATGTAACGCATCGTAACATCGCCGGAGGCAACAAGATACGCGCCGGCATCCAGCATACCGTCGATATCCATCGCGGTCACAAGCCCGTCCTTTACCGCAGCGCGGATGCGGGTGAGGGAGGGATGGCGTTTATAGGCGTACTGGATATCCTCTCTTCTGTCCAGCATGAGGCGTACCGCTTTGCCGGTCTTCAGCGCGGCTGCCGCGGCCTGAGGCGCGATCTGGCTGGGAAAATCCTCCTTGCCGCCGAAGGCTCCGCCTGTGGCGTCCTGACGCACGCGCACTCTGTCCGTGTCCAGCCCCAGCGTATAGCACACGCCCTCGCGCACGGTGAAGGGGCACTGCATGCTGCCGTGGATGTACAGGCCGCCGTCCCGGACGGGCTCCGCGATGATGCCGTGGGTCTCAAGATAAGCCTGATACTGACGCCCGGTGGAAAAGGATCCTTCATACACGAAATCAGCCTCGAGGAAGGCCGCGTCCGGGTCTCCCAGCGTTCTGTTATATTCCGTGATGGCTTCGGTGCTGTTTTCAAGGCGTGTCACGGCGGGAAGCTCGCGGTATTCGATCGTGACCTTCGCCGCAAGCTGCTTCGCGGTCTTCCTGTCTTTTCCGGCGATCAGCCCGATCGGCTGCCCGGCGTATTCGGAAAAACGGTCCGCAAAAAGCGGCATACTGTTTTTGATCTTCTCTGCCTGCTCTTTTGTCAGGACCAGCTCGGTATCGTTGAGCGGGTAGTAGGAAACATTGCGCTTCACATCCGCCGCGCTTACCCATGTATACCCCTCCGGAAGCTCCGGAACGGTGATCTTTAATATTTCCGCGTGCGCAAAGGCCGTGCGGGCAAGGGCGGCTTCCAGAAGCTCGCCGCCGTCCAGCGCGGTCTCATAATCTCCGGTGTAGATCTCCCGGCCGCTCATTTTGCTGTCATGATCCTTCCGGGTGACCGGTTTGCTGATATCTGTCAAGCTGATCCTCCTTTCGCGGGGGCAGAAACATTACTTTACGGATGCGCTGATCGATCCGGCAGGCTCAATACCGGCGTTTTTTGCACGGTCTGCTTTCTATAAAGATCCCGATTTTTCAGCTGCATTCTGTAAAAACTCAGATGCATCAGGATCGTCCTTACCTGATCGGCATTTCCTTTGTGTTCACGGTGAAAGTATATCACAGTCTCCGGTATCGTACAATACCGGCCTGAGAAAAACGGTATCAGCGCTTCTCTTCGCCGCGCGGTATGAACACGCGTGCTCTGCCGTTTCCGATATCCAGTGCTTCCGCGTCCAGGCTGTACGCGGCGCGGTACATTTCCTCTGTGATCACATCACAGGGTATGCCGTCCGCGAGGAGCCGTCCCTCCTTCATCACGGCGGCGCTGTCCGCCACTGTGTACGCCCATTCAGGGTCATGTGTCGTGAGCAGCACGGCATGCCCCGCGGCAGCCAGCTCCTTGATGATCCTGCTCAGTCGCGCGCGGTTGCCCGGGTCCAGCGCGCTGTCCGGCTCATCCATCAGAAGCAGCGGCGCACCCTGCAGCAGGGCGCGGGCGATCAGCACCAGCTGCTTTTCGCCGCCGCTCAGGGTATCAAAGGGATGAAAAAGCAGCGAATCGATATCCAGACGCCGCGCCTCCGCCTCTTCCTGCGTTACTTCCTTTTCGCCCGGCATGCCGAACGCGCCCAGCCCCGCGGTGCTTCCCATCAGTATCATATCCCTTGCCGTAAAGCCCGGCGTTTCCGGAAAGAACTGCGGGATGAGGGCGGCGCGCCGTGCGGTCTCCCGGAAGGAAAGGGTGCGTGCCTCCCTTCCGCAAAGCAGGATGCTGCCGGTGTATCCGCGTTCAAGGTTCATCACGCACCTAAGCAGCGTGCTCTTTCCGGCACCGTTCGCGCCGAGCAGCACCTTTATTCCGCCCTGTCCGGCTTTCAGCGATACCCCCGAAAGGATCTCCTTTTTCCCTGCCCGGTAATGAAGATCGCAGATCTCAAGCATTTTCCCGCCTCCTTTCGGTAATGAGGAGGATGAGAAACAGGGGAGCGCCCGCCAGTGCGGTGACGATGCCGACGGGCACCTCCGCCGCCAGCAGACAGCGGGAAACGGTATCCGAAAGCAGCATGAACAGCCCGCCCGCAAGCAGAGAGGCGGGGAGCAGGACGCGCTGATCCGGCCCGCACAGGCGTCGCAGCGCCTGCGGCATCACCAGCCCCACCCAGCCGATCACACCTGATGAGGATACCGCGGCCGCGGTAAGCAGAGAGGTACAGATAACGGCTGCCGTACGCACACGGGCGGGATCTGTACCCACGGCACAGGCGGCATCCTCCCCGAGGCTGATCACATTCAGCTTCCATCTGAGAAGAAACAGCGGTAAAAGACCGGTGACGAACGGCACGATGAAAAACCCCACGGTCTTCATATCCGCGCCGTTCAGGGAGCCCATCAGCCAGTAGGTGATGGCGGGAAGGCGGTTTTCGGGATCGGCCGAAAGCTTGATAAGCGAAATGCCGGCTGAAAACAGAGAGCCGGTGATGATGCCGCACAGAATGATGCCGGCGGAACGGCCGGAGCGCACATGCCTGCCGCAAATGAATACCAGCGCCACCCCGGCAATACCGAAAACGAAGGCAGCGGCGGTAACGGCAAAGCCCGTCAGGCCGATAAAGATGGCAAGCGCCGCGCCGAAACCGGCGGCGGAGGAGGTGCCGAGAAGATCCGGCGAGGCGAGAGGATTCATGAAAACGCTTTGCAGCACCGCGCCGGAGGCGGAAAGAGCCGCGCCGGTAAGCACCGCCAGCACAATACGCGGCAGCCGCACGCCGATCACGGCCGCCTCCTCTGCCTGTGAAAACAGCCCATCATTATGCACAAACGGGAGACGCGCGGCAAGGATCTGCAGTACCCTGTACGGGGAGACCGAATATCTGCCCAGCATCAGCGCGAGCGGGAACGCGAGGAGCAGGAGAAGGCCCAGGCACAGCAGCAGCGCGCGCCCGGCTTTCGTCCGCCTGCGCCCTTCGGGCGGACGGCTGTTCAAAGCATGTTTCATTCGGCTTCCTCCTCAAAAAAGCCCCGGAATACCCGGCTGTATATCCTGTCCGCCTGCTCTGACACCTGTTCGCGGTAAAGCATGAACAGGCTGAGCAGTTGTTCACCGTCTCCGGTGAGCGCGCTGTGGCCGCCGTCTTTTCCGCCGCGTGTTCTGATCACGGCGCGTTTTCCGGTTTGCTCCTCCAGCCTTTTGATCGCCTGCCAGCCGGAGGAATAGGAGATCCCCGTTCTTTGGCAGGCCGTGTGAACAGAGCCTGTTTCCTTGATGATGGAGAGGAGCAACGCTGTGCTTTCTGTCAGAAAGGGCGTATCGCGGCTCAGCGATACGGATACCGACGCGCGGATCATCTGCCTGTCATGCAGCGCGATCAGAGCGTTGAGATCCTCCGGTGTATCGGCATCCAGAAGAACGCCCGGATCATCCGTTTCTATTCGCTGTATCGGGATACCGGTGCTTTCCATCGCGCCGCGCAGGCCGCCTTCGCCCGTAAAGGCCAGAATGCGCTCCGCCGCTTTGGCGGAGATCAACACCGGGTGCCCGGCCTGCCCGGAGCAGACCGGTACGGCCAGATCGGCGCCGCTTGCTGTAAGGCGGCGCGCGGTGGATATCGTAAAGAGCGGCGTATCCACGGGCGAAAACAGGATCAGGTCGCACTTGTCTTTGAGATATTCAAGGCCGATACGTACGCTGTCAAACATTTCGGTGCTTTCATAGGCGCTGTTGCGCAAAAATACGGTATCCTTTCCCGCAAGGTGTTTTTCCAGCTCTTCCGCGCGGCAGCCGGTGACCACCGTTACGATCCCGGCTCCCGCGCTTTTCATCGTGGCGACGATCCTTTCCGCGGAGGACAGCCCGCCGATCTTCATCAGAGGCTTGAAACTGCCCATCCGGGAGGACAGGCCGGCGGCAGCGATCAACGCGGCGATCTTCATAGGAGAACCTCCGTACAGAATACCCGAAAGGGATTGATTTCAGTATGAAACCAGTATATACTGGATGCACCGAATTGTAAAGAAAAACAATTCGCTGTAAAGGAGTGAAGGATATGCGCAAGGCCGTACTGTCAGCGGCGGTACTGCTGCTGTGCCTGTGTCTTTCCGGGTGCGGCGGCATGCCGGAGCAGCAAAAAAACACCCGCACGCGGGTGTTTACCGATGATCTGGGCCGCCGGGTCAGCCTCCCCGAAACGGTGGAAAAGACGGCGGTGACCGGGCCTATGGCGCAGATCTATGTTTACACGCTGTGCCCGGATAAGCTCGTGGGCTTTTCGGCGGCGTTTTCAGATGAAGCGGAGCGCTATATCCCGCAAAAATATCTGCTTCTGCCTGAGCTTGGACAGCTGTACGGCGGGAAGGGCACAGTGAATACAGAATCCCTGCTGAGCGCCGCGCCGGATGTTGTGGTGGATATCGGCCAGAGCAAGAGCGGGCAGAAGGAAGAACTGGACAGGCTTTCCGCGCTGACCGGGATCCCGTTTGTGCATATCAACGCGGATGTATCATCCTCCGCGGAGGTGTACAGAACGCTGGGGGAGGTGCTGTGCTGCCGTGACGCGGCGGAGCAAAGGGCGGCAATGTGTGAAGAGGCACGGCAAAAGTCGCTGAGCGCGGTGAACGCGGCGGGGGAAAGAAAGCGTGTGCTGTACTGTCTGGGGCCGGAGGGCACCAATGTGCTGGCGCGCGGCTCCTATCACGCGCAGGTGATCGATATGCTGGCGGAGAACGCGGCGGCTGTGGAAGCGCCGGTATCGGGCGGTGACGGAAATACGGCGGATATGGAGCAGATCCTCCTGTGGGATCCGGATGTGATCCTTTTCAGCCACGGCAGCATTTTTGACCGCGTAAAGGATGATCCTGTATGGCAGAGCCTGAGGGCGGTAAAGAACGGGCAGGTATACGAGGTGCCGGGCGGCCCTTACGGCTGGATATCCTCGCCGCCCGCCTCGCAGTGCTTTCTCGGCATGCTGTGGCTTGCGGATGTATTGTACCCGGAGCAGACGGATTATGATCTGTACACGGAGGTATCCGGATTTTATCGTGTGTTTTTCGGCTATAGCATGACGGAAGACGAATTCAAAGCCATGACGGGCAGATGATGACACATCACACCGGAAAACTGCCGGTTTTCCTGCGATGATAAGTCCTGTCCTGAAATAGATCCGCACAAAAAGAGCCATTGCGGATCTTTGTCTCCGCAACGGCTCCGTGATCAAAGCATCTTTTTCATCATCACATATTCCTCTGTGCGGTATTCCTCACAGAAGCCTTCATTTATAAACAGCTTTATCGCGGCTGCGTTATCCGCCGCGATGCTGTCATACAGGCAGTCGATACCGTTTTCCCTTGCCGCGTTTTCCAGCATGAGCAGGGCTTCTTTGCCATATCCCTTTTTCCGGTACGCGGCCGGGATCAGCACATCGGTCATCCATCGGTCTGTATCCTCCTCCCGGTGGAAGGCGGCTTCACCCACAAAGGTACCGTTTTCGTTTTTCAGATACCGGTAAAAATGCCTTCCCTCCGGATCGATCACCCAGGTACGGTACCAGCTGTCCCAGCGCTCCTCACAAAAATCCACCGTACCGCCCCAGGCCCGGTTATAGGCCATGGTTTCTTCATCACTCAGCCATTCCTTACGGTATTTGAGCTCGGAAGGAAAGGGCAGCCAGAATTTCAGCATCGTTCTTTCTCCGTTTCTGTTTATACTTTCTCCGGTCTGAAAAGAAGCATCCCGCCGCGATACGCATCCCGCAAGTCAGGATAACAGCGGTTTTGTGCCGGGGATCATTTATTGTTCTGAAAGGCTTTGATACTTATTTGTATACCATTTCGGAACGGTGAGCTGAAAGCCGTCATAATCCCGGAATGCGGCTTTTGCTCTCTTTATCATTCCGTCAATATCGCTCTGACCGAATTTTTCAGCCCACTTGATGGAAAAGAGCGAAGCCTGTGCCGCGTATACCGCGTTTGCCGTCCAGAAATCCTCCGGGATACAGTCATCAAAATAGGCGTCGATCTGGCCGATACAGTACGGTACGGAAACCTCTGTGCCGAAGCACTGCAGCTTGTAAAACTCCTCATACGGATCGCCGGTCTCCCAGCGGTTGAAGTCGATCACGCCTACAGAGCCCTCCGGCGTATAGATGAGGTTGCCCGGATGGAAATCACCGTGCAGATAGACCGGCTTTTCCCGCCAGATGCGGTCTATGTGATCCTTCACATATTTGATCGCGATCTCGTCTCCCGGTATCCTGAAAAGCGAATTTTCATACTGAGACAGTTGGAACAGCTTTTTCTCCCGCTTTGTGGTTTGGGGGATACTATGTGACCGCGCCGGTCGGGTCTTCTTCGGAAATAATATTCCCAAGGGCGTCATAGGAAACCCTGGTTTCCGTGCCGTCCACGGCAATCACCTTTGTCAGTCGGCCAAGGAGATCATATTCATAGCCAGTCGTCCTGTCACCTTCGGTCACACAAATGACATTTCCCATCGCGTCATAAGTATAGGCCGTCGCGAGACCTGTACGGGGGATCGTCTTCACCACACGTCCAAGCAAATCGTATTCCGTTGTATCCTTGCTTCCGTCCGGATAGATGACTTCTGTCATATTGCCCGTCGGATCGTAGGTGAAACACACCTTCCGTCCTTCCGCATCCGTGGCGGAAAGGATATTGCCTGCGGCATCATATTCATATACGGTCGCGTTTCCGTTTACAGTAACAGCTTCAGGCAACCCGGCTGCATTGTAGGTATATTCTGTTGTGCACTTTTCGGCATCCGTTACGGCTGTGATCCTTCCCGCAGCATCATATTCATACAGGGTAACCGCGTCACCCGGCGCAGTGATCCTGATCACATTACCAAGACTGTCATATTCAAAGGTCGCGGTCTGTCCAATTGCGTCGGTGATTCCGCTCACAAGGCCATTTTTATTGTAGCTATAGGTCGTCACATGGCCATTCGCATCCGTTTCAGAAATCACCCGGCCAACAGCATCATATTCGGTGCCCAGCGTCCCGCCATTCTTTTGTTTGGCAGATATGGCCTGACCATTGCGATCATACTTTACGGTGACTTTGTGTCCCAGCGCATCTGTCAGAACGGTCAATTGGTCGTTCTTGTCATACGCGTACTTCGTTTTGTTTCCGAGCGCGTCAATAACGGTGCGCAAATTGCCCGCGGCGTCATAATCATACCGGGTAATAGCGCCACCCTCTCGCCTAATATCAGTTGATCTTTATTAGCGTTCTTTCTGCCTCATAACAATTTTCTTGATCTGTTTTAAAACTCCAAAAAACTACTGGCTCAGCAAGATCATTCACAGATGGTAATAATAAGGAATATGTGAAATCTTTGTCACATGTAGAAAAGACAACATTACAGTCTGACGTTTCTATTAGTATTCCAATGTCCGCCTCTATATGATGAATCTCATTCTTAACAGGGAGTATGTAACTTATACTATCATGAATAATAGAAATGGTTTTATAGCCCTGTAACTGAAAAGTAATCCGTTCATCTTTGCGTACATTACATTTGTCTGCAATTTGAAAGGGAGAACCAATAAGGGGAGCTTGTAACCAGATATCGTTATAACGTTCCCACAGTATATTGTTATGCGGCTTATAATATCGATTATTGTCCAACTGTTTCTTTTGGATAACTAGTCGAGAATAATATTCTCCATCTTCTAAAAAATCTGATTCCTGATATAGTTCTAACCAATAATCCTTGCTTTGGATTCCAAACGAACTGATAACCGAAGGGTTCCTTTTTATATCTGGAAAATATGCGCAACATTTTTGGCTATCAGACGAAAAGGATTGACGCAATAACTCTTTCATATCATCAGGTATTTGTATTTTTACATTAAGCATAGTTAATTCCTCGTTTCATTCA
>CALGBY010000110.1 GCA_937886445.1 uncultured Clostridia bacterium | reverse complement strand
AAAGTTAGACCAAATTTTGTGACAAGCTCTTTGCTAATATGAAGAATATCAAAAATCGACAGTAAAAGAATTACAAGATATGCCATATCAATAATGATGATTAGTACACTATTCTTTTTTTCATACTTATTCTCCAATCAACTCCTTAACCATATCCTGGCTGTATGAGCTGGATGACCGTTATCAACAAATTGTTTTGCATACTCCTTCTCTACTGTATCCCACGGTACTAAACCTGCCAGCCTGACCCACTCGCTGAACAAGCTGTATGACAGAAACCGTGCAGAATTGGTAGCTGTCTATGGAAGACGCCGTGTCGGAAAAACTTATTTGATTGATGAAACCCTTGCAGACCGGATCACCTTCCGTCATGCCGGTCTTTCTCCAGCGAATGAAGAAGCGAAAGGTCTGCTTCGAGCGCAAAACAGACACGGCATCCACCGATTCCTCTCTTTCGTTCATCGCGGTTGACAACTTGCATGACTATATAAGTTGGATACGAAATATACCCTAGTGTTTCTTTTGGGGCTTACGATTGTATTTTCTGCCTGCGTGTGGCGTATACTTGGTTAGTATATTCCTTTCGTGTGACCATACAAACATCTTGATAAGAACACAAAGCACGTAGAGCAAAACCAAGTATTTAAAGCATAGAAGCTGCATTTTGATAACAACGATAGCAGTGATGAACTTTACCGGTATTAAAACTGTAGAACAAATATTATAGATATAGTATCGATTGAATGATTGCTTTTCAACATCACTTTTAATATAAGCACGAATAAAAGACAAAGTAACTTTATCTATTAACGGCCTTGATGCATGCCTAATATTTCTGAAATTCTTTTTTGAGGTACTCCCCATCAAGAACTCATATAAAACCTCCCTTACCGAAAACTGATTAGCAATATCCCATATTGCAAAGACAATAATTGTTGCATAATGCATTGCTATCCCCCTTTTGGTCAGTCTTGGCAAAGATGTGCCTTTCCGATACCAATAAAGCTTGTGCCAGCACTGTATGATAATGATTTCATGAGCCCCCTAATAACAAATTTTCCTCCTTGTGCATGAGCTTGGGTGGCGTAGTACCTCCATGCTCTATCTGATATTCTAAATAATCCATTCTGCAGAAGTTTTTTACCGCTGGCATTTATTCCTGCTGTATTTCCATATGAGGCTCCCTTCCCTCCGCAAGCACCCGCTGCTGCACCAATAACACCATCAAAGACCATACTCATGACATCAAATTCATCGCTGTCGCCTTTAACTATATGGTTAACTTGTTGTCCTGCATTAGACGCCATTGATATTATCCCACTGCCAATGATCTCCAATCCAATTGGAGCACCTGAAGCAGCTAATATACCTCCGGTAGCACCTGCAATGCCACTAATAACAACATCAACAAAATCGCCGCCCGATATAACTGACGAGACAATTCCAATAACCGCGCCAACAACTGCACCAACTAAGAAATGGAACCATTCACCGTCTGAATCAACACATCCAACAGGATTGTTATTGCAGTAAATAAATAACGCCTTATGTTCATTTCTTGCAACATTATGAGTGATATTCTCAAGTGTAAACGCATCTGCGTTAACAAACCTGCACCACATAGGCGTATAATACCTGCTTCTCAGGTAATACAGCCCTGTCTCACTGTCATACACGTATCCGCGGTACCGGAACGGCTGCAGTATGCCCAGCGTACCCGCCATCGTTCCCGATATACTCACCGGCGTACCCCAAGCATCATAGGTATACTTCACCACCTCAGCGCCGGTATCATCGATGATCGCGATGATATCTCCCTGCAGGTTCTTTACATAGGCATATTTCGCTGTGGTAGTGCCGTTGTTCCATTCCACCATGGCGGGGGAGCCGGACGCGTCATAGAAGAAGTGCAGCTCATCATTGTCGCGGATGAGGTGGGTGATGTTTTTGCCATGCAGGATGTACTTGGTTACCACGCCGTTCACGGTCTTCTGCACGCGCAGGCCGTCGGCTTTGTACACAAACGAAGCGGTCAGGCTGCTGTCCGGCAGGCGGTGTACCTGCACTTCCTTCTATCAACAGTATACTTGTTTTTATGCTTTTTTGCAAGCAACACAGTATACTGTTACATTCTCTTTTACCGATACCTCTCGCCGTTTATATCGTTCTATGATTGCTGTTTCAAGTGGCAGTTTTCTCAGCTTGAACTGACGGAAAATCTGCTTGAAACTGCACATTCCTCATTTTAGAGACACACCCTGATCTGTATTGGCGTTATTTATCCAAATGAGGATCATTCCTGACTTCCTTTGGGATGGGAGTTTCATAGCATCCGCGAGCGCTCGGGCGCCCAACTCCGATCAGAGCATAGCGTTTGAAAATCATTACCAATAATTTCTTTATAAACATAAACGATCCCCCTCTTTTTGAATAAAGTAGCACGAATGCGATCAGAATTTCTTCTGCAGGCATGAAATGCCTGATTTTGGCGCTGAAACACATGATCCATGAAATATATATGTGGTAGAATGAGATTCGGGGCTGAGCGGACATAGAATGTGAAATATGCTATGCTGAAAAAAAGGAGGAGCCTGCTGTGAACATATTTGTATGCGATGATGATAAATTGCTGCTTGCTTCCGTAAAGCAGATGATCATGCATTGGGCTGAAGAAAGCGGTCATACAGACGGAATAGTTTTACATGCATTTACTTCAAGCGAGGATCTGCTGGAAGCCTGGTATGACGGGATACAGGCGGATGCTCTGTTTCTTGATATCCAGATCCCGGGCGAAATGAACGGCTTGGCATTGGCAAAAAGGATCCATGAAATAAACGAGCATGTCCCGGTCGTGTTCATAACCAACTACGGTGAATACGCGGAGGAAGGGTATACGGTCAACGCGCTGAGATATCTGCGCAAACCCTTATCTGAATGCTCAGTGAATGAATGTATGAACATTATATGGCGGCAATGGACATATATGCAATCAAATCAGATCGTTTTCGATTTGTCTAATCAGAAGCTTTGTCTGCCGTCGGACAGGATCATTTATATCGAGGTATACGGCCATTACTGCATGCTGAAAACTGCAGACGGTAATGGGAACTATAAACTGCGGATGACATTGGAGCAGGCAATGAAAAAACTGCCTGCCGGCTTGTTTGTTCAATGCCAGCGCAGCTTTGTTGTCAACATCATGTATATACGGCACATGACCGGCAATAAGGTCGTTATGGCGGATGGCACAGAAATCACGCTGGGTAAAGCACATCAGGCGCGGCTGATGAAGGAGTTTCGTCATTTCTATCTGGAAGGAGATGCTGAATGATGATACCGGTCGTATTCGATCTTTTAATGAGCGCTTATCAGGGCGCTATTCTGGTTTTTACGCTCAGAAAACAGTTCGTTCAAATACCGCATTCTTTTCTTTATGAGATCGGCTGTGTGGCCTCTGTCGTTCTGTATTTTGCGGCAATTCAATACGGCGAGCTGCCCCTGCCGGACAGCCTTGTTGTGATCTTTCTGCTGGCATATATCCTGCTGACGACAAGAAAACAACATGTGGCCTGTGTGCTTTGGACGATCGTTGACGGGCTGCTGTTTTTTGGTACGCTGACCTTGGTGAGCAGTTTGTTTGATATCCAGATCAATATGAACGGAAGCGTGCTTTCCGCTTCGGAAGATGCGTTGATCCTTTATTGCTTTGCGGGCAATGCATCTGTTACGGTCGTGCTCAATATCGCTGCCCATATCTTTAATGCTCACGGAAAAATCTCGCGAAAAGAAATGCTGCTTTTTATACTGCTGCTGCTGTTCGATTTTTTGATCAATGAATGCTTTTTTATGGCGCGCCTGCTGGACGAAAAGCAAAGCGTTCTGCTGGCAGGTTCAGCATGCGCATTTGTATCCATGATTTTTACAATGATCCTCTACGGAAGAATGACAGAAACTGTCAGGAAGCAAAGGCAGGCGGAAATGGCCGCGCAAACCGCCCGACTGGTAAGCAGCCATCAGAATGAGCTGAAAAGCATATATATGAATATGCTTGCGCAGCAGCATGACCTGCGCCACCGTATTTCAGCCGCAGAGGAGATACTTTCTTCCAATGCTTTGGAGACAGAACAGAAGGAGCATGTTTTGAAACTGCTTCGGCATAATGAACGGCCATTGCCCTGTATAACAGGAAATATTGCTGTAGATGCGATCCTGACGGCAAAATCCACCGTTATGAAAAACGCCGGTATCGAATTTGATTTTGTTGAATATCCGATCCCGGTGCTTCCTCTGCCGGAAGATGATTTCTGTATGTTGATCGGAAATCTGCTGGATAACGCAATAGAAGGGGTGGAGCGACTACCGAAGGACGCCCCCCGGAGGCATATCCGGCTTGCCTTTTCAAGAGTATGGGATATGCTGTTTATCACCTGCGTTAATGACGCAAACATAAAATGCATCAAGCACCGCGGGGATACTTTCATTTCCACAAAAGCGCGTCCGGAATTACATGGATTTGGTATAGAAAATATGAAACGGGTTGTTCAGACGGCCGGAGGAACCATTGAATTTGAAGTGGAAAATGATCGGTTCACCGTTCAGATCATGCTTGGAGAGGCACGGGATGCTGACAAGGATGGCACGAAGAATCATTGATCTTGTGCCGGACAGCGATGCGGATGAGCAGCAGAGGATCCTGTGTGAGTACGGCTGTGAAGTTTACAGCTCATAGTTGAAACTATGGTGTGTTTCTAAATTCAAAACGATGCATTTTCAGCTTCTTTTCCGTCAATTCTGCGTTGTCGAACCTCGATTTACCTCCAGTAAACCTTCGGTTCTTCGCCTTGAACTGACGGAAAATCTGCTTGAAACTGCACATTCCTCATTTTAGAGACACACCCTATTAACTTATAGTTTATAACTTTTAGTTCTCTGGAAGGGCACCGATGTCTGTTTGAAAATCGACCGATACGATTTTCAAACTTGTTTCAACAGGATAAAGATGGTATAATCATCATGCGGTATTATACCGTCTTCTGTTTGTGTACAAAGAAAGGCGAACCATGGTAGATGATCTGATCTGTGCTGAGCATGTGACCTATGCTTATGAGGGGGAGGAAACGCCCGCGGTAAGGGATGTGACCTTCCGTGTGCCCAAAGGGGCTTTTTACGCGGTGCTGGGGCAGAACGGCTCCGGCAAGAGCACGCTGGCCAAGCTGCTCAACGGGCTGTATGTGCCCGATGAGGGAAAAGTGACGGTGTACGGCATGGATACCGCCCGGGAGGAGAACACCTGGGAGATCCGCCGCCGCGCCGGTATGGTGTTTCAGAACCCCGATAACCAGCTGGTGGCGACAGCGGTGCGGGATGATGTGGCGTTTGGCCTTGAAAACCTGGGGGTGGATCCGGCCCTGATGCCGGAAAGGATCAACAGGGCGCTCTCGGATGTGGGCATGCTGGAGTATATCGACCGCGCTCCGCATCATCTGAGCGGCGGCCAGAAGCAGCGCGTGGCCATCGCCGGGGTGCTGGCGATGCAGCCGGAGGCCATCATCTTTGATGAGGCCACCGCCATGCTGGACCCGCGCGGGAGACAGGATGTTTTTGATACGGTGCGCCGTCTGAACCGGGAAAAGGGGCTGACGGTGGTATGGATCACCCATTATATGGAGGAGGCCGCGGTGGCGGACCGGGTGATGGTGATGCATGACGGCGCCGCTGTAACGGAGGGAACGCCGGAAGAGGTGTTCGGCAGGAAAGAGGAGCTTTTCAAATACCGCCTGCGCCAGCCTGTGATGACGGAGCTGGCCGGGGCGCTTCGTGAAAAGGGTGTGGATATCCCTTCTTTTGTGCTGAACGCGGAGGATATGGTTCGGGAGGTGAAAAAATGCGCATCATCCTGGACAAAGTAAGGCATGTATATCAGGAAGGCAGCCCGTTTTCCGCGGTGGCGCTGGATAATGTGAACATGACCGTTGAGGAGGGGGAGTTCCTTTTCCTGATCGGTCATACCGGCTCCGGCAAGAGCACGCTGGTGCAGCATCTTAACGGGCTGATGAAGCCCACGGACGGCCATGTGTACTGGGAGGATGAGACCGGGAAGCACGATATCAACGAAAAGGGCTTTGACAGGCTGCTCCTGCGCCGCAGGGTGGGCCTGGTGTTTCAGTATCCCGAATACCAGCTTTTTGAGGAAACGGTGGAAAAGGATGTGGCCTTCGGCCCGGGCAACCTGGGCCTTGATAAGGAGGAGATCAGCCGCCGCGTGAGAGAGGCCATTGAAAGGGTGGGGCTGGATTTTGACACGGTGGCCGAAAAATCTCCCTTTGAGCTTTCGGGCGGCCAGATGCGCCGCGCGGCGATCGCCGGTGTGCTGGCCATGGAGCCCGATGTGCTGGTGCTGGATGAGCCCACAGCGGGGCTGGACCCGGGCAGCCGGGAGGAAATGCTGGAAACGATCGGAAAGCTGCACGAAAACGGCACCACGGTGGTGATGATCAGCCATAACATGGATGACGCGGCGCGCTGGGCCACAAGGGTGTGCGTGATGAGCAACGGCACCGTGGCCATGGAGGGCACACCGCGGGAGGTGTTTTCCCGCGGGGAGGAGCTGGAAAAAATGGGCCTTGATGTACCCGAGTGCGCAAAGCTTTCGCTGCTGCTGAACAAAGAGGGCTTTGATTTTCCCTTTGTGTGCCTGAAGGAGGAAGCGCTTGCCGCGCTCCTTAAGCTGCTTGGAGGTGATCATCATGCTTGCTGATATCACTCTGGGCCAGTTCTATCCGGCGCAGTCCTTTGTGCACAGGCTGGATCCGCGCGTGAAGATCGTGCTGCTCATCGCGTTCATCGTGGCGGTGTTCATGGCAAAAAATCTGATCGCGTTCGTTCCGGTCATCCTGTATCTGTTTTTCGCGGCGCGTTTTTCACGCCTTCCGGCCAGGCTGTTCATCAAAAGCCTGAAGCCGCTTCGCTTTATACTGATCCTTACCTTTTTGCTCAATGTGTTTTTCCTTTCGGGAGAAACGGTGCTGCTTGAGGTGTGGGTCATCCGCCTTACAAAGGAGGGCCTGCTCAACGCCGTGCTGTATCTGCTGCGGCTGGTCACGCTGGTGCTGGGCAGCAGCCTGCTCACATTGTCCACCTCGCCCATCACGCTTACGGACGGCCTTGAGCGCCTGCTTTCGCCTCTCCGCGTGGTGCATTTTCCCGCGCATGAGATGGCGATGATGATGACCATCGCCCTGCGCTTCATTCCCACACTGCTGGAGGAGGCGGATAAGATCATCAAGGCACAGACGGCCAGAGGAGCCGATTTTGAGAGCGGCAACCTGTTCAAGCGCGCCAAGGCGATGATCCCGCTTCTGGTGCCGCTGTTTGTGAGCGCCTTCCGCCGCGCGGGCGATCTGGCGATGGCGATGGAGGCCCGCTGCTATCACGGCGGCGAGGGCAGAACGCGGCTGCGCGTGCTGAAATGCACGAAAAGAGACCTGATCGCCGCGCTGATTACCGCCGCGCTGATCGCCGCGTGCGTTCTGGTTTCAAAATTCATCCACATCATCTGATATCGAAAACCGGTCTGGTTTCAAAAAAGATACCGGTGCTTTTATCCGAAGGAGGATATACAGCTATGCTTTACGGCGCGATCGAAGCCGGCGGCACAAAAATGGTGCTGGGGATCGGCGAAGGAAACGGGCGGATACGGGAACAGATCTCTATCCCCACGCGTACGCCCGATGAAACGATGCCCGAGATGATCGCCTATTTCAAAGATAAGAACATCGCGTCTCTGGGCGTTGCCAGCTTCGGCCCGGTGTGCCTGGATAAATGCGATGAGATGTACGGCTGCATCACCGCCACCCCCAAGCTGGCCTGGAGAAATTATCCCGTTCTCCGGGTGCTGCGGGAGGCGCTGCAGGTGAAATGCGGCTTTGATACCGATGTGAACGCCGCGGCGCTGGGCGAGGCCCGCTACGGCGCGGCGAAGGGCTGCGCGGACGCGGTGTACTTTACCGTGGGTACGGGCATCGGCGCGGGCATCATTTCGGGAGGAAACCTTGTGCACGGTATGCAGCACCCGGAAATGGGCCATATGCCGCTGCGTCCTTTGGACGGCGACCCCTGCCCCCGGGGCTTCTGCCCTTATCATGAAAGCTGCGGGGAAGGGCTTGCCTCCGGCCCCGCTATGGAGAAGCGCTGGGGCATGAAGGCAAGGGACCTGCCGGATGACCATGACGCGTGGCGGCTGGAGGCCGGGTATATCGCCCAGCTGTGCGCGGCGGCGCTGTTTACGCTCTCCCCGCGCAGGATCATTCTGGGCGGCGGCGTGCTGGGCCATGAGGGGCTGATCGAAAAGGTGCGTGAGGAGACCGAAAGGCTGCTGGGCGGATATCTTACCGCGCCCGGCATACGCGATATGGCTTCCCTGATCGTCAAGCCCTGCCTGTACCCGGTGAGCGGGCTGGTGGGCGCGCTGTGCCTTGCGGAGGACGCGGCAAATGAAAACGCGTAACGCGGGCGTGCCGCAGCGGGAGAGGATACGCCTGATGTGCCAGAGCGCGATGTTTATGGCGCTTATCGCACTTACAGGCGCGTTCAGCATCCCGGCCGGTATGGCTCATATCTATCTTACAGATGTATTCGTGTGTACGGCGGCGCTGCTTCTGCCGCCCGTGTACGGGTGCGCGGCGGGCGCGCTGGGCGCTTTTCTGGGGGATATGATGTTTTACCCCCAGGCGATGCTCGTGACCCTCATCACGCGCTTTGCGCAGTGCCTGGTGATCGAGACAGCCCGCGCGAAGCTGCTGCGCGGCCACCGTACGGCGGCGCGTGTTCTGGCGGCGGCGCTGGGCGCTGTGATCATGGTGTGCGGCTACACGCTGGGGCATATGCTGATGTACGGCGCCGCCGAAACGGCGTTCGTCACCTATGTGCTGCCGCAGGTGCTTCAGGCCGTGTTCGGCGCGTTCGTAGGCACGGTGCTTTGCACAGTGTACCGCCTGGGAAGGCGCCTGTCCCGCTACGGGGCGTAAAAAAGATAAGCAACAAAAAACCGGAGGACAATGTGCTGGAAAAGATCGCGAAAACGACTGTACGGCTGCGGCATGTGCTGATCGTTCTGTTCATTGTGTTTACCGTGCTGGGGCTGCTCGGCACAAGGCTGACGAAGGTAAATTCCGATATCACCGCCTATCTGCCCGCCTCAACCGATACCGCCCGCGGCGTGCGCGTGATGGCGGAGGAGTTTCCCGCGCTTTCGCAGGAGAGCGAAAGCGGCAGCTACAATGATACGCTGATGGAGGAAATGACCGGCGTGCTGCTGGCGGCCTTCGCGGTGATCCTGCTGGTGCTCCTGTTCACCTCCGCCTCGTTTTTTGACCTTGCCGTGTATTTCCCGGTGTTCATCGTATCGGCTGCGATCAATATGGGCACCTATTTTCTGATGGGCACCATTTCCGCCATCACCAATACCGTGGCGGTGATCCTGCAGCTGGCGCTGTCCATCGACTACGCGATCATTTTTATGAACCTGTACCGCGATGAGCGGGACAGGGCCGGGGCCGCGGTGCCCGCCGCCGAAAAGGCGCTGGCGAAGGCCGCGAAGGAGATCCTTTCCTCCTCGCTTACCACGGTATCGGGCCTTTCCGCGCTGGTGCTGATGCAGTTCCGCTTCGGGGCGGATCTGGGCCTTGCGCTGGTGAAGGGCGTTGTGTGCTCCATGCTCACGGTGTTTCTGTTCATGCCGGCGCTGGTCATTCTTTTTGACCGGCTGCTCACAAGAACACGGCACCGTTCCTTTGTGCCGGATGTAACGCGCCTTGCCGCCCTGCCCGTCAGGGGGCGCAAAGCGGTGGCCGTGGTTTTTCTCTGCCTGCTGGTGCCTTTCGCGGTGCTGTCCTTCCGCGCGGAATACGCCTTCAGCGGCAGCTCGGTAACGCTGCTGCGGGGCGAAAAGGAAGAAAGCGCGGGCGGAAACACGGTGCTGGCCGTGATCGTGCCCGCGGATACCGATGAGGAGCAGGCGGCATTCGTCAAAAAGGCGTACGCGCTTCCGGGAACGGAAAGCGTGATCGGCTGGCCCACGCTGCTGAGAACAGCTGCTGAGAACGGGCTGATCGCGGGCGATGCGGAAAGCATGCCCTCCCTTTCGGAGCCGCTTTCCTCCGCAGAGATCAGCGCCCTCACCGGCGCGGATGAAAGCACCGTGCAGGCGCTCTTTCGCCTGATCGCCCTTGAACGGGGCGATTTTACCGGCGCGCTGATGCCCTCCGGGGTGCGTGTGAGCGCCGAAGAGGCGATACGCTGCCTGAAGGCGAACAAGACGCTCGTGCCGGAGGGAGAGATGAAGGAACGCCTGCTCGCGGCGGAGCAGGTGATCGATACCGCGGAAACGCAGCTGCACGGAAAGGAGCATGACCGCGTGCTGGTGATGACCCCGTGCAGGCCCGACAGCAAAGAGGCGGAGGAACTGCTGCTTTCCGTAAAAGCCCTTGCGGAGGAGTGCTTCGGAGAGGGAAACACCCTTGTGTGCGGCGATATCACCTCGGCCTACGAGCTCAAGCAGAGCTTTGTTTCAGACAGCGTGAGGGTAAACCTGCTTTCCGCGCTGTTCGTGTTCGTGATACTGTTGTTCACCTGCCGCCGCTTCCTGCCGGCGCTCATATCGGTGCTGGTGATCCAGAGCAGCGTGTGGATCAATTTCGGCTGCACCTGCCTTGCGGGAGATCATCCGCTGTTTGTCACGCAGATGATCGGCACCGCGATACAGATCGGCGCCACGGTGGATTACGCCATTGTGATCACGGGCCGGTACCTGGGGCTCAGAAGCAGCCATGACGCGCCCCGCGCGGCGGCGCTGGCGGTCAATTCCGGCTTTTCCACGGTGATGACCAGCGGCCTGATCATGACCGCTGCCGGGCTGCTGATCGCCTTCATGATCTCCGACCCCTATGTGGGGCATATCGGCCTTGCTGTGGGCAGGGGAGCGCTGATCTCCTCTGTGCTGGTGCTTTGCGTGCTGCCCGGTCTGCTCGTGCTGACCGACAGGAAAAAGGATCCGCTCCCGGACGGGGAATGACGCTCCGGGATCTTCGGAAACACAGACCGGTGTTTCCCTTCTGTTATCAATCATGCGCGCCGACGCGAAACGGTATGAAGCCGGATGCCCAGCATGCGGCTTTGTGGAAAGAAGGATAAGATGCTACAGAAAACGAGAGGATTCCTGCCCTATCTGCCCCACTTTGTGCCGCTTGCGAAGAACGCCGCCGCTCTGGCGGAGGAATTGCTCCGCAGGGCTGAAATGCAGCTGCCGGAGATCAGGGTGATCCCGGACGAAGAAGGGGAGAGCTACACCCTCAGTGAGGAAAACGGCGTTTACACCGTGCGCGGCGGCGAAACGGGCGTGCTTTACGGCGTGCAGGCGCTGCTGCGCGCGCTGTATACCGGCAAACAGCCCGAAACGGGGGATCATACGCCCCGCTATCCTCTGCGTATGCTCAACCATTGGGATAACATGGACGGCGCGATCGAGCGCGGCTATGCCGGACAAAGCTTTTTCTTCAGAAACAACAGGGTGGAGTTCGATCCGGAGCTGATCCATGCCTACGGCCTCATGCTTTCCGCCGCCTCGATCAACGCAATCTGCCTGAACAACGTGAATGTGCATTTCCCGGCGGACCGGCTGATCACGGAGGATTTTCTGCCCGAGGTGAAAAAAATTGCCGATATCCTGCGCCTGTACGGCGTGCGCGTGATCCTGGCGGTGGATTTTTCCATGCCGGTGCGCAACGGCTGCGGCACGGCGGACCCGCTGGACGAAAAGGTGCAGCAGTGGTGGAAGGATCAGGCGAAAACGGTATATGACTATATCCCGGATCTGGCCGGTTTTCTTGTCAAGGCCGACAGCGAGCACCGCGAGGGCCCCTATACCTACGGGCGCAACCACGCGGAGGGCGCGAACACGCTGGCAAGGGCGCTTGCGCCCTTCGGCGGCAAGCTGATCTGGCGCTGCTTTGTGTACAACTGCGGTCAGGACTGGCGCGATCATGTTACCGACCGTCCCAAGGCCGCCTATGATAACTACGCGTATCTGGACGGGCAGTTTGACGACAATGTGATATTGCAGATCAAGAGCGGCCCCTTCGATTTTCAGGTGCGCGAGGGCGTATCCCCCCTGCTGTTCGCCCTGCCCTCCTGCACGAAGGCGCTGGAGGTGCAACTGGCGCAGGAGTATACCGGGCACCAGATCGACCTGTTCTATATGCCGCCCCAGTGGCAGGATATACTGGATGTGCTGCCCGCGGATAAGGTGCAGGCGGTGTGCGCCGTGGCCAATACCGGCGACAGCGTGAACTGGGCGGGGCATGACCTTGCGATATACAACCTGCTGGCGTTCGGCCGCTTTGCCTTTACGGGCAGGGCTGACGCGGAGGACTGCGCCCGTGAGGCCGCCGCGCTGTGCGTAAAGGACGAGGCGGAACGCCTCACGCTGAAAAACATGCTTCTCATCTCCTGCCGCGTGTATGAGGATTACGCGTCGCCCTTCGGCCTGTGCTGGATGGTTCGCCCCGGCGTACACTACGGCGTGGATACCAACGGCTATGAGTTTGACCCCTGGGGCACCTATCACCGCGCCAATTTTGAGGCGGTGGGCGTGGAACGCGGCCCGGAGGGAACGGATATGACCTCCCAGTATCCCGAGCCCTGGAAAACGCTGTATGCCTCTCAGGATACCTGCCCGGAGGAACTGCTGCTCTATTTCCACCGCGTAAGGTACGACCATGTGATGAAGGACGGGCGCACGCTGCTGCAGCGCATCTATGACAACCACTTCCGCGGCTATGAAGGCGCGGTAAAGCTGGAAAAGGACTGGCTTTCGCTTGAAGGCAGCGTGGACGGCGATGTGTTTGAGCGCGTGAAGGAAAAGTTTGCCCTGCAGACGGAAAACGCCCGCCGCTGGTGCGATGTGATCAACACCTATTTCTTCCGCTTCACCGGCATCCCCGATGAGCAGGGAAGAAAGATCTGGGATTGACATAAGCATATAAATAAGGAAACGCTGATTAATTCGGAAGGCTCATCTGCGGTGCCTTTTGCACAATCTGTTAACCGCAAAAATCTCGATTTACCACCAGTAAACCTTCGATTTTCGCGGTCGCATCTTGCACAAAATCCACTCGCATCTGAACCTACCTCATTTAATCAGTGTTTCCATAAGGCAATACCGCACAATTCGTCGGCACGCTCTGCGGTGCCTTGATCGTGCGGTATTGCTCATGGCTTTTCTGTTTTATTGTTTTTGCACCCTCAGCGCCCGCTTTGCGGCCCGGAAAGCGCTTCGTGCAGCGTGATCTCGCCTGCCCGCAGCGCTTCCTCTGTGCCGTCCGTGTAGCGCACGCGCAGGGAATAATCGCTTTCAAGCCCCAGCACAAGGGCGCTTTCTCCCCTGTACAGAACATGCCTGCCCGCGAGGAACATGCGCTTTTCGTATTCCGAAAACGCGGTCTCCGGGTGAGTGAGCATTTTTGCCAGCAGATCCGGCAGGCGGCAGGCCAGCTCCGCGGCGTCCGCGCGGCAGCCCGCCGCGCCGGCGGTATCCCTTATCTCCCCGGGAAAGCCGTCATCGGGCTCCGCAAGGTTGATCCCGATGCCGCAGATCATGCCCTCCGGGATCTTTTCACACAGGATGCCGCACACCTTGCGCCCGTCAAGGTATACATCGTTTACCCACTTTATCTGAAAATCCCTGCCTGTTTCCTCTTCAAGCAGCAGGCACACGGCCGCGGCCGCGGCGGGGGTGGCACGCAGGCAGGCGGATGCCGGAAGATCCCGTATGAGCACGCTCATGTACAGGCCGCTTCCTGGCGGGGAATAAAAGCTTCTGCCCAGCCTGCCGCGCCCCGCCGTCTGCGTTTTCGCGAGTACCGCGGCAAAGGAAGGCAGCTGATGAGCGTTTTCCCTGATGAACGCGTTGGTGGAGGGCAGAGAATCAAACAAAAACAGCGGACAATCCCTGCCCGCGGCCTGATACACGCGGCAGGAGGGACGGCAGATCGCGTTCGGCATGGCGGCGTACCTCATGATTTGATGGCGGTTGTAAGGGCGGAAATTGTACACGGTCAATTTTCAAACGCCCCATCGGTGCCTCAGCCGGAGGACAGCCCGTTAGGCTGCCTCCGCACAGTATCATTTCTGTATGCTGTTCCGCTTTTCCTGCAATCCCGGCAAAAAACACGGCCCGCGGCGGAACACAGAAGCGGCGCTTCACTTCTCATGAGGCGCGGAAAGGCGGCACAATGGAAGGCATCATCCCCGTAGCCCATATCGAAAACGATTTTACGGGCAAGTTCGGCATTCCCCGTCAGAGCGGGATGAACGGGGAAACGGTGTCCCGCGTGGTGTTTGAAAAGCGCTTCGCCTCCCCGGATGCCATACGGGGCATAGAGGGCTTTTCACACCTGTGGCTGATATGGATCTTTTCCGAAAACGAGGGGAGGGAAAACGCCTCGCTCACCGTGCGCCCGCCCCGCCTGGGCGGTAATACGCGGGTGGGAGTGTTCGCGTCCCGCGCGCCCTTCCGCCCCAACCCCATCGGGCTTTCCTGCGTGAAGCTCATGCGTGTGGAATATGCCGAAAACGGCGCTCCCGTGCTGTATGTCGCGGGGGCGGACCTGATGAACGGTACCCCCATTGCCGATATCAAGCCCTATGTGCCGTATACGGACTGTCATCCGGAGGCCTCGGGCGGTTTTTCGGTGGACGGGGAGGGCCATGTGCTGCGCGTGTGCTGGCAATGCCCCGTGCCTGCGGCGCTGGACGCGGATAAAAAGGCGGCGCTGGACCGTGTGCTTTCGCTGGACCCCCGTCCTTCCTACCAGCGTGACGGCAGGCAATACGGGCTGTCCTTTGCTTATTTCAATGTGCGCTTTTGCGTGAACGGGGATCTGCTTTCGGTTCAGTCTGTTCAGAAGGAACGGCACGACCTGTGAAAAAATGTAAACTGTCCGGTATGATGTCTGTATTGTCGCTTCGCCTGTATTGACTTTATGTGCTTTTGAGTTTAGAATAGATGGGAAAAGGGAAATCCTTTTTTACTCAACGAATAAACAGGAGGAATTCAAGATGAGGAAACTGCTTGCTGTACTGCTCGCGGCGATGATGCTGCTTTCCTGCGCGTTTGCGGAAGGCGATCTTGCTCAGAACAGTGTTTCCGTTGCCGCGAATGCGACGGTGAATGTGAATGAAGAACAGGTGATCGCCCTGCTGAACATGGCCGGCGCTCTGCCGGACGAGCAGAGCATGTCCATGATCAGCGATATCATCAAGGTCGTTAACGCTTTGAGCAGCAATATTGTTGTAAGCGGCAATATCGGCCGTGAAACGCTTGCCCTGAACGGACAGCCTCTCATGAATGTCTGGTACGATATGGGCAGTGTTCTCCGCGTGGCGTGCGATCTGATTCCCAGCTACGTCTTTACGCTGGATCTCAATCAGGTGGCTGCGCTGATCAGCCAGCTGCTGGCGGCGTACGGGATTGATCTTTCCAATATCGATCTCAGTGCGCTGGATGTGCAGGCTTCCTTGGCCGCCTATATGGCGATTCTTGAGCAGTATGCAGCGTCCATTCCTGTTGAGACCGAGGAAGGTATCTTCCCCATCAATGGCATTGCCTACACCGGGAAGACCGTTGTGACCCTGAAGGAACGCGACCTGTACAACGCTCTTGTGGCGCTTGCCGATCAGGCTAAAAAGGATATGGAAACGCTGGGCCTTTCCTCTCTTACCTCTATGCTGCAGCTGCCCGGTGAAGATCGCGTAGGCGACAGCGAGGTGAAGCTGTACGCTTACACTTCCTTAGCCAACACCCTGATCGTGCCCGAAGGGGATATCGAAGACGCGCCCTTCACTGTATCTGCTTCAGGCAATACCATGATGCTCACCGTGCGCGATGGCAGAGACACTTATTACTTTACCGCTGTTGCCGGCAAAACCGTGATTCTGGACATGCTTTACAAGTCCCGCTACACCAGCGAATACCGCAACGAGGATGTCAATATCCGTCTGGAAATGGTGCCCGGTCAGGATGACCTTCTTGCCACCCTGACAATGACTGCTTCCGGTGAGACTGTTGAGGCCATCCTGAATGTGATCTCCATCGAAAACGGCGCTGTTGCGGATCTGACTGTAAAGGCACTCGGCATGACGGCGGATCTGGTGTATACCGCGACCGCTGATGAGAACGGCGTTGCCGTATCCGAGAAGTTCTATCTCAACGAGGCGGAAGCTCCCCTGTTCAGCACCGAATCCAAGGCCGGCTTTACCGATGAGACCGTGGAATTCCCTGTGCTCTCCGAAACTGTGACCGAAATCGATCTTCTCAAGCTGCTTACCGGCGAACTGGATCCCAATCAGGTGATGGCCGGTGTTGCCGGAGAATTTTCTGTGTACGGCCTTTCCGCGCTCATGCAGCGCGCCTACGCCGCGATGCCCGAGGTAGCCGCTCTGATCAACCAGATCAGCGCGCTCACCGCCGGCACCGGCGCCGCTCAGTACTGAGAAAAACGGCTGTTGACAAAAGGAACGCTATCGGTTATACTTCCTTTGCGGTGTGAGCCGCGAAGAATAAAATGAAAGGAGGCTGCCGGGATGAAAGTGAACATCAATGTAAATATGAACAACCGTAAATTCCGCGCGGCCGCCTGCTGACCGCACAGAATCTTTCTGTGCGCATAATGAGAACGGCATGCCTGCGGGTGTGCCGTTTTCATTTGTGCCGAAAACGGGAATACATCCGTTTTCAGCACCCTCAGAGGCGGAGACGCGCAGCGGCGACCGGCCGGCGTTTTCCGGAAAGGAAAAACACCCGCTTGCCGCGCCTGAATTCAAGCCGTGCCTTGCACGCAAAAGGGAGAGAAACAATCATGCACACGAAAAAGCCCCATCTGATGGGGCGTGAGATCTCAAAAAACAAGGGATATTTTATCGGCGCGCTGCTCTGTATGCTGATCGTGGTGGCGGTGGATTTCATCACGCCGCTGGTGCTTGCGGAAACGCTGGATGTATATCTGGGAGCCGGGGGAGAGAACCCGCAGAGCCATCTGCCCGGCTTTGTGAACGATATGCTGAAAAGCGCCGCGGGCGAAGGCTATGCCCTGTGGATGCGCGAACGGCTGTGGATTCCCGGCATCGCGCTGGTGCTGCTCAGCGTGATCAGCGGCGTATTTTCCTTCCTGAAGGGAAGATGGCAGGCGGTGGCGGGCGAGAATATCTCGCTGCACCTGCGTGAAAGGCTGTATACCCATATCCAGAGCCTGCCCTTTTCCTATCATGTGAAGGCCGAAACGGGAGACCTGATCCAGCGCTGCACCTCCGATGTGGAAACGGTGCGCCGCTTCCTCTCCTCGCAGCTGCTCAGCGTGTTCAACTGCGTGCTTTCCGTGGCGGTGGCCGCGATGTACATGATACGCGAAAATGTGAAGATCGGCCTGCTCAGCATGGTGGTAGTGCCCGCGCTGTTTACCTTTGCCTACTTCTTCTACAAATGGGTGAGCCGCTTCTTCAAAAAGGCGGATGAGGCCGAGGGCAAAATGAGCAATGTGCTGCAGGAGGATCTGACCGGCGTACGCGTGGTGCGCGCCTTCGGCAAGCAGCAGAGCGAAACGGAAAAGTTTGACGCCGTGAGCAGCGATTTCAGAAAAAAGAACTTCAAGATCTGCAGGCTGCTGGCGGTATACTGGGCGGGCGGAGACATGTTCAGCATGACGCAGAGCATGATCACCCTGCTGGTGTGCGTGTATTTCGCCGCGAAGGGCGAGATCACCGTGGGCGCGGTAACGGTGTTCACCTCCTATGTGTGGAAGCTGCTGTGGCCCATCCGCCAGCTGGGGCGCATCCTTTCGGACGCCGGCAAGAGCAAGGTGGCGGCGGGCCGTATCAGCGAGGTGCTGGCCGAGGAGCCGGAGCCTCCTGAAAAGGACGCGCTGCGCCCCTCTCTGAAGGGTGATATCGTGTTCAATGATGTTTCCTTCGGCTATGAAAAGGGGAGAGATGTGCTCTCCCATATGAGCTTTACCGTGCCGGCCGGAAAAACAGTGGCCATTCTGGGCGCTACCGGCTCCGGAAAGAGCACCGCGGTGCAATTGCTGCAGCGGCTGTTTGAACCGAGAGAGGGCACCATCAGCATCGGCGGCACAGATATCAGAAGGATTGACCGTGCCTGGCTGCGCGCCCATGTGGGACTGATCCTGCAGGAGCCGTTCCTCTATTCGCGCTCCATCCGGGATAACCTGGCGATCGCTGCCGATAACGCGGATGATGAAAGGATCCGCGCTGCCGCTCAGGATGCGGCGGCCCTTGAGTTTATCGAAAGCAGCGATAAGGGCTGGGATACCGTGGTGGGCGAGCGCGGCGTTACGCTGTCCGGCGGGCAGAAGCAACGCGCCGCCATCGCGAGAACGCTGATGAAGGATAACGATATCCTCATCTTTGACGATTCCCTTTCCGCCGTGGATACCGAGACCGACGCGGCCATCCGCGCGGCGCTCAGAGAGCGCGGCAGGAACATGACCACCATCATTATCAGCCACCGCGTGGTTACCCTGCAGGAGGCGGATAAGATCCTCGTGATGGAGGACGGCCGTGTGACTGAGGAGGGCACGCATGAGGAGCTGATCGCCCGTCCCGGCCTGTACGCTTCCATTTTCAATATCCAAAGCGCCCTGGAGGACGAGTTCCGCGATGAACGCGCCGCCTCCGGAAAGGCGGGTGAGTAATATGCAGACAGAAGAAAAGGATTACACTCAAAAATTCAGCCTCTCCCTGTGGAAGAACCTGCTTCGCTACGCGAAGGAATACTACGGCGATCTTATCCGCCTTGTTATCTGTATGGCGGTGTGCGCGGTATGCGACTGCATCTTCCCCCTGATGAGCAAATACGCGATCGACCATTTTATCCCGCTGGATCCCTCCGGCGCGGAGGCGGCGGCCGCCGCGGTGCGCAGTGAAATGCCGTATTTCATTGCCGGGTATGTGCTGCTTGTGGCGGCGGAGGTATTTTTCATCTACCGTTTCCTGTATCTGGGCGGGCGCATTGAGTGCGGTGTGTGCTACACGATACGCAAACAGGGCTTCCGCAAGCTGCAGGAGTTGCCCTTCAGCTACTATGACACGATGCCCGTCGGCTACCTGATGAGCCGCATGACCAGCGATGCCCAGCGTCTGGCGGAAACCATCGGCTGGAGCCTGCTGGACCTGGTGTGGGGCGCGGTGATGATCGTGCTTTCCCTTGTTACCATGTTCATCCTGCTGCCGGGCGTGTCTCTGATCGTGCTGCTGGTGGTGCCGCCGCTGGCGCTCATCTCCTGGCAGTTCCAGCAAAAGATCCTGCACGCCTACCGCAGCGTGAGAAAGACCAACAGCGAGATCACCGGCGCCTTCAACGAGGGCATCATGGGCGCAAAGACCACCAAAACGCTGGTGCGCGAAAAGCGGAACGCCGAGGAATTCGGCCTGCTCACGCGCCGCATGAAGCGTTCTTCTGTGAGCGCCGCGTCGCTTTCCGCCCTGTATCTGCCCATCGTGACCTCCATCGGCTCCGTTGCCACCGCCTATGTGATGTGGAAGGGCGGCGTGATGGTGGCGGAGGGGCTGCTGATCGGCACGCTGGTGGCCTATGTAAACTATACCATGCAGCTGTTTGAGCCCATCCGCAACATCGCCGGCACCTTTGCCGATATGCAGAGCGCGCAGGCGGCGGCGGAGCGCGTGATCACGCTGCTTGAAACAGAACCCGATATCGTGGATACAAAAGAGGTGGAGGAGGAGTTCGGCGACAACTTCCACCCGAAAAAGGAAAACTGGCCCGAGCTGCACGGAGATATCGAATTCCGTCATGTGGATTTCAAGTACAAGAAGGGCGATACCGTGCTATCGGATTTCAACCTTTCCGTGAAGAAGGGGCAGACCATCGCTCTGGTGGGGCCTACCGGCGCGGGCAAATCCACTGTGGTCAACCTGCTGTGCCGCTTCTATGAGCCCACCGCCGGCGAAGTGCTGATCGATGGGGTGGATTACCGGAAGCGCAGCCAGCTGTGGCTGCAGAGCCATCTGGGCTATGTGCTGCAGGAGCCGCATCTTTTCTCGGGCACCATAGCCGAAAATATCCGCTACGGCCGCCCCGAGGCCACTGATGAGGAGGTGCGGGAGGCCGCGAGAACGGTGAATGCCGAAACCTTCATCCTGAAGATGGAGAAGGGCTACGATACCGAGGTGGGCGAGGGCGGAGGCCGTCTTTCCACCGGCGAAAAGCAGCTGATCTCCTTTGCAAGGGCCATCCTTGCCGATCCCGCGCTGTTTGTGCTGGATGAGGCCACATCCTCCGTGGATACCGAAACGGAAATGATCATCCAGAACGCCATCACCAAGGTGCTTACCGGGCGTACCTCCTTTATCATCGCGCACCGCCTTTCCACCGTGCGCACGGCGGACCGCATCCTCTTCATCAAAGACGGCAGGATCGCCGAAAGCGGCACCCACCGGGAGCTGATCGAAAAGAAGGGCGAATACTACCGCCTGTACACCAACCAGTTCACCGAGGAGCGCGCGATGCAGCTGCTCAGCAAAAAGACGGCCGCGGAGCAGGCGTAAAGACCCCTGGTACGAAAGAGAGCTATGATCGCGACGGCTTTCACAGAACAATGTTACGGTTTTCAACGGCATGACTTCGGTCATGCTGTTGCTTTTTGCATTAGGCTGGAAACCGGAAAAATTGTGAAGCCGTAGGATTGTTATTCCTGCGTTTTACGTTGCTCAACCTGAAGTCTTGATGTTGATCGCATCCACTGGCACATACAGCGCATGCCTGCACGGGATCACGACCTATTACCCGGATATCAGCAGAAAGCCCGAAGGCGGCTTCCGGGACAGGCCCAGAGAACGGGAGGAAGCCAGCCCCCAGTACACGGCAAGGTCAAAGCAGCGGTACATGGAACGCATGATACGCAAGTACAAGGACCGGGCCATCGTGGCGCAGACCCCGCTGCAGCTGAAACAGGCGCAGAATAAGGTGCGCGAGTGGGAGGACGCGCTTGATGAACTGATCGAAAGCCAGACGGAGGACAACTACCTGTACAGGCATAAGGACAGGGAAA
>CALGBY010000109.1 GCA_937886445.1 uncultured Clostridia bacterium | reverse complement strand
CTTCAAACTGACACCAGTAAACCTTCAATTTCTGCAAGCGAATCTGTTGAAAAATCCACTCGCCATCGCACTAACTCATTTGCGCGGTATTGCCTAAGGCAATAATGCCCCGCGGAAAAGAGAAAATTCGAATTTCAGGAGCACAGCATGATCTGGTATCGAATACTGTTTCTCAACCGGAAGACCTTCACAGCAGCCGCTGTGGGGGCATTTTTCACGCTCGTTGTCAGCATGCTTCTTACGATAATGAGCGGTCAGATGACTGTCTATACGGCAGCCTGCAACCTGCTGATCCTTATGATGAGCGCGGGGCTCTGCACCGCTTGGAAAATGGAGGACCTGCTGAGGACAGGCGGCCTGGTAGGCGGCATCCTGCTGGTGGAGCTGTGCCGTTATATTTATCTGTCGGAACAGTATCTGAGCATCGGCGTGGACAGCATCGTCGCGCTGGGGCTGGTACCATGCATGCTGCTTTCCTCCTATCTGATGATCTGCTTTGTGATATTGATGGTGACATACAATCATTTCACGATCGATCCGGGAAAGAAAAGCGGCCGCACCAAGCTGATCGCCAATCAGATATCGGTCTGCGTTCTGCTCCTGTGCTTTCTGATAATGACCGTGGAAAGATGGGTGATCGCCGAGGATCTTCTCCGGCAGCTTGCAAGCGCGCTGAGCTGCTTGTCCGACCTGTTCCTGTTCGTCATGATCGCCTGCTGTGAGCTGTATCTGACTGTGGACGGGCAGATCCTGACCGTATATCGCGGGGGTAAAAGCAGATGAAGCGCAATGAGAAACTGGTCGTCATGTATCTTTTCGGCCTGCTGCTCTGCATTTTCTGCATGACCATGCTGCTGCTGATCCAGGGCTTTTCAAAGCTTGTGTATCTTGCGCTCGGGCTGCTCACTTTGCTGGAGGCGGCCAATCTGGTCTGGTATCTGCATGAAGAGAAGACGCCGGAAAACAGGCTGCTTCGTTTTTTGCTGCGGCTCAGTCATCTTTCATTTCCGGCGGCGATATTTGCCGCGGTCTATCTTTATCTTACGATGGCCGCGCAGTTTCACACCGTGCTCGTTCCGGATGCCAAGGGCGATATTTCTTTGCTGGATATGCAGGCGGCGGAGAGCGCGGAAAACTGCTATGTATATGAGACGGATGACCTGTATCTGCTTTTCCCGCAGTACAGCGAGATCCGTTTCATATTCAATGATTGCCCTTCCATGGATGACCCGGACCTTACGATGTTTGCCACATCCGCGTTTTTTCATACCTATGAGCTGACAGGCCGGCATGAAAATGTGGTGGGCGCGCACGCGTCGGACGGCGTTTATTATGAAGGCGCGGCTGAGAAAAACCTGAGCGCGTTCACCTTCTATGACGGCGAAGCGCATTTTTCGTTTGCTGATCCCGATGAAGCGATCCGTACGGCTGCCGAACACGGCGGAGAAGGCTTTGAGCAGTATATGGCCATCTGGGACGGCGAAAAGACGCGGGATATTCTTACGAAACGCCGCTGCTACCGGGTGCTGGCGGAGCTTAACGGGAGGATCTGCATCATCGAAAGCAAAACGCTTATAAGCTATGCCGATTTTATTCGCGCTGTTCAGGATGCCGGCGTCAAAACGGCGCTTTATCTGGATATGGGCGCGCACAGCTCCTATTCCAAATACCGCCGCGATGACGGAAAGGTCATCAATCTGTTCGGAAAGCGCGGGGAATTTGTCCATTCATGGGTCGGATTTTATAAGTAAGAACCGCGGTTTATCAGAATATGATCTCTTCCGCTGAAAGATCGGCAAAAGAAGCGTATTTTATATGCCAGGCCAATCTGACAGTCACCGGAGGCCCGTTCCGTCGCCCTGAAACAATGACATCATAGGTCTCCTGCTCCTTCGGCGTGACAGCGTAGTAGTCTTCCCGGTGGAGAAGCAGGATCACATCCGCTTCCCGCTCAAGCATTCCCGTGCCTCCGAGGTCTTTCAAAATCGGGTATCTGTCAGCCCTGTCTTTACCCGGGCGTGCCAACTGCGCGCCGAGCAGGACCGGTACATCCAGTTCTCCGGCGATCGCCTTCAGGGCGCGGAAAACAGCATCGGCCTCCTGATCCCGGCTGCCGGCTTCCTCATCCGACCTTATCAGCCCCAGGTGATCGATCACGATCAGGTCGAGCTTGTTCTCCCGCTTCAGTTCCCGGCATCGGCTGCCTATCATACCCGGAGTCGGGCAGGGGGTATCATCAATATAGATCGGTGCGGAGCTCACGGATGGCATCGCGTTTTCGAGTGCCCTCCGGAGCTCATTGTTCATCTCTCCTCTTCTTACCTTTTGCAGATCCGCACGGGCAGCGGAACACAGGATCCGCAATGCAACCTGACTGCGGAAAATTCCCGGGCAGAACAGAGCTACGCTTTTCCCGGACCGTATCGCGGCATGGGAGACGACATTCAGGGCGAATGAAGTTTTTCCCATAGCCGGTCTTGCTCCGACAACGATCAGCTCGCCTCCGTTGAGTCCGTTCAGGATACGGTCAAGATCCGTGAATCCGGTCGGGATCCCCGCAGCGTGTTTCCGGCTTTGAGCCATCCTTTCGATCCCGGCATAGGTATCCGTCAGGATCTCTCCGATGCGGACCGGGCGTCCGGTATCCGTATCACGCAAGGCGTTCTGTAAGTAATCAGGCATACTTCCGTCTCCTTTCAATAGGTCAGTAACGGTCAAAAGACCGGGCTCACTCAGACAGGAAAAGTATAGCAGACAGGATGTCCTTTTTTTGACCGATCAAAAAGGATGCGCATACGCGGATACGGAATATTCATGCAGGTGCATTGCTGTGAATGAAAAATCGGAGCTTCTCCCGGAAGCTCCGATCGCTGGGTAACTCAATTTGGTCCCGTCAATTACTTTTTGGGAAACTGGGGTGTCCACTGGCTGCAGCTTTGCTGACCGGACATCTTACATTCCCGGAAGCCGCCGCCCGCGCAGCGTGCTTTTTCATCTGTGTCATATTCGACCCACTTGCAGAATGCATCCGGTTCCTTCTGTCCGCACCAGTGAGAACAGGTAGCGCATCTTTTCCAATCAGCAGGGACTTTGCTCGTTGACATCATCTTTCACTCCTTTTTTTGTTGTGATGGTTTGACAGCCGACTGTCTTCCATCCGAAAACAGTATATCAGCACAGATGCCCGTAAAAGGGTACATTCGCGCAGCTGCAGTGAAGAAACAGCATAACAGGAAATCAAAAATGATCCCGGTCGGTTTTCTTCCAAACAGTCACATGACTGCATACTGATCTGATCCGGTCCATATCGACCTGTGAAGCGGTAACATCGGATAACCACAGATGGGATAAATGAAGCTGATAGAGCACTTCAATATCCTTTATATTCTTTTCATGGATCATCAGTCTCCTCAGCCGCGGCAATGTGGATAAAAAAGCAATGGATTCTGTTCCTGTATTCCACAGCCGTACTTCCGTCAAACGTGGCAACCCTGCGACCGGAGAAAAATCCCGTATCGCGTTATTGGACAGATACAGATTCTGCAGCTCAGTCTGATCTTTCAGAAAACGGATATCCTGCAGGCTGTTGCTCACCAGATCTACATACCTAAGTCCCGATAATTCCCGGTAAGATGTGCGGCCGGATAAATCAATGTGATGGAGCTGAAGCTGACAATGAGGGGACTGCGCCAGCCTGACAGCCTCATCATACCGGTCATCGTCCGTGGCGAAATATGTCCGGTGCATTTTGGCTGTGATCCGGCATAGTTTGTCGCGAAGCAATTGCGGCTCCAGAATTTCCGCATGATCTCCGTGGATCAGTGCCCATTGATACATATCAAAAGCGGTGGATTTCAAAGTGAGGATACTGCTTATCTCATTTTCCTGCATGATCCTGAAATTGCTGCCAAAGGAATCAACAACGGTATCAAACATTTCATTATCGATACGCAGGGTGATATCGATCGGCATTCCTTCCGACATGAAGACATGAGAATCGATGTAATCCTGCAGATCAACGGAACGGATACGCTGCGTTTCTGAAACTGATGAGGACCGCGGCAGAATCTTCACCCGGCTGAGCTTATCGATGAGGTAATGCTGTATCTTGTGATCGCCTGTGTACGCGATCAGATAATAGTACCCATTCGCGGCGATCAATTGCTTTGGCATAACAATAACGGGCTCCGTGCTGACCGGATGCAGTTTGCGGTCTTTTCCGTATCTGTTTTCAATGAGCGATACTTCTTTATTACCATGAATCGCTTCCTCAAGTTCCTCGACCGTAAGAAACACTTCCGGTGCCGGCATACGGGCAGATGTCTTGACAGGCATAAGATGTGAGGAACGCTTTGCATGGTACCGGCTGCCTAACTTGCCGATTTTCGCAATCAATTCTTTTGCATATCCCGCGGGTATACTTTTGGAAAATAATACAGAATCCGTCAATAATCGAAGCTCTCCGTCGGTAAAATCATGCTCGTAATAAAACTTGGAATACATGATATTTTCGTCAGGCTCGCCGGTTTTTGCATCCTTCATGCTTCGATGCGTTTCATCCGCGCAGATCGGGAACCCGGCATCGATCAGATCAGCCAGATTGCGTTTGACTGCTTTGCGATCCACGGTCATATCATAATCACGCTCAAGATGCTCCATGATTTCCTTTTGTGTAAGTCTGTGTTCCGGATTTGCGGAATCGGTATGATCCTTTAGGATCTGCAAAACATTCAGGATCAGCATTTTCTTTGGTTGTGGACCGGGCATGTATTTCACCTCCGAGAAATTTTGATTTGTCACTGTTGCGTCCATATTCCGGATATTCACAGAGCGGTCTGTTTGTTTTCCGGATCATGTTTGTCAAGCCAAATGATCTTCATGGACTTGCAATCATATGTTCAACAAATTTTTTCCTGCCGTTCATTTCATTCCTTCATGTAGAACGCCTTTTCATCGTCCAGACGCAGCAGCATGGGGTCCCCGCCATGGGCGGCGCCGGTATCGATATCGATCCACGTGTCGGTTTTCAGCATCCGGTCTTCAGATCCGGTCCCGAAGGCGGCAACGGGGGTATGACCGAAAATTACGGTCGCGCCCTCATCATAGCGGGTGGTCAACTCCGGCCTGAACCACAGCAGATCATCCGTGTCATAGTCGTACAGTTCTTTTCCGGGCTCATAATGCCCCAGCCCGGCGTGGGTGAGGATATAGCGCTTTCCGTTCACGGTCAGCACATCGTACAGGGGAGCGAACGCGAGGAAATCCAGCATTTCCCGCAGGGCTTCTGGCTCCTTTTCGTTCAGCGCCCGCAGGGACCGCAGCGTCGGCGCCGCGCCGTTGGAGGACCAGTTGAGGAAGGCTTCCAGTTCCTCGCCGGTCATGCTGTCAATGGCGTCATCGGTAATTTCTTCAAACAGGAATTCGCACTTCAGCAGCATCTCCTCATGATTCCCCTGCAGAAAATGCACATTGGGCTGCCGCATGATCCACTGCAGCATTTCGATGCCGCCGTCGCCGTTCCGGTCAATCACATTGCCGAGGACATACAACTGATCCTGCTTGGAAAAGCCGGTGCCGGAAAGAAACCGCAGGAACTTGTCCTTTGGATAGCCGTGCAGGTCGCCGGTTACATAAATCATGCCGATCTCCCTCCGTTCATTTCATGGGATTGTTTTCCTTCCCCGTTCGCATCAATAATATACCATTTTCAATGTACCGTTTTTGGCACATCAATGGTGCTGGCCGCCAAATGAAAATCCCCGGCGCAATGCCGGGGCACGTAAGTACTTGGCGTGTTCTGCTTAAATATTATGATAGTATTTTCTTTACCCATTCGATGAGTCCGGGGTCGTGATCTCCATCAAACACAGCTTCCTGCCATTGTCCTTGATAATACAGAGCATCTTTCTTTGAAGTATTTTTGCGATTGCATCCTAATATATACTCCGGCATCAGGAAAGGATGCGGGATCCATTGCGCACGGGTCAAGTTCTCTTTGGTCAGTATACGATCCTGCCGATAGTCAAGCGTTCCGTACCCCTTGCCAAAGTCTGTCCTGTCAATAATGAGTCGTTCGGATGGAATGTAGAGTGTGTTGTTCTTGTCATAGCCTCCTTCGCTGTGCGGATGCCAGGGATACTGTTCACGAATCTCCTTTTCATCCGTGATGATTTTCCCAACCTGTAAATATCCATAGATGGCGTGTAAGTTCCCTGTCTCGTAGAAACTTTTATCAGCTGCTTTCGCCTTTTTGAACCATCCGAAAAAGAGAAAGATATCACCTTCACCTACGCCGCATTTTTGCAGATAGGATTGCGCTGCTTTCTCCTGCCCAAAGGCAGGCTTCCAATCCGGGATCGGGTTGGTACGAATTTCCTCCCGGATATCGGGGTCCAAATGGCAGCATTCTCCCTGATCCTTCGGATATCCTAACGATTCCAGAAGCGTCCGGTAATTCTGCCCATCATAGGACAAGTCGGTAAATTTCGTTTTGCTTCCTTCGTTTCCGGCGGGAATCGGCATAGAGAGCATTGTTCCGCCGGATAGAATTGGGCTGGCAACTTTTCCGTAACTGCTGTCAAACCCCTTTCTGGAAAGAATGATTTTCATAAATTTCCTCCTTTTTTCCCACATCCTTTACAGTTACGCGGGTTTTGTAACTTCTTTGGCAATACTTCCGTATTTCTGCTCTCCTTATATTCATTTGCCTTATCCTGCAGCAATTGCAGTATATCAGTATTTGCTGGGAATTTCCTGTGCCCAACGCCGGATGCCCATATCGCTCCACAATCCATATTCTTTATTTCTTCAGACAGTATGCGATCAACAAAAAAGTATTCTTCTGACAGCAAAACAAATTTTTCTGAGGTATTATGTTTCGTATCCCAATCTCTGTCCTGTAGCCATTCATCGCTGTGTATGCTCTCATTTTTTTTATGTTTGAAGTGTTTTCCGCCGGAACAGTATTTCCCGTCTTCAGCACATTCATAAATCATATCTTTTCGATGCTCTGAAGAAGTGAAATACTCGCTATACTTCTTAATTTCTGTTATTTTTGCTGCATACAGCACTTGATCAACAGAATATAGATCACTACTAAATTCCGACGCTCTTTTTAAAGCATTGCCAATTAACCCAATAATCCAAATGCTGCCCCCTTTGTCTGTGATTTTTTGATAATCACGACCGATAACTCGGCGCATATCTCTTTTACAGATGGCAAGCGATAACGTATTATTATCGTAACAAGGGGCTGTACCATCAAAGTATGTTAACCTATAGGAGTAGATGCGATTTTCAAGAGAATTACTCATAGCACGTTCCTTTTAAAATAATGTTCTATTGAGATTGCTTTACTTGATGTCTGTTTTCAGTTATTCACTCGGTTCCTTTGGCTCCGGCACTTCCACATATAGAGTGTACTGCATCGCCTGCATTAGTACGTTTTTCTATTGTCATAATCAAATCTTCAATCAAACATTACGCTTTAGACTTATACTGTTTCAGCGCGTTCCGAAGGTCCCCTTCAAGCTGTTCCCTCAGCTCCTTCGGTTCCAGCACCTCCACATGCAGCGCGTACTGCATACACCACATGCGCATGGCCTGCAGGTTGACGTGCACGCGGCAATCCACGGTATCCGCCGTTTCATTGCTGAAGCGGATCTCCTTGCCGAACCAGTCGACCAGGTCGTTGAGCAGATACTTTTTCGCCCGGAAAACCACACTCTCGCTCTTTCCGGGGTACATATAAAGGTGTTCCGCCATGTGCTTGGGCAAATCGAGCCCGTGTTCCAGCCCCTGCACATCCCGCATGGGTTTCGCGTGCGTATCGAGCAATTTGATATCCGTGATCCTGTCCACCCGGTAATTGGCCACATCGTCATGACTGTCCGCGTTGCAGATCAGGTAATACAGCCCGTTGGACGCGGCGATCTGATACGGGTTCAGCACCAGCCGCCGGGGCTTGCCCTCCCTGTTCAAATGGGGATGCAGCTTCAGGTCCGTTCCGTAGCCGTTATAGGTGATCTCCACTTGCCTGTGCTTGCTGATGGCTTCATCCAGTATTTCAATGGTATAGAACAGCTGCTTATTCTCCGGCTGATTTTCCGGCATGCTGCGGATATGCCGCACGCGGCTGCGGAACTTGTCGTTGGACAGTCCTTCCAGTTTTTCTACCAGCTGCCTGCATTGGCTGCAGGGAATGTGCTTGGAAAAGAGCAGGCTGTCGATCAGCAGCCGCAATTCGCCGTCAGAGAAGTCATGCTCGTAATAGAAATCGGATGCCATGACGTTCTCTTCGGTTTCTCCGGTTTTGAGATCAATAAAAGTTCGTGCCGTTTCGCTGCCGCAGCGGATGGGATAGCCCGCGTCCGTCAGATCCTCCAGATTGCGTTTTACCGCTTTTCTGTCGACTGAAAGACCGTACTCCAAATCCAGCGCGGCAATGATCTCTTTCTGCGTCATGGGATGCTCGGCGTCTGTGTGACGCTTCAGCACCTCCAGAATATCCAGAATCAGCATCTTTTTCGTATGGACCGCTGACACAGGCATCACCTCCGCATCCATTATACAGTTCCGGTGCTTACAATTCAAATGGTTTCTGAAAGTTTATGCGACATTTTCGGTACATATCGGCTGGATGACGTACCGGGACGGAAATCGGGGGATTTCTGCCCCGGCACATCAGCTTTGAGTACGGATATGAACGGTCTTTACCCGCTCCGCGCATTACATGATGTCCGGATACCCTTGTATTGATCGCCGACAGGCGGATCACTTTTGCAATTATTGTGCCGCTTTCCTTTCGGAGCGTCAACGGAGCTATGAAGCGGTTATACCGGTATCTGTTTGAAACCTGTTCAAATATTCACCGCTATGGTGTATAATAACGGATATGGCAGAATGCCCCTGCCGGCGGAGGCTCTCCGGAGAACACGAAAAGCCGGCTAAGCGGCAGCCATGATCACGAACAGAACGCAGAAAGGATTGATTTTGTGCAGAACCGCGAAAAGTTTTCCTCCCGGCTTGGCTTTATCCTGATCTCTGCCGGCTGTGCCATCGGGCTTGGGAATGTCTATCGTTTTCCCATCTGGTGTGGCGCTTACGGCGGAGGTTTTTTCCTTTTGTTCTATCTGATTTTCCTCGTTATCCTCGGTATCCCCGTCATGACCGCGGAATATGCCGTCGGACGCGGCAGCCAGCGCTCCATCGCCAATTCCTTTGATGTGCTTGAAAAGAAGGGGCAGAAATGGCACCTGATGAAATATCTGGGGGTGGCCGGTAATTATCTGCTCATGATGTTCTATACCTGCATCACGGGCTGGTTCGTGATCTATTTCTGGAGGTACCTTACCGGCTCCATCAGCACCGTTACCGCCGGGCTTTCCGCTGCGGAGGGCAGCGCGGCGCTGGGGAAAATGTTCGGCGGTATCGCAACGGATTTCGGCCTTAACGTGGGTGTGACCGCCATCGTTGTGGTGCTGGGCTTTGCGATCTGCGCGCTGGGCCTGCAAAACGGCGTTGAAAAGATCACCAAGGTGATGATGGTGGCGCTGCTGGCCCTGATCATCGGTCTGGTCATCTATGCTTTCACCATGGACGGCGTGAAGGAAGGCCTTTCCTTCTATCTGATCCCCAACGTGGAGAGGCTTGAGTTCTACGGCGTTTCCAAGGTCATTTCCGCCGCCATGTCGCAGGCGTTCTTTACGCTTTCGCTGGGCATCGGCTCCATTGCCATTTTCGGTTCCTATATCGGAAAGGAACGTTCTCTGCTGGGCGAGACCTTTACCGTTGTGGGTCTGGACACATTTGTGGCGCTGATGAGCGGTCTTCTGCTGTTCCCTGCGTTCTTCACCATAAACCCCGGCGCGGCCACCGTTGTGGAGGAGCCCGGCACGGTGGGCGCGTCCTTCCTGTTCACCACGATCTCTTCCGTCTTCAACAACATGGCGGGCGGACGGTTTATCGGCACGCTGTTTTTCCTGTTCATGGTTTTTGCTGCCATGTCCACCGTTGTCGCCGTGTTTGAAAACATTATGTCCTTCTGGCTGGAGTGGACAAAGCTTTCCCGCCGGAAGATCGCGCTGATCAATGCGGTGCTGATCATGGTGCTGGTCCTGCCGTTCATCTGCGCCAACTGCTTCAAAGATTCCGTTTTCGGCAAGCCCGTCTGGCTGGCGGCCAGCTCGCCCGCCCGCGGGAGACTCAGCAATTTCGGCGACTTTGAGGATTTTCTGGTATCCAATTTAGCGCTGCCTGTCGGTTCCCTGATCTATATTCTGTTCTGTACTTCCAGGTTTGGCTGGGGCTGGAAGAATTACGAAGCTGAGGTCAACGCGGGCAACGGGATCAAGGTTCCCCGGTGGATACGCCCGTATCTCACCTATGTGCTGCCCGTAATCATTTTCGCTGTGCTTATCATGTCCGTCATATAACAGAACGGTCAACCGGGCTTTTTATGTCCGGCCTTCCGGATACGGCACTATTTGGCTGTTTGAAGATCGGCCGTACACGATCTTCAAACTGACGCCGGCAAACCTTCGATTTCTGCAGGCGAATCTGATGAAAAATCCACTCGCCATCATACTGACTCATTTGTGCGGTATTGTTTTAAGGACTGGTCTTTGACTCATTTGCGGTATTATTATCATTGGATATGCTGTGATCATATGAAAGGGAAACAACCATGGAAAAAATCACCAGGGAAGAACTGTTACAGAAGCTGAATCTGACCGAGGAAGAACTGGAGAAGGCCGCGGGAGGGTCTTTCGCAGAATGCAAAGCAGAATGCGATGAAAAAGAGATAATGGAAATGATTTCTTGCGATGAAGCTTTTCCCGACGATGAATCGCGTCGTAATGACTGTATCTTTGCTGCATTCATTTGCCATAGGAATTGTGTAAAAGACTGCGAGTAGCAATTTAGCTGAATGGGGTTCCAAACGGGACGGTTCTTGCTGACAACAACTTATTCAGCTGATTTTCACCATCTGAGTTTGCCATGAGCAGACGCTGTTGTAACATTTTTTATTCGGCATCGTATTAGGGTGTGTTTCTGATATGTAATGACCTTTGTCAACCCCTAAATAGGGGAAA
>CALGBY010000108.1 GCA_937886445.1 uncultured Clostridia bacterium | reverse complement strand
TTGTATGCTAATAGGGAGCTGCGAAAGAACACGAAATATGTTCTTTCACAGCCCCAGCCCATCGGTGCCTCTTCCGGAGGGCGGGCCAAAAGGTTGAAATTTATAAGCAGACCGTACACGGTTTTTCCGCCTGTACTCTCTCAGGCCGCATTTCGTCTGCGCATCCGCAGCCTGATCATAAAGACGCTTTTCATTTTATCATATCACCAGCAAAATGTCTGCCGGAACAATGCGATACACAAAAAGCTCCGGACATGCAAGCCGGAGCCGAAGCAGACCGCCCTGCCGCTGCCGGAGGTTGTATGCCCCGCCGGAGGTAAAGGCCTGAACTGTTACATATTTGCGTCATTTGGTGTCAGAATTCGTTCCCCCCCCCCCGCATATTTTTCCATTTCCTCGCGGGCGGCGGTAAAGCATTCCATCAGCTTGGGGTTGAACGCGCCGCATTCTCCCCCGATGATCATTTCATAGGCTTTTTCCTTGGAGAAGGCCTTTTTGTACGGGCGTTCATTCACCAGCGCGTCATATACATCCGCAACAGCCACGATCTGCGCCGAAATGGGGATATCATCTCCCGCGAGACCGTCCGGATAGCCGCGTCCGTCATATTTTTCATGATGCCAGCGGCAGATCTCCCAGCTCATGCGGTAGTAGCTTTCATCCCAGATATATTTTACGCGGTTCAGCAGATCGCAGCCCATCAGCGTATGCGCCTTCATGGTCTCCCATTCCTCGGGAGTAAACCGGCCGGGCTTGAGCAGCACGGCATCGGGGATCATGATCTTTCCCACATCGTGCAGGGGGCTGGCAGCCATGATAAATTCCACATCCTGCTCCGTAAGGCCGTATTCGGGATGGAGGCGCATCAGGGTGCGTCCGATAATGCCGGAATACAGCTTCACACGCTGAATGTGCTGGCCGCTTTCCATGTTGCGGGCTTCAACGATGCTGCCCATGATCTCAATGATGTTGATATTGCTCTTTTTCAGCTGCTCGGCCTGCTCCGCCAACTGACGGTTCTGCTTTTGCAGTTCCTGCGTCTGCAGATCCACCGTTTCCTCCAGATGGCGGCGGTATATGGCCAGATCGCTCGCGTTTTTCACGCGGCGCTTGACGATGCGTTCATCAAAGGGCTTGCGGATAAAATCCGACACGCCGTAATCAAAGCAGCGCCGTTCGGCCTCAACGGCCTCACCGCTGATGATGAGAACAGGAAGATCCTCCGCGAGCCCGCGGTCCCGGATGCCGTTCAGCACTCCGAAGCCGTCCAGACGCGGCATAACAAGGTCAAGCAGCACAACAGAAAGAGAGGTGCCGTACTCATCGATCCTTTCCAGCGCCTCCACACCGTCGGCCGCGGTGACCAGTTCAAAATCATCCTCCAGCATTTCACATAATATTTCGCGGTTCATGCTGTTGTCTTCAACAATCAAAGCCCGTGTCATATATGTACCCTCTTCTCATTCCTGCTGTTCAGACTCTGTGATGCCGATACAGTCAGCCCTCAAGCTCCCCGATCAGAGCCACCGTATTTGCGTAATCCTTTCTTACTGCCTCTGCCATGCCGGAAATATCCTTCGCAGGCTTTACGCAGGGGCGCAGCTCTTCACACAGCTCGCTGCTCTTTTTATACAGCTGGGTCAGGCCCAGATTGGCTGCCACACCCTTCAGGGTGTGAGAGGCGCGGAAAGCGGCTTCCCAGTTTTCCTGAGCAAGAGCATCCTCCAGATCCTTCATCTCCGTACCGGCAGCAAACCTTCTGAGAAACTTGAGCACACGCTCTTCCTTCATCAGGCGGCCCATCACATCCTGCCAGTCACCCTCCACCGCGGCATAGAACATTTCTGCTTTCATACAGGCTGTCCTCTCAAAACTTTTTTGTCAAAATACACCTGCCGGTCACGCCCGGCACAACACAGTATCATACACAGTTTGTTTACCGCACAATCATATCACATTCAATATGTATATTCAAGTATTACACAGGAGTTACATGCACTTTCAGTGCACTCTTTTTTTCAACAGTTTTTTGTCATAATTTCGGCTGCGGAAATTTCAGACAGATCACGCGGTCTGCACCCGCTTCCGGGCTGTACCGTCCGCGGCTATTCATACAGAAAACCGCTTATGGGTTATGAGCAAAACAGATGAATACAAATACGGCGGCGTGTTTGAAAACAGAGTACCATGCGGAAGCGGAAGGACGGATCACTACGGGGCCGGCCCGGATCAGGCGGCACAGCGCAAAGAGCAGGCTGATAACCAGCCTCCGGAGGAGGCACCGATGTATGTTTGTAAATGATCCGTCTGCAGGGCTCAGCCATGCCGTGTCGCAAAAGCAAACCGCCGCGTTCACTTTCCGGCAAACGCGGCGGCAGATCATTATCTTCCGTGTTTCAAATGCTCTCTCCGTCTTCTGGAGGGCTGATGCTTATCAACGGGGGCTTCCCCGCGCAGGGCCAGCAGCTGATCGCGCAGCTTGGCCGCCTTTTCAAATTCCAGATTTCCGGCGGCGGAAAGCATCTGATCCTCCAGAGAGGCGATCAGGGCCTGCCGCTCCTCCTCCTTCATATCGCCGGTGATCTCCTCGCTCACCTTGTCGGTGATCTCCAGCAGCGCGTGTACCGCTGCCTTCACGCTTTGCGGCGTGATGCCGTGCTCCTCATTGTAGCGCTGCTGTATGCTTCTGCGACGGTTGGTCTCCTCAATGGCGTTCATCATGGAATCGGTAGGTTTGTCGGCGTACATGATCACGCGCCCCTCCGCGTTGCGCGCGGCGCGTCCCACCGTCTGGATAAGCGAGGTCTCACTGCGCAGAAAGCCCTCCTTATCCGCGTCAAGAATGGCCACCAGCCCCACCTCGGGCAGGTCCAGACCCTCACGCAGCAGGTTGATGCCCACCAGGATATCGTATTCACCCGTACGCAGTTCGCGTATCAGCTTCTGTCTTTCCAGCGTCAGGATCTCGCTGTGCAGATACCTTACGCGAAAGCCCATATCATCAAGATATCCGGTCAGGCTCTCCGCCATGCGCTTGGTAAGCGTGGTGACCAGCACGCGGAAGCCCTTTTCCACCGTAGTATGCAATTCGCCCACCAGATCATCCACCTGTCCGGTGGCGGGGCGGACATCAATCTTCGGGTCCAGCAGGCCGGTGGGGCGAATGATCTGTTCCGCAACGCGGCAGGCATGTTCCTTTTCATAGGGGCCGGGCGTAGCGGAAACAAAGATCACCTGCTTCATCCTCTGCTCAAATTCATCAAAGGTAAGCGGTCGGTTGTCAAAGGCGCTGGGCAGACGAAAGCCGTATTCCACAAGCATTTCCTTGCGTGCCCGGTCTCCGGCATACATCGCGCGGATCTGCGGCACCGTGACATGGCTTTCATCGATCATGATCAGCATATCATCCGGAAAATAGTCCAGCAGGCTGAAGGGCGGGTCTCCCGGCTTTCTGCCGTCAAAGTACCGGCTGTAGTTCTCTATGCCCTGGCACATGCCGATCTCACGCAGCATCTCAATATCATACCTTGTGCGCTGCAGGATGCGCTCATGCTCCAGCGGCTTGTCCGCCTCCTCAAATTCCTTCGCGCGCAGGTTCATATCCCTTTCGATCTCGGCAAGGGCATCCTCCCTGCCCATCACACCGGTGGCATAATGGGTGGCGGGAAAGATCATCGCGTGCTGTACCGTACGCAGCGTATGCCCGTCGGTGACGCGGAATTCCGTTATACGGTCGATCTCATCACCGAAAAACTCCACACGGATACCGTCTTCCCTGCTGCCGGCGGGGATCACCTCCACCGTATCGCCGCGAACGCGGAAATCACCGCGGTCAAAGCCGATATCATTGCGCTCGTACTGCACCTCCACCAGCCTTTTGAGCAGTGCTGTCTGTTCCATTTTCATGCCGGGGCGCAGCGAGATCATCTGCCCCTCATATTCCTCGGGGTCTCCCATCGAATAAATGCAGGAAACCGAAGCCACAATGATCACATCCCGCCGCTCGCGCAGCGCCGCGGTGGCGCTGTGGCGCAAACGGTCGATCTCCTCGTTGACGGAGGTCTCCTTTTCGATATAGGTATCGGTACTCGCGATATAGGATTCCGGCTGGTAATAATCATAATAGCTTACAAAATACTCTACCGCGCTGTCCGGAAAAAAGGAGCGGAATTCCCCGCACAGCTGCGCCGCCAGCGTTTTGTTGTGAGCGATCACCAGCGTAGGCCGCTGGGCTTTTTCGATCACCGAGGCCATCGTAAAGGTTTTTCCGCTTCCGGTCACACCCAGAAGCACCTGCGCGGGCAGCCCCTGCCTGATCCCCTCCGCCAGCTGCTCTATGGCCTGCGGCTGATCTCCTGTCGCGCTGTAGGGTGCCTTCAGCACAAACCTGCCGTTCTGTCTTTCTTCACTCATCTTTCCTGTCCTCGTGCCGCCTCCGGGCGGTCCCTTCCCGTCCATTATACCCTTTTCGCGGTGTTTTCGCAAGTATATTTGGGCACATTTGTTCGCATGATCAGAAGCTGAAAGCGATCAGAACACGCGGCCTCATCCAAAAACCGCAGCAAAAAAGCGGGACCTGAGGCCCCGCCTGTGCAGTTATTTGAAGATCAGCGACAGGAAATCGTGGATGCAGCGGCGCCACACGCTCCAGTCATGCCCGCCGGGGAAGGTGCGGCGCAGGATGTTCAGCCCTCTGCCGTTCAGCATCTCATCATCCGCGGAGAAGCTGCCAAAAAACTGATCCTCCGTGCCCATCGCACGGTAAAAGACCTTGTAGGAAGCATTGAATTTTTCCCTGTCCTCCAGGATCTCAAGGTGCTTTTCCTCATTGCCGGCAAACGGGAAGCGCATAAATCCGGAAAAGATACCGGCATAGCCGAACAGCTCCGGATGGCTCATTGTCACGATGCTGGTCTGGTAGCTGCCCATGCTCAGGCCCGCCATCGCGCGATGCCATTTATCGGTATATACGGGGTAAGTCTTTTCGATAAAGGGGATCAGATCCGCCGTGATGATCTTTGTGAAGAGCTGACGATCCGCCGTATCATCCTTTTTGGCCATGCCATAGCCCATCACGATGATCATTTCTTCCATTTCGCCCCTGCTGAGCAGCTGATCCGCGATGCGGCCGGCGTGTCCCTGATAGATCCAGCCGATCTCGTTCTCGCCGTAGCCGTGCTGCAGATAGAGCACCGGGTATTTCTTCGCGGCGTCATAGCGGGGCGGTGTGTACACCAGACATACCTCCAGCTTGCCTGTTACCGAAGAAGGATAGGTATGCCTTGTCACCGCGCCGTGCGGAATATCGGGAAGCAGTTCGTCCCAGTCCTCCCCCTCCACCGGCACATCCACAAAGTTCATCGGGCGGCAGCAGCCAAAGCCGATGGGCAGGTAGGGGCACAGCACATCCGCCCCGTCGATCTTCAGGAAAAAGTATTTGAAGCCGCGTCCCAGATCGCAAACGCCCTCAAAATAGCCGTCTCCCGCGGGTGAAAGCGGCATGATATGGCCAAACTGGTCGATCTCCACCTTGGACGCTTCTCTGGCGAGGATACGGAACCTGACCTTTCCGTCCTCAAGGATCTCAGCGTATTGCTCGCCGTCACGGTTCGGTTCTCCGGCATAGGGGTCAAAAGAAAGGGAAAGATCCAGCGGTTTGATACTCATCGTCTTTTCTCCTTTTCATCAAAATCGGTTGATTATTCACTGCAATTATGATACACGCGTACTTCCGCTTTTGCAAGCAGGATACGGCACAAAAGCAGTCATTTGTTGCTCTGAGCATGTGCAACCGATTATTTGTAAATAATCCGTAATATTTTTGAAATATCATTGTCAAAAACACGCTTTTTTTGTATAATATATTAGTACAAGTTTGAAGATCGTGTCGGCCGATCTTCAAACAGCCCATCGGTGCTATTCCGGAGGCACAACGCATAAGTGAACCGTTCCGCCATCCCGGCGGCAAACGGGGAAGGGGAAAAAATGGCGGGCATTCTCTTTACACTGGTCTATCTCGGCTGCGGCGTATTCTGCGTTCGCTGCCTGCTTCCCCGTATACGCTTTACCGCCCGCCTCTGGCTGGGAGTCGCTTTCGGCCTGCTGCTTGAAATGTGGCTTCCTTATCTGAGTGCCTACCTGTTTGACTTTACGCTAAAGGGGCATTTGCTTTCCCTCCTCCCGCTGCTGCTGCTGGGCTGCGCGGCGTATTTCACGCACAGCCGCGAAAAAGCGTCACGCTTTGACGAAAAGGAAAAACGGCTGTGTACGGCATTGCTTTGCACAGCGCTGCCGCTTACCCTGCTTTCCCTGTATCTGTTCATCACGCATAATATTTATCCGGCGGCGGACGGCTCCCTGCATGTGGGGCAGAGCACCTACGGCGATCTGAACCTGCATTTGGGCATCATCACCTCCTTCCGCAACGCGAAGGTACCGTTGGATTATTCCATCTATCCCGGCGAGCTGCTCACCTATCCTTTCCTCGCGGACAGCCTGTCCGCCTCCTTCATGCTGTTTGGCTGCTCCCTGCGCTTCGCGGTCAATTTTCCCTCGGTGCTGATGGCAGCCCTCGTATTTTCGGGATATATCATTCTGGCGGAAAGGATCGCAAGGAAGCGGAGCACAGCCGTGCTGGCCGCGCTGTTCTTCTTCCTGAACGGCGGTCTGGGCTTTTTTTACAGTTTGGATATGGCCGGTGTGCAGAACGGTGTTTACGCCGAAAATGAGCTGCAGAGCGTGACCGGGCTGTGGCAGCGCCTGAAGGTGATGCTGGACGGCTGGTATCAGACACCGGCCAACCACGCGGAATTCACTACCTATAACCTGCGCTGGAGCAATGTGATCGCGGATATGCTCATCCCGCAGCGCACCACGCTGGCCGGCTGGTGTCAGCTGCTTCCCTGCCTGTATCTGGTATATGAGTTTGCCGCGGGCAGCCGTTTTGACCGCAGGCATCCGGCAAAAATAAAGGGACGCTTCTCCTGTCAGGTCTCCCGCGCCCTGTGGAAAAGAAAAGCCATTACCCCCGCCGCTCCCGATCTGCGCCGTACCCTCAGGAAAGACATCCGTCTCATTCTGCTTATGGCCGTATGGGCGGGGGCGCTGCCGATGGTCCACACACATTCCTTCCTGGCGCTGGGGCTGGTATGCGCCGGCGGGCTGGTCTATGACGCCGTACACGGAAAAGGCGGGCGCAGGCTGCGCGGCCTTTTGCTGGGCATGCTGGCCGCGGAGGGGTTGCTCGTGCTCATCCGCTTCGCCCCGCAGATCCTCTCCGTGCTGGACAGCACGCTGCAGGTGCCCGAGGCGAACCTGCCGGACATTCTGTTTCTCGCGCCGGTCGCGGCAGGCCTGTGTCTTGCCCTGATCTGCCTTGTGGAAAACAGAGATAAAAGGCGCGCCCTTCGCATCCTGCGCTGGCTGATCTTCGGCGCCGTCACGGTGGTCATCGCCGCACCGCAGCTGCTCACATGGACCTTCCGTCAGGCCTCCGGCAGCACGCATTTTCTCACGCTGCAGTTCAACTGGGTCAACAATTCCGCCTCGGAAGGCCTGCGTGACGCCTATTTCTGGTTCTACATCAAAAACATCGGACTTCCCTTCCTGCTGCTTCTCTGCGCGCTGTTTGAAAAGGACCGCAAAACGCGCTTTCTCGCTTATCTCGCGTTTGCCGTGTTCATCCCGGCGGAATGCGTACGCTTTCAGCCCAACGAATATGACAACAACAAGCTTTTCTATGTATGGTATATGATCTCCTGCGTGATCGCCGCCCGTTACGCCCTGAAGCTGTACAGCCGTATGAAGGGGCTGCGCTCCCGCCGCCTGATCGCGGCCGTGTTCTGCGCGGTGTGCTTCCTTTCAGGCACGATCAGCATCGCGAGGGAATGCGTGAGCGATTACGAATCCTTCTCAAAAGAGGACGCGGACGCCGCGGCCTTTATTGAGGAGCACACGCCGGAACACGCCATGTTCATCACCTGGACACAGCATATCAACCCGGTATCCGCTCTGGCGGGACGGGATATCGTGTGCGGGCCGGACCTGTGGCTCTACTGGCACGGCTTTGATACCTGGGAACGGCAGAGCGACATCCTCCTTTTCCTGGAGGACCCGGAAAACAACATGGATATTGCGGAAAAGTACGGCGCGGAATATGTATACATATCTCCCTATGAACGCTCCAACGGTTCTGTACCGGTCAATGAGGACGCGCTTGACCGCTGCTGCCGCCTGATTTATGAAAGCGGCGGGTATGAGGATATACGCATCTATGAAATACCGGAAAACGGAGGAGAGACCGAATGACGGAAACCTTTCTGCGCTATTCCCTCCGCCATAACCGCCCGGTGCGCGTTCTCTTCGCGGAGGATATGAAATACCGAAACATCACTGTGGTCCTTATGGAGGGAGATACCTTTACCTATATCACCTCCCGTTCCAAAAAGACCTGTACTCTGCCGCTTTCAGCCCTTCTGGCCGCGGGCTACGCCCGGGGAGACCACGGGGAAACGGAAAGCCTGTGAACGAAAGGAAACAAATATGACCGGAGCCATACGCCGCTTTACCGAAAAAGCACTGGGGTTCATAACAGACCTTGCGGAAAAGCTGATACGAAAGCTGTTCAAAACCCCTCCCGGGCCGCTGGATTCAAGAGAAAAGATATCGGAGCTCGTCAGCTACTGCGTTTTCGGCGCGCTCACGACGCTTGTGAGCTTTATCAGCTACCTGATACTCGCGGCGCTGTTTCATCTGGACAGCCGCGGAGAAGAGAAAAGCAGCCTGCTTTCGCTGCTGTCCGCGCTTTTTTCGGGAGAGGGCGGTTCCTACGCGCTGCACGCGCTTTGGTGTCAGCTGGGCAGCTGGGTGTGCGCTGTGCTCTTTGCCTTCTTTACCAATAAAGCGTTCGTATTCCGCAGCAGGGAGCATGGCAAAGGCGCATTGAAGGAGCTGGGCCGGTTTGCGCTCGCCAGAGTGACCGGCTTCATCGTGATCGAAGCCGGCGTGTACCTGCTGCTGCTCGGAGTGCTCGGACATCTCGCTGACAAAATACTGGTTACCGTGCTGGTAGTGATCTTCAACTACTTCGCGAGCAAATTTGCCGTCTTCGGGCATAAAAAGAAAAAGGATCCGTCAGGATCCCGGGAGGAACTGTCATGAAGAAACTGCTGATCGCGGTGCTGCTGGCCCTGCTGTCTCTCTGCCTGTGTATGTCTGCCCTTTCAGAAGAGGAAACAGAGCGTTTTTACGATACGCTGCAATACGGGGATGAAGGAGAGGATGTGCTTGCCCTCCAGACCCGTCTGAAGGAGCTGGGCTACTATTCCGGCCCGCTTTCCGGAAAATTTGCCGAGCAGACCCGCAAAGCGGTGCGCAATGTACAGGACGCCTATGAGCTGGAGGTCTCCGGGATCGCGGACAGCGATACCCAGCAGATCATTTTCGGCAACTGCTACCTGCCACTCAGCTACGGCGACAAGGGCGAACAGGTGAAAAAACTGCAGGAAAAGCTGATCGCCATGGGCTATCTTTCCTCAAAGGTAACCGGAAACTATCTCGCCCAGACGCGTACCGCCGTCAGCACCTTCCAAAAGGACGCGGGGCTGGAGGCGACCGGCAGGGCCGACGCGCAGACGCTCACCGTGCTGTATACTTCGGAAGTTGCTCCTTCCGCAAGTGCCGCCCCCGCGCCTGCCGCCGCCACGCCCACCCCGGCCGGTATGACTCCTCTGCCGCCTCAGGCCTTTCCCGGAACGCTCTCCTACGGATCAAAAAACAGCAATGTAACGAAGGTGCAGCAGCGCCTGCGCGAGCTTGGCTTCTTCACCTACAAAAAGAACACCGACGGCTACTACAAAAACACGCAGGCAGCCGTGAAGGTCTTCCAGAAAATGAACGGCCTGCCTCAGACCGGCACAGTGGATGAAATCACCTGGAACATCCTGTTCAATGACCCGGAAGCGGCAGACGCATCCGCCGCCACGCCCCGTCCCTCCCCCGCGCCCGTACCCGCGCAGTACTATTTTGAAGTGGATGTCAAAAACCAGGTGGTAAAGGTGTGGGAATACGATTCCTCAACGCAGGATTATACGACCCTCGCCAAATCCTTCATCTGCGCCACCGGCACATCCTCTCATCCCAGCCCGCTCGGCACCTTCACGCTGAACGGAAGAAGAGCCAAATACTGCAAATTCCCCACCTGGGGCGGCGGTGAAGCACGTTACTGGACAAGGATCAACAGTGAGATCGCTTTCCACAGCGTGCTCTATTCCAACGCGGGAGACGATTCCACTTTGAAGGTAAACAGCCTGAAGGGGCTGGGCAAGCCCGGCAGCCACGGCTGCATCCGCATGACGGTGGCCGACGCGAAATGGATCTATGAGCACGCGAAGGCCGGTATGAAGGTATGGATCCATGATGACGCGGCAAGCGACCCGGAGCTGGTCTATTCCGTGCAGCCCGGCAGCTATAACGCGCAGAGATACGCCCCCAATACCACGCCTGTCCCGCCGGTATACACGCCCTATGACGGCACAAAGGTGCCGTCCGGGGAGATCAGGCAGTTGAAAAAGGGCAGCGAGGGCGAGGATGTATACTGGCTGCAGAGCAAGCTGAAGGAACTGGGATACTACACCGGCACCGTGACCGGACAGTACCGTGAGGGCACCGAAAAGGCCGTAAAGGCCTATCAGCGCGCGAACGGCCTTGAACAGAGCGGCACCGCCACCAAACGTACGCTGGAAACACTGTACAGGCAGGTGGAGGCGGCAAACGCGACGCCTACCCCGTGCCCTACAGCGGTTCCGACAGCCGTGCCTTCGGTGTCTCCGCTCACACCGGCTCCCTCTCCCGTGCTTACGCCCGTACCTGTGCGTACAGCATCCCCTGACCCCACGGCGACGCCCGCTCCCGCGGGAGCGCTCCGGTGAACCGGAACGATGATCGAAAGGAAAAACGATAATGAAAAAACTGCTTGCCCTGCTTTCAGTGTTTGCATTGTTCCTTGCTCCCTCCGCGCTTGCGGAAGGCATTCCGGAAAGTGAAGACTGGTACAGCGGGATGCTCTCCTCCGCCCAGATGATGAAGGGAAGCAATATCCGCCTGAAAAAAGTACTGGACCGCGCGAAAAACGGCGAAAACATCACCGTGGCGGTCATCGGCGGCTCTATCACCGAGGGAGCCGGCGCGGCCACCTACAGCGAATGCTGGGCCATGCGCCTGCTTGACGCGCTGAGGAAGGAGTACGGCTGCGGGGACGGAAGCAATATCGCGCTGGTCAACGCCGGCGTAGGCGGCACCGCCTCCACCTTCGGATGGACGCGTTATGAGCGCGATGTTGTAAGCCGTGTGAAGGACGATGACGGACTGCCGGATCTGGTGATCATCGAATACGCGGTCAATGACGGCAGTGATCCCACCCGGCACGGCTGCTATGAATCCATGGTGAAAAGCATCCTGCACGCCGAAAACGATCCCGCCGTGATCCTGCTGTTCAGCGTGTTTCCCTCGGGCTATACCCTGCAGAACGATCTTTCCCCCATCGGTATGCGCTACAACCTGACGATGGTAAGCATGTATAACAGCGCCTTCCGCTATGTAGGGGACAAGTGGACAGAAAAGGAATTCTTCTTTGATGTTTATCATCCCACATCACTCGGCCATCAGGTGATGGCGGACTGTATCATGACCGCCATCCGTACGGATTACGAAAGGACAACGGACGCGCAGGATGTAACGAAGGACCCCGTTCGCAGTGTGTACGGCACATCCTACATGAATATGAGACGCGTTTTCGCGGACAGCATCCCGGAGGACATCTCTTTCAGCGCCGGCGGCTTCAACACCGATGATCCCTCCTCCTATTCCAACATCCCGGTGGGCCGTGTATGCGGGAAAAACTTCTCACATTCCACCCTCTCCCCGCAGGATCCCCTCACCTTTACCGCTTCCTTCAAAAACCTGCTCATTTCCTACCGCACAGTCAATTCCTCCGCCTTCGGCAGTGCCGAGGTGTGGATCGACGGAAAGCGTGTGATGACGCTGAACGCGAATATTCCCGGTGCCTGGGGGCAAAGCGAGACCCAGCTGGTGTTTGTTTCCTCACCGGCAAGCGAACATACCGTGGAGATCCGGATGGCGGAGGGAAGCGAACAGAAAAGGTTCACCATAACGGCGATCGCATTCACGCCGTAACAAACAGGCTATTGCAGAGAAAAATATCTGCAATAGCCTGTTTTTGATTGTATGATTTTCAGAAAACCGGTTCGGTCCCGCCCCGCGGCCGGTCATCAGCCTGTCAGGCCGGCAACCGGCTTCCGGAATGCGTCAAGGGGCCGCGGCCCGGTTGATCTCAGTCCGCCGCGTACGGCATCACCGCCACGATCTCATCCTCGATATAGACAAAGCGATACAATAGATCGGGGGTCTGCGTATAAAAGAAGGAAAACTCCGTCGCGCTGGTGGCACGCGTAGCCTGATCCACAGTACCGTAATAGAATACACAGTTCGCGGAGCAGGGATAGGTATAAAGCTGCGTGGAATCGTTATGGAAGGTGCTCATATTGCCGTTTGAGTAATACACATTCACAAGATCCGCCGTGATCTTTGTCACGCCGTCCTTCTGCGCCAGCTTTGTGATATAGCCGGAGCTGACACGGGTGCGCTTGTCGCTGGGGCGGCGCTGCAGAAACACGGTATACTTTCTGTAATCGCCGTAGATCCCGAAAACTTCAATATCCACCTGCTGTGGATTGTCATTCATCCACGCCACCTGGATCTTTTTGCCGCTCTGCACATACTGGCCGTTGATATACATGCTGGCCTGGGGATCCTCCGTGGTGCAGGTAAAGTACACATTATTCACATCCCGCCCCGTAGTGAGCAGATAACAGGTCACATCCGGGTCAAAATACGCCGGAGCCATCTTTCCCGTCACCGTCACATTGTGGACGAATTTCGAAAGCCGCGCGCTGCCCGGCACGCCCTCGGCGCCGGCAGGCAGCAGAGAAAGACACAGCACGATCAGCACGATGAAGGCGGCTATGCCGCGCGTTTTCCTTTTCATGATCCCATCCTCCCGTTTTATGCCGTTTACCGGCTTATTGCCCGTCCTCCGAATGAGGAACCGATGTATGTTTGAAAAACGACCGAACTCGTTTTCCAAATCTACATTCATATAACGAAGACCTGCAGTCGATTATTCCGCCCCGCCTGTGAATGTTACAATTCCGTTTTACGCAGCAACTCAGCCGCTCTCAGTACATTTTCCTCCGTGCCGGCGCCGCTCGCCATATCCGGCTTACCGCCGCCGCGGGCCACCTGACGGAGCAGCACAGCCATATCCGCCGAAAGCCCGGCGCTTCTCGCGAAAATCAGCCGTCCGGAAGCTCCGCACAGCGCCACACGCCCGGGAGCGGCGATATACCGGCTCACCGCCGTCTGCAGGCAGGCGGCGTCTCCCTGTTCAAGATAAAGAACGCCGTCATGTTCCTCCAGCATTCTTTCATATTCCCCGGCACGGAAGCTTTTCAGTTCCTTCTCAAGCGCCGCGTTCTTTTCCTTCAGTTCCTCCGCCGCGTGAAGCAATGCTCCCGGCTGCACTGAAAGCAGACGCGCGCTCATTTCCGTCTGCGCCGCGCAGAGCGAAAGATACCTCACCGCGCGCATACCGCACACAAAGCTCACCCTCGCTTTTCCCTTTGCCGGCACCACGGAAAGGATCTTCACGATCCCGATCTCACCGGTACGCGAAGGATGTGTTCCGCCGCAGGCCACCAGCTCCCATCCGCCGATCTCCACGATACGGATATGCTCCTTCACCGTGGGCGGCTTGCGAAGCGGGAGCGCTTCCAGCTCCGCTTCCGAAGGGAAGAAGCAGCGGATCCTTTCATCGTTCTGGATATGCCGGTTCACATATTCCTCCACCGCGGCGGTTTCCTCCCCGGTGATACGCGTACGGCCGTCCGGCATCGTCACATCGATACTGCTTTCCTCTTTTCCCAGATGCAGCCCGATGGTGGTGCCGCCAAACAGCTTCCAGAAAGCCCCTGCGATCATATGCTCGCCGCCGTGTTGCTGCATATGGTCAAAGCGGCGCTCCCAGTCGATCCTTCCGGTCACTTCATCGCCCGTTTTCAGCTTTCCGCGAACACGGTGCCATACCTCGTTATCCTTTACCTCCACATCGGTAACAGAAAAGGCCTGCCCTGAAGCCGTATCGATCAGCACACCGGTATCATAGGGCTGACCCCCGCTGGTCGGGTAAAAAGCGCTGCGGTCCAGCGTGATCAGGGTATCCCCGTCCGCTTCGCAGGCAGCGGTAACATGCGCGGTAAACTCCCGCATATAGGAATCATCATAATACAGCCGTTCGGTCATAGGCTTTCCTCTTTCCTGTGAGTGATCTTTTCTCTGAGCCAAAGCGGCAGGCACATCAAAAGCCAGAGAGGCACAAAATACACAAAGCCGGGGATCAGCAGCCAAAGCACCGGCCAGTACATTTCACCGCCGCCCAGCAGCCCGGAAACATCCTTTTTCATAAAGGACGGAACGACCGCCGTGAGAATATTGCCGAGGGCCGCCATATCAGAAGTAGGGCCGAACACAAAGCCGTTGTTCCGGATATCACGGTCAAAAAACTGCGCCGGCGTGCTGTTCACAATGCCGGTCGCGACCAGCACCGCCTCATTCAGAAAAATGACGGCTTCCCAGCACAGAAACAGCAGCGGAATGACCCAGAAACGCTTCATTCGCGGCCGGTACAGGCCCAGCGCCGCGCTCAGCAGCGGCACCGCGCCCAAAGTGAAATGGCAGAAATAAAAGCGGTACAGGTCCGGCTCGCCGAGCGAACGCCCAAAAGCCTCGGTGGGATACAGAAAAGCGCCCATCCCGCCCGTGATGCCGATGAAAAACATGAAGTCCCGCAGCGGATGATCCTTTTTTAGAAGCATGATGAACGGAAAGCACATCGTGCTCACCGCGCAGATATTTTCCGCGGTGGATTTGTGCAGGGTGCCGGGAAGATCGTACCCCGGGAGCAACTGCTTCAGAAAGTGCAGAAGGAAATTGAGTAGCAGCCAGATAAAAAGAACATTTTTCTTTGTGTCTTCGCTTTTTTTGCGCAGGCACAGCCAGAACAAAACAAATATTGCGATACCGGACAGTAAAAAAAGAAAATAATACGGATTCCCCAGTTCGACCATGTTTTCAAATTACCTCATTTGATAAACGGCCGATTCCGTGCCTTATATCACGAAACCGGCCGGCCATTGCTTTTGGGGAAACGCCGATTTATTCGGCGTTTCCTTTACAGTGTTACGCTGATCTTCTGAACATCGCCGCCTGCAAGCGCGCTGCTGCGCTCATCCGGCTGGCGGTCCGCCACATACAGGGTGAAACGGGAGGAACGGACGGCCTTTACGCCGTTTTCATCCCAGCAGGCGAAGGCGTCATCAGAAAGAGGCAGCTCGATCTGCTTTTCCTCACCGGGAGCGAGCAGATCCTTGCTGAAGGCGCACAGCTTGGTATTGCGCACCGCGAAGGGGCTTTCCTCATCCTTCACATACACCTGAGTCACAGCCTTCGCGGCCATGCTGCCCGTGTTCTTTACTGTAACGGTGACCCTGCCGTCCGCGAAGGAAGCGTCGGAATACCTGAATCCCGCATAGGAGAGTCCGAAGCCGAAGGGATACAGCGCCTCGCCCTCAAAGTACCGGTAGGTACGGTTCTTCATGCTGTAATCGCAGAAATCGGGCAGATCATCCACGCTGTGATAGAAGGTGACAGGCAGCTTTCCGCAGGGAGAGACCCGGCCGAACAGGATATCCGCCGCGGCGGTACCGCCCGCCTGACCGGGATACCAGCACTGCAGGATCGCATTGCCCTCCGTTACATTCAGAGCGCTTCCGGAAAGCAGCAGCACGATGACCGGCTTGCCCGCGGAAAGCACTGTTTCCAGCAGACGTTTCTGCGTATCGGGCAGGTCCAGCGTCTTTTTATCGCCGGAGGAGAATTCATTGCCTGTATCGCCCTGCTCGCCCTCAATGGACGGATCAAGGCCCAGGCACAGCACCGTCACATCGGCGGCCTCGGCCACGGCCTTTGCCTCCGCGAGACGGTCATCCGCCATGGCTAGGCCGCTTGTACGGTCTCTGTACAGGTGGCTTCCCAGGCTGTAATACACGCGTGCCTTTCCCTTCAGCGCCTCACGGATCCCCTCCAGCACCGTTACATAGCGGGAGGAGGTGCCGGAATAGTTGCCTTCCAGAGCGGGGATGGAATCGGCATTCGGGCCGATCACGGCAACAGAGGTCAATTTATCAGCGTCAAGAGGCAGGATACCGTCATTCTTCAAAAGCACCATGCTCTCACGCGCGGCCTGCAGGGATACAGCAGCGTTTTCATCGGTATCGCAGGCGGTATAGGGAATGCTGTCGTACTCACTGCTGCCATCCAGCACGCCCAGACGTACACGGGTCATCAGCGCGCGGGTAGCGGCGAGGCGGATCTCCTCCTCCGTCACCTTGCCTTCCTGATAGGCCGCCAGCATGCACAGATAGGTGGAGCCGCAGTTCACATCGCAGCCCATCTTCAGCGCCAGCGCGGCGCTTTCGGTGGGGGTATCGGTCACATGATGGGCATCATGAAAATCCTTGATGGCCCAGCAATCGCTCACGAACTGGCCCTTGAATTTCCACTCGCCGCGCAGCACATCCACCATCAGCTTCTTATGTCCGCAGCAGGGCTCGCCGTTGGTGCGGTTGTACGCGCCCATCACGGCCTCCACATCCGCCTCGCCCACCAGTGCTTCAAAGGCGGGCAGATAGGTCTCACGCAGGTCCTTCTCATCCACCACCGCGTCAAACTCATGGCGCAGGGCCTCAGGGCCGCTGTGCACGGCAAAGTGCTTGGCGCAGGCCGCGGCCTTCAGATGCTCGCCCTCGCCCTGCAGCCCCTTGACAAACGCCACGCCCATGCGGGATGTAAGGTAGGGATCTTCACCGAAGGTCTCCTGGCCTCTGCCCCAGCGCGGGTCACGGAAGATATTCACATTGGGGCTCCAGAAGGTAAGCCCCTTATAGATGTCGCGGTCTCCCTTTTCACTCTGGGCGTTGTATTTGGCACGGCCCTCCTCTGCGATCACTTTGCCGATGCTGTTCTCCAGCTCCGTATCAAAGGTGGCGCCGAGGCCGATAGCCTGCGGGAACACGGTGGCCGTACCGGCTCGGGCCACCCCGTGCAACGCCTCGTTCCAATAGTTATAGGCGGGAACGCCCAGCCGTTCCACTGCCGGCGCGCCGTAGCGCAGCTGGGAGGCGGCTTCCTCAAGCGTCATTTGATCCACTATCTTTTTCGCGCGTTCAAAGGCTTCCTCATGCGTCATCATTTGCCTGTTCCTCCGTCTGTTTATCAGCCGAGCAGCGCCTGCGCGGCTTCCTTCAGCTGTTCATTCAGTTCAACGCTCTCCTTTTCGGAAGAAGCGCGGGTATTGACATACAGCTTGATCTTGGGCTCCGTTCCGCTGGGGCGTACACATACCCAGTTTCCGTTTTCCAGTTCCCAATACAGCACATCGGACGCGGGAAGTCCCATTTCGTTTTCCTTCCCGGAAAGCAGATCCGTACGGATGCCGGACTTATAGTCCCGTTTCGCGGTCACACGAAGGCCCGCCAGCTGCTCCGGAGCATGCGCGCGCAGGGACGCCATGATATCCTTCATCTTCTGCACGCCGTCCTTGCCGGGCAGGGTAACGGATACCACCTTTTCGGTGTAGTATCCGTACTTTTCAAACAGTGCCTGCAGCTTGTCATACAGCGTCACGCCCTCGTCCGCGGCGGCGCAGGCGGCTTCACACAGAAGCAGGCTGGCATTCACGCCGTCCTTATCGCGCACACGGGTGCCGGACAGGAAGCCGAAGCTCTCCTCAAAGCCAAACAGGAAGCTGTGGCTTCCGCTCTCTTCAAATTGCTGTATCTTTTCTCCGATAAATTTGAAGCCCGTCAGCACGTCAAACAGCTCCACGCCGTAATCTTTGCAGATGGAACGCGCCATTTCCGTGCTCACGATGGATTTGACCGCCGCGCCGTTCTCAGGCAGCGTACCGTTCAGCTTTCTTGACGAAAGCACATGAGAAAGCAGCAGACAGCCGATCTGGTTGCCGGTAAGGGTATGGAACACACCCTCGCTGTCGCGCACAGCCACACCCATGCGGTCACAGTCCGGATCGGTACCGAACACCACGGTAGCTCCTGTCTGATCCGCCAGCGGGATCGCCAGCGTGAAGGCATTCGGATCCTCAGGGTTGGGAGCCTTCACCGTGGGGAAGTTGCCGTCCGGCAGCTCCTGCTCCTTTACCACGGCCACATGCTCAACGCCCAGTTCCTTCAGCATACGGCGCACAGGCACATTGCCGGAGCCATGCAGCGGCGTATATACGATGGAAAGATCCTTTCCTTTTTCCTTCAGCAGCTCGGGACGCAGCGAAAGGCTCTTGATCATCGCGATATAATCCGTATCCACTTCAGTGTCGCCGATGATCTGAAGCAGTCCCTTTTCCTTCGCCTCAGCCTCATCCATGGGCTTAAGATCGAAGTAGGAAAGCGCGCGGATCTTTTCCGTTACGGCATCGGCAGCCTCGGGCCCCAGTTGGGCGCCATCCGCCGCGTACACCTTGTAGCCGTTGTACTGCGGAGGATTATGGCTGGCCGTCACCACGATGCCGGCGGCGGTGCCCAGATGCCTTACCGCGAAGGAAAGCACAGGCACGGGCCGGAGAGAATCAAAAAGGTAGGCCTTCACACCGCGGGCGGCCAGTGAAAGCGCCGCCTCCATGGCAAATTCGCTGCTCATATTGCGGCTGTCATAAGCAATGACGACTCCCTTATCCGCAGAGCCGTCGCCCAGCAAAAAATCCGCCAAGCCAAAGCTGGCCCTGCGTACGGTATAGATATTCATCCTGTTTCTGCCCATGCCCAGCACGCCGCGCATGCCCGCGGTGCCGAAGGACAGATCGGTATAAAAGCGATCCTCGATCTCCTTTTCATCCTGAATGGCGTTCAGTTCCTCTGTCAGCTTAAGATCTCCGGAAAAGTGATCGAGCCATGCCCGGTATTCATCCATGTAACCCATCGTGTTCCGCCTCCTAAGGTATTTATACTGATATTATATGTGTTTTGTGCGTTTTGTGCAAGTATTTCACCGGCAGGAAAAGAATAAATCTGATGCCGGGCGGCGCTGTCCGTCCGTTTTGCCTGTATTGACGGAAGAGGGGATCTGTGTGACAATACCGTCAGACAGGGATATCCGCCTGTTCAAGGCACGGGAATTCTCTGCCTCGGAGATACAGGCCGGGATCTGTGAAACGATCGATTTCACCGTCCGGACGAATGACCTGCCCAAAGTAAATCAAAAAACACACGGAGGAAAACGGAATGTATACGGAATTTTTGCGGCTTGCCCGGCTGATCAACGCTCAGCTGTCGGTCTGTCCCCTGCTCTACGGCTCTTTAGGGCTGGAAAGAAGACTGCAGAAAAGCCTGAACGCCGATGATATCGATGTGCTGCTGCCGCAGAAGTGCCTGACAGAGGAGTGGGCGCTTTTGAAAGCCCTGATGGAGCGGGAAGGCTACCGCCTCACCGACGAACACGAGCACGCTTTCACGCGCGGCGGCGTTACGGTGGCCTTTGCCGTGCTGGAAAGCCTGACCGGATTCGCCGGGGTGGAGCCTGACGGCATTCCGTTTCTGGAAGAAGAAGGCGCAAAATACCGTCTGCCGGGCCTGAATGATTATCTGAAGGTGTACGAAGCCTCTCTGAAGGACAGCTATCGCAAAGATGTAAAGAACAAGCAGGATCAAATAAAGATCGATCTGATCAAAGAAGCGCTTTCCGTCAAGGGCTGATCCGGGAACGGATGGAAAGAGGCGGTCAGGCATGATCGCCCGCCGCCCCGGTGCGGAACCGCATCTGTCAGCTGTCACAGCATCCGCGGCTTTTTCGGGCGCGTACGGAAACGGCAGCCCCCTGTATCCATGGATCCCGGTCAGGCGGATGAACGGTGCTGCGGAAACAGACTCAGGATCACAAAAGCACCCTGTCCAAACGGGCAGGGTGCTTTGAATAAATAAGAATGTGTGCGGCCGTTTTCATACCGGCCGGATCTCTCTTCCCGGTTTTTCTTACAGCCGAATCTGTGTTTCGCCCATATCCTTCTTCAACGTGAAGGGCAGGGCGGCATCGCCGCAGGTCAGCTCATAATCCCCGCGGAAGCCGTACAGCTCGCAGCAGCCGTTTTCATCGGTGATCAGATCAGCACTGGTATGCCAGTCCCCCGCCAGCTTTTCCTTCAGCATCAGCAGGGCTTTTTTGGGCGTACCGTCGGAATGCACCAGGCCGGAGGGCGCCTTCAGCCACTGATGATCCTCAAAATCCCAGGTGGTGAAAGCCTCCACCAGCGGACGGCGGAACAGGTAATCCATCATGGTGAACAGGGTCTCGGCCTGATAATCCTCCCCTTCGCTTGAAAGAGCCTCCGGGAGGCTTTCGAGCATTTCGGAGGTGAAGCCTTCCATTCTGCGTAACGTCTGATGGAGCGATCGCTTTTTGAGGTAATCGGGGATCAGAAGGATACACCCTGTCAGAAGGCAGAGAAAAAGCGGGTATATCACCGCCCGAAGCGGCAGATGATAAAGCGCAAAGGAGCCGATGAGGATGGCGGAAAAGAGCAGAAAGGCGCCGAAAAGAGGCGCTTTTCCTTTCAGCCACCGGAAGAAAAACGGGCTTTCCTTCATGTCATTCCACCACGTAGCCCATGCCGAAGCGGGTGGCGATGAAGCCCGAAAGCCCCGCCGCGTCGAGCTTTTTCCGGAGGCGGTTGACGTTCACCGTGAGCGTATTTTCGTCCACGAAGCTATCGGTGGCCCAGAGCCTTTCCATCAGCTTTTCGCGGCTGACCACCTTGCCCTTGTTTTCCAGAAGGCAGGAGAGGATGCGGAATTCGTTTTTGGAAAGCTCGATCCGCTCGTCCCCGTAAAGAAGGACGCTGTCCGCTGTCTGCAGGATGGCCCCGCGGTGGGATAAAACCGGGGCGGTGGCCGCAAAATCATAGGTGCGCCTTAAAAGCGCCTGCACCTTGGCCATCAGGACGCTCCCGTCGAAGGGCTTGGCGATGAAATCGTCCGCGCCCATGTTCATGGCCATGATGATATTCATGTTATCCGAGGCGGAGGAGATGAAGATGATGGGCACGTTGGAGCGCTTGCGGATCTCCCGGCACCAGTGGTAACCGTCGAAGAAGGGAAGCCCGATGTCCAGAAGC
>CALGBY010000107.1 GCA_937886445.1 uncultured Clostridia bacterium | reverse complement strand
GCAGGGTGGCGTATCAAAGCGAGCTGAAGGTGATCACGGCGGCCAAAGTGCCGGCAGGCTATGTGATGACGGTCACGCAGAAAAGCCCGAAGCAGTTTCGCTTTTCGCTGGTGGCAAAGCTGCAGACCTACGCACCGTACACCGTGAAAAACCTGTATAAGCCTAACGGACGCATGACCTGTTGTCGGCGGTTTCATTCGCCCGGCTGCGATAGCAAACTTGCCGCGGATGCCGGTTTTGACAGCTGTATCGACAACAGCGGCCGCGGTGCAGACGGCAGTAATGACGCCGTTTGCCCTGCCCTGCGGATCGACCTTGATCTGATCTCCTAAACAACAAATCCGGCGCGGCATAAAGCAAGCGGAGAGAAAAGGAAGTCGCGGGGGATGGATCCCCGCGAGCTTCGGAAAACAGTATATCTTTTGCCTTCGCCGCATGAGCGGCGGGGGCTTTTTTGCGATGAAATCAATAGTCGACTATGGATTTCATCGCATTTTTGTTTTCCGGGGCCTGCGCGGTGGGCTTGAAACCGCGCAAGGTTTGCTGTTGCAAAAAGGATACGCATGTACTATAATAAATACATATACTCCAAATGTAAGGAGAACATCCATGCGTCTTGACAAATATCTGAAGGTATCGCGCATCATCAAACGGCGTACCGTGGCCAAGGAGGCCTGTGACGGCGGCAGGGTGAGCGTGAACGGAAGGGAAGCCAAGCCCGGCAGCGAGGTAAAGGAAGGGGATACGCTGGAGATCCGCTTCGGCAACCGGCTGGGCAGATATCGCATCGTGAGCGTGCAGGAGACCGTGCGCAAGGAAAACGCGGCGGAAATGTACACCGTGCTCAGCGAGGATGAGGCCGTAAGGGCGGAAAGGCAGTAAGCCATCGTTTGCACCGGCAGGGAAACGTGACGCGCGCGGGCTGATCCTGCGGGGCGGCAGAATATGTAAAAAATCCCAACCCGCGTGTGACGGAGGCCGAGCCCGGCGGCGCGGCGGAGCACGCTGCCGCGCTGTATTTGATAATATGGCGCGAAAATGCCTGAAAAAGACAAAAACCGGGCGGGGCTGTATTGACAGGACGGGCGCGGTTCTATATAATGTAAGCGGTTACAGCCTACACACTGCGCGCGTGCGCACGGGAAGAATGCTGATCTGAAAAGGGGATATATCCCGTTTTCCGGCAGGCCGGCGGCGCTTCATCCGAAGGAGGACAAAAAAGTTGGAACGAAAGCGGACGCTCGCGCAGTACAGAAGCATCGATCTTGCACTGCTCGCTGTGATCCTGTGTGTGTTTGAAGGCGTTACGGTGTTCGCGGCCAGAAGGCTGATCCCGCGCAGCAGCATCGCCTTTACGGTATCGCTGGCGGCGGGCATCACCTGCATCGTATACATGCGCTGGGGCGCGTGGGGAGCGATACACGCTTTTCTCTCGGGCGCGGCGTGGTGCGTGTTTTCGGGAGCGGGCAGCCCGCTTAAAAACCCGGAGCCCTATACGGTGTACTGCGCGGGCAACCTGCTTTCGCTTTTCACCGTGCTGTATATGAACGGGCTTGGCCGCGAACGCGTGAGAAAAAGCGCGTGGCTGACGCTGCTTGCGGGGGCGGTCACCCTGCTGTGCATGCAGACGGGGCGCGCCGCGGTGAGCCTGTGCTTTTCAAGAAGCGTGTGGGAGGCGCTTTCCCACTACACCACCGACGCGCTTTCCATGGTGTTCACGCTGGTCACCGTGTGGGTGGCCCGCAGGGCGGACGGCCTGTTTGAGGAACAGAAGCATTATCTTGCAAGAATATCGCGAAGCGAGGGAGAGGAAAGGCCGTAGGGACGGCCGGCTTCCGAAGCTGAATGGAGCATCGTTTTCACGCCTACGGGGAGGCGCGGAAAAGACGGATACGGCCCCGAATGACGCGGGAGAGTGAAGGATATGGCTGCAAAGGCGTCGGATTACCTGATATTTGATGAGGAAACGCGCACCTACCGGGAAAACCCGGAGCAGAAGGTACGCGACAGCGTGGAAAAGCATCACTGGCTGCATGTGTGGCGCACGGTGCTGAGGGACTGGCGGCTGTACATCATGCTGGTGCCCATGGTGCTGGTATATCTGTTCTGGCGCTATTTCCCCATGTATGATCTGCTGGGCTGCTTTAAGGTGTACAGGGATTCAAGCCCCGTCTCCGAGCAGCTCTATTCCGGTTTTTCCTATTTCCGCTCGCTCATTTCCGGCGATGAGGCGCTCACCTTCTGGCGCGCGCTGCGCAACACCTTCCTGCTCAGCTTTTACGGGCTGCTGTTCGGCTTCCCGGTGCCCATCATACTGGCGCTCTTCTTCAACGAGGTGCGCAGCAATATCGCGAGATCGGCCTTCCAGGTGCTTTCCTACCTGCCCAAGTTCATGTCCACCGTTGTTATGACCACGCTGATCACCATGCTGGTGAAGCAGGGAAGCGTGATCTCGGGCGTGGGCATCGTGAGCAAGTTCCTTTCGGATATCGGGCTGATCTCGGCTGAGGCGGCCAATCAGGGCCTTCTGAACGATCCCGGCTATTTCCGCGCCATCTACCAGCTGAGCGGCATCTGGGAGGGCGCGGGCTACGGCAGCATCGTGTACTTTGCCGCCATCATCGCCATTTCGCCCACCGGCTATGAAGCGGCGCAGATCGACGGCGCCAACAAATGGAGCCAGATGCGCTATGTGGTGCTGCCCGCCATCCTTTCCACCATCGTCATCATGCTCATCACCCGTATCGGCGCGCTGCTTTCCATCGGCTACGAAAAGGTGATCCTGCTTTACAACACCAAGACCTATGTGACCGCCGATGTGGTATCCACCTACGCCTACAGAAAGGGTCTGCTGGGCACCAGCGGCACCACCAAGGGCCTGGCCAGCGCGGCGGAAATGATCAACAATGTGGTGGGCATGCTGCTGGTGATCGGCGCCAATACCATTGCCCGCAAGGCTTCCGATACCTCGCTGTATTAAGGGAAGGAGGAAGAAAATGAAAAGAAAACTGGAAACCAGCGAGCTGGTGTTCAAGATCATCAGCTACTTCTTCCTTGCCGTGTTCGCCCTGCTGTGCCTGTACCCCTTCGTGTACGCGATCAGCGCCTCTCTCAGCGGCAGGCACGCCGTGGAGTACGGCGAGATCACGCTTTTGCCTAAGGATTTTCAGTTTGACGCTTTTGCCGAGATGTTCGGCGACAATATGTTCTGGAACGCCTATTCCAACACCCTGTTCCTCACGCTGTACGGCACGGTGTGGAGCATGGCGGTATCCATCCTGGGCGCCTACGCGCTTTCCAAAAAGCGGCTGCTGGGGCGCAAGATGTTCAACTTCTTTCTGGTATTCACGATGTGGTTTTCCGCGGGCCTCGTACCGCAGTACCTGAACTACCTGAACACCCAGCAGGTGTTCCGCTCGCTGGGCATATCGGATGACAAATGGCTGGTGGTCATCGCGATGGGCGTGGGCGCGATGAATGTGATCCTGCTGCGCAACGCCTTTGAGGGCGTGCCGAGCGAGATCGAGGAGGCCGCCATCGTGGACGGCGCCACCGAATATCAGGTGCTGCGCAAGGTGTACATCCCCATGTGCAAATCCACCATCGCCACCGTGGCGCTGTTCTTTGCCATTTCCCGCTGGAACGGCTATTTCTGGGCCAGACAGATGATGACCAATGACCATGAGCATCCCCTGCAGGTGTTCATCCGCCTGAAGCTGGAGGAGTTTACCGACAGCGAGCAGATGACCGGCTGGAACGAGAGCTACGCGAGCGATTCCATCATCTACGCTCTGGTGGTGTGCTCCATCATCCCCATCCTGATCATTTATCCCTTTATTCAGAAGTACTTCGCCAAGGGCACCAACGCCGGCGGCGTTAAGGAATAAGATGTTACCCGGGGAGAGGGCCCCGGCAACATAGAAAGCGGACCCGCTGAGGCGGGCTGCAAATAAACAGGAGGTAGAACCTATGAACAAACTTTCCAAACTGCTGGCTCTTGTTCTGGCGGCCGTCATGGTACTTTCCGTGACTTCCTTCGCTTCCGCCGAAGAAGACCCGCTGGCCTTCACGCCCGGCCTCGAGCTGCGCATGGCGACCGGCTACAACAGCGCCAAGACCGGCCTGTTCTTCACTGCGGACATCGTCGGTGACGGCCTCACCCTGCCCGACGGCGTTACCTACTACACCGGCGACCTGAAGCCCACCTGGGTGGAAGTTGAAAAGCGCCTCGGTATGAAATTTGTGGACAAGTACCAGGGCAACGGCGCTTCCAAGGAATTTGCTTTCTGGCAGGATCAGCTGGACCAGGTGGATATGATCAGCGGTACCGCTTCTCTGCTGAGCGAATACGGCGAGAAGGGCATGATCGTAAACATCGCGGACTATCTGGAGTATATGCCCAACTTCTCCGCTTACCTGGAGAGCAACCCCATCGTTATGCTTTCCATCACCGGTAATGTGGAAACCGGCGCTATCTACTTCAGCCCCTACTTTGACGGCGTAAACGACATCGAAAAGATGCCCCTTATGCGTATCGATATGGCTGAAAAGCTGCTGAACGGCGAAGGCGCCTTCACTGCCGAGCAGAGCAAGACCCTGCAGCCCTATCACTACGAGCCCTTCATGCCCACCGAGGGCAAGATCACCGTGGACGTTGTGACCGCCGATGGCACTGCCGTTGAGCAGGTGACCAAGGATTACGACGCCGCCGGCAACATCGTTGCCAAGATGAACGCCGCTGGCGAGATCGATGGTGTGACCGCCGTGAACATGCTGCGCGACTACATCGACACCGCTTATAACGGATACTACGGCACCAACCGTGCTGACCTGTTCATCGGCCAGAACGCTGCCTGGGACGTGGACGAGCTCGTCGCTCTGCTGCGCTGCGTGGTAGCCAACCCCTGGACCCTGAACGGCACCGACACCATCTACGGCATCTTCTCCCGTGAAGAGAATGCCAACTCCCGCCGCCCCGACGTGCACCGCTTCGCCCTCAACCTGTTCGGTGTGCGCGGCGCTGAATCCCGTCAGGACTTCCTGTACATCGGCACCGACGGCAATCTGCATGACGGCCGTATGGATGTTGAGACCTATCAGGCGATCGATCGCTTCCATGATCTGGTGCTCGAAGGCCTGATCAGCCAGAGCTACATCGAGAGCGCCGCTGTGAAGAGCGAGAACTACCTGGAGCAGGATCTGGCCTTCTGCAGCTACGACTACAACCAGACCCAGACCGTGTACAACAAGACCAAGCTTCAGAATGACGAAGGCGAAAAGTACACCGCCATCATGGTGCCCGTATCCCGCTGGTTCGACGGCACCGATCCCAACGGCGTCTATATGCGCTATACCGAATCCTGGCGCAGCGTGAAGACCGACGGCTGGGGCATCTCCGTGGCCTCTGTCAAGGATGATCCCGACAAGCTCAACGCCTGCCTGAAGCTGATCGACTACGCTTACTCCGAGGAAGGTCAGATCCTGATGAGCTATGGCCCCGATGCCTTCATCAAGACCAACGATGACGGTTCCTATGTCACCCTGGACTTCAACGGCAAGCAGATGCCCGTGATCTCCGATGCCACCTTCGACGCTCTGTGGGAGCTGGCCGGCGGCAACTACACCAACTTTGCCCGTTACTATCTGGGCAGCACCCTGAGCTTCGCCAAGTCTCAGGCCTTTGAGTACAACTGCACGCATCCCGTAGGCAAGGAAGGCGCCGCCAAGCTGAGCCGCGCCATCGCTCTGGGCACCATCAAGCATCCCGAGCTGGCCATCACCGAGAACCCCTGGTACACCTCCGTTCCCACCGTACTGCCCGTATCCAACGAGGATTCCGATACGCTGGGCACCTACAGCGAGCTGAACACCCTGTTCTCCGGCGATGAATTCATCTTCCCCATGCTGGTGGTAAACGGCTTTGACGGAACCGTATACGAAGGCATGACCAGCCCCGAGGCCGCTGCCGAGATCGTACGCACCAAGATGAACGGCGATCAGTACCTGCTCATCAAGGAAAAGGCCTGGCAGGCCCAGAAGGCTTACTATCAGGAGAACTTCGAATAAGCCACAGCATCCTGAGCTTTGTTCAGGAGAAACCGGATAAACAACGCGCGGGGGGCCTTCGGGCCCCCTGCGCCCCCGGCTTTTTACCCCGAAGACTGATTTTTCCGGCGGATGCCCCGCGATGGAGGACTTTCATGTACAGGAAGCAGATGACATTCCAGAAGATCCTTTGTTTTGCCGCGCTGATCATGTGCGCGGTGATATTCGTGTACTCTCTGGGCATCATGACCGATATCTATGACCTGGTGCGCGGTAAAAACAATATCGGCAGGGAAGCGGACCCCTACGATACCGAGGTGCAGGGCAGCTGGATCTATTATGATATGCAGCCCTTCAACCGCCTTTTCACCCGCCTTTCCATCGGCCTGTTCGTACTTTCCGTCGGCCTGTTCATAACAGGCACCCATTCACGCAGAAGATACTACATCGGCAATTTTATTTCCGTTGCCGTGTTTTCCCTTTGCGGCATCGCCTTTTCGGTGTGGTGCCATCTTGAGATCGAAAAATACCGGACTCAGTTCCTTCAGATGGATTTTGAAGCGCTGAAAGCCGTTGCGGACCGGATGAACGGATACTATACCGAATCCACCTTCTGGTTTGATATACACTGGCCCGTGTTTATCCTGCTGGTGCTGGTGTGCGTACTGCTGATCGCCAATGTGTTTTTCAAGCTTTCCCTGATGAAAGCCGAAAAGAAGCTGGTCGCGGCGGGCAAGACCGCGGGAGAGGAGGAAAAAGCATGACTCCGGAGGAAAAAAGCCTTATCTCCGCGGACAGGATGAAGTATATCAAAAATACAGCTTCCTCCCGGCTGTGCTATCTGGCGATCGCGTTGGATGTACTGTTTTTTATCAATGTGTATGAAACGGATAAGAACTTCTATTATCAGCTGATGATGGGGATATCCGTTGTGTACAACCTGCTGTTCATGCTGTTTGTGTTTCTGGCCTCCGAGGGCGTAAAGAAATACAGGCCCGGCTACAGCGCGCTGCTGCTGGGAGCGGGCGCCGGGCAGGTGGCGAGGATCTTCATCCTGCCGCTTTCGGCGTATGAGACCTTTGTGAAGGCGGGCGAGCGCGCGATGGAAACACCGCAGTTTGTAAGGGCGGTGCTCTGGCTGGCGCTCTCCGCCGTGTGCCTGATCGCCGCGGGCGTGGTGAACACCGTAAAATGCAAGAAGCTTGAGGCAGCCCGCTCGATCAGGCTGGACCTTACGGAAAGGGAGGAGAACTGACATGGCGCGGCTTACCCTTTCGGGGATCGGCAAGGTTTATGACGGCAATGTACAGGCGGTGGAAAACTTCGATCTGGATGTAAAGGACGGGGAATTCATCGTGCTGGTGGGCCCCTCCGGATGCGGAAAATCCACCACGCTGCGCATGGTGGCGGGCCTTGAGGATATCACATCGGGCAAAATGCTTCTGGACGGCAGGGATATCACCCGCGTTCCGGCCAAGGACAGGGATATGGCCATGGTGTTTCAGAACTATGCCCTCTACGGACACATGACCGTGTATGAAAACATGGCGTTTTCCCTCACCATGCGCAGGGAGGACCCCAATGTGATACACAAAAAGGTGCTGGCGGCGGCGGAGATCCTGAGCCTTACCGATCAGCTGAACAAAAAGCCCGCCCAGCTTTCGGGCGGACAGCGGCAGAGAGTGGCCATGGGACGCGCCATCGTGCGCAGCCCCAAGGTGTTTCTGTTTGACGAGCCGCTTTCCAACCTGGACGCCAAGCTGCGCGGCGCCACCCGCCGCGAAATATTGCTTCTGCACAAGCGGCTGGGCGCCACCATGCTGTATGTGACGCATGACCAGACGGAGGCGCTCACCCTGGCGGACCGTATCGTGTGCATGAGCATGGGAAAGGTGCAGCAGGTGGGCACACCGCGCGAATTGTACGAAAAGCCGGCAAACCTGTTTGTGGCCGGGTTCATCGGCCTGCCGCCCATGAACACCTTCCCTGTGATAAAGAAGGGTGACCGCCTTGAAGGCGAGGGCTTCTCGGTACCTCTTGATGAGAGCGAGGCACACACCGTACGCGCCTATGAAAACAAAAAGCTCATCCTGGGCGTGCGCCCCGAGGACGCGGCGCTGGGCAGCAATGTGCCCCTCACCGTGAACATCAATGAAAACCTGGGCATGAACACGCTGGTGCACGGCAATCTTCCCGCGGGGCAGCGTTTGAGCGCCAAGCTGCGCGGCTGGCATGACCTGAAAAACGGGGATGAGATCCGTGTGGACTTTGTGAAGAAACACTTTTTTGACCCCGATACCGGGAACGCGATCAGAGAGGACGGCGTGATATGAGTAAAGTGAAAAGCTCTTTTGGCGCCGCTGTAAAGGAAAAGCTGCGCAAGGCGGCGGTATCGCTGAAGCGCAAGCCGCACATGATCCCGCTGACGGTGCTTGTATTCGCCTTTCTGTGGTATTCGCTGCAGCTTACACAGGTATCGGACGCGACGGCTTTCATCAATGCCTCCGGCATGGGCCTGTGCGGGTTCATCACGATGCTATTTTCCATTCTGGGCCTTGTGTGCTACGGCTATTCCTTCCCGCACCGCAAAAAGCCGGTGGTGTGGCGTCTGATCCTCACCTTCCTGCTTTTCTTCGCGGTCATCGCGGCGGATCTGATCTATATGAACACGCTGGTCAGCAGAGTGTATCAGGATCTGGCCTATTCCACCGCGCAGGAAACGCTGAACACCCTTTCCGTGTTCCCCAAGGTGATCCGCCTGCAGACCAAGCACGGGATCGTGCGCCTGCTTACGGTGCATACGGTGATCGTGGGCGCAGGCCTGCTGCTTACGGCACTGCTGCCCGCCTATATCCCGCTGCTCAAAAAGATCAGGACCTCTGTAAATGTGGTGGGCAACGAGAACATGGGAACGATCGAGCTTGCGGAGGATGACTGACGGTGCCTGAAATGCCGGAGGAAAGAAAAACGGCGCAGGAGACCGCTGCCGCCTATTACGGGCTGGAAAAGAATGCCGTGGAGGAACTGGCCGGGGCAAACAGCGCCAACAGCCCCGCCGTAAGCAGGGAGGAACTGAAAAAGTACCGGGGAAGGAAAAAGCTGTCCGTGCCCGATACGCTGAAGGCCCTGTTTGCCAAATTCTGGTTTGCGGCCGCCGTGTGCTTCTTCTTCATGTGGGGGCTGTCCATCCCGAACGCGCTGGATCTCCTGGTGGTGCTGTCTCTCGCGGGCGGCCTGGTGACGGATCTGCTCACCAACGGCACGCTCAGGCTGCTTGCGAAAACGGAAGGACAGTTTGACCGCTTCATGATGTGGCCGGGAAGAAAAAAGCTGATCACCCTGCCGCTCAATGTGCTGCACAGCGCGCTGGTGACCGTGCTTGTGTACCTGTTTTACAATGTGCTGAACACGCTGCTGATCCGCCTGCGCTCCCTGCCGGAGGACAGCGTGCCTCTGGGCGTGGAGCCCATCCTGTTCGGGCTGTTTTATCTGGGCTTTGACCTTTTGATCATCCTTGTGAAAAACACGCTTGTCAGGATCGTGGAGGACGCGAAAAAGAAAGCATGATTTGAAAACCGCGGCCGGAAAGGCCGCATGATCGCGCCGGAAGGCGTTCTGACGGATTTGGGAAAGGCGCGGAGCCCTGCCATACGGCAGCCTCCGCATTGCCTCGGGAGGTTTTATGTCGTACTTGACCCTCGTCAATATCAACAAGATCTATCCCAACGGCTTCCATGCCGTGCACAACTTCAGCTTTTCTGTGGAGAAGGGCGAGTTCATCGTGTTTGTGGGGCCCTCCGGCTGCGGTAAATCCACCACGCTGCGCATGATCGCCGGCCTTGAGGATATCACGAACGGCGAATTGCTGATCGAGGGAAAGCATGCCAACGAATGGTCGCCCCGCGAGCGCGGGATCGCCATGGTGTTTCAAAGCTACGCGCTTTACCCGCAGATGACGGTGTATGACAACATCGCCTTCGGCCTTACGCTGATGGGCGTGGATGAGGATGAGATCGACCGCCGCGTAAAGAAAACGGCCGGCATCCTCGGCCTGACCGATTATCTGGACCGTCTTCCCCGCGCGCTTTCGGGCGGACAGCGGCAGAGGGTGGCCATCGGCCGCGCCATCATCCGCAAGGCCGGTATTTTTCTGATGGATGAGCCTCTTTCCAACCTGGATGCCAAGCAGCGCGTGACCATGCGCAGCGAGATCGCCCAGATCCACCGTTCCACCGGCGCGACCACCATTTATGTGACGCACGACCAGACGGAGGCCATGACGCTGGCGGACAGGATCGTTGTGATGAAGGACGGGTATGTGCAGCAGGTGGGCACCCCGAGAGAACTGTATTTTGACCCCGTCAATGTGTTCGTCGCCGGCTTTATCGGCGAGCCGCCCATGAACTTCGCGAGATGCACCGTAAAGAACGGCTGTGTCATGCTGGGCGAAAGCAGGATAGACCTTTCCCTCAAGCCGGGCTTTGACACGGCAAAGTGGGAGGGCAGAGAGATCGTACTGGGCTTCCGCCCCGAGGCGGCGCTGATCAGGGAGGCTGAAAACACCTGCCGCGTCAAGGGAAACGCCGAGCTTTATGAGATGCTGGGAGACAGCGGCAACCTGTATGTGAACTGCGCGGGCACGCGGGTTATCCTGAAGGTGCTTCCCGGTCAGGAGACCGAGGGGGATACGGAGTTCTTTGTGCCGTATGACGCGCTGTATCTTTTTGACGGCGAGACCGAAAAGGTGATCCGCGCCGAAAGGAGGGGCGAATAACGATGAGGAAAAGCAAAAAAGCCCTTTTGACCCTGCTTTTCATTTTCCTTGCGCTTCTGGCCGCGTCCTGTTCCGGTAAAAAGAAGGATGAGCCCCTGCCGGAGCTTACGGGCAGATGGGAAATGGATAAGCTGCTCTATGCTGAGGAAGAAGGCATCGACAGCGAGGATCTTGAAAACTGCAGCGTGGTGTTTGAATTTTCGGAGGACGGCACCGTGACCGTGACCGATGTGATGCCTGCCGCGCCGAACAGCAGTGACACCGTGACCACGCAGGCCTCCTACACCTACCGCAGCGAGGAAAAGCTGGTGTGCCGCGAGGAGGCCAGCGTGACCTATACCATTTCCGGAGATGATCTGCTGGATGAGGACGGCTTGAAGGTGGGCGTGATCACGGAACGCGGAAAGAAATTTTCGGGCAAAACACCGCTCACCGTGCAGTTTACGGACGGAACGACGGAAACCTGGAAGGTGAGGCTCTCCAAGGAGGGCGATTCCTTCACGCAGGACAGCACGAAGGAGTTTACCTATGTGTTCGCGGAGGGCGGGCTGACCGACAAAAAGACCGGTGAAAGGCTCGGCGCCGTGGCGGCTCTTGATGTAAAGGGCGACGGCACGGCCGATGTGACTGTGACGCGTGAGGACGGCACGGAGGAAAAGCTTTCCGGCGCCTATACGCCCGCGAAGAGCTCCTACACCTTCCGCTACGCGGATGATGTACTGTATATCTCCACCCTGAACGGAGATCATACGCTGCCGATGAGAAGAGCGGAATAAAGGCAATACAGACCTTGTACGGGGCCGACGCTTTGATGGCGCCGGTCCTCTTTTTACGGGCTTTCCGGCAGCGCGGGTCAGGCCATGAAACGCCGGGATCGGTCCGCCATGCCGCTGGCGCTTCGAAGGATCGTTTCCGTTCCGGTTTCGCGTCCGTTCCGGGCGCTGTATACGCCGGGGAAGGCCGGAGGTTTTCTGCCCGCGAAAAAGCACGCCGCGTGATGTATACGGCGTGCTGTGTTTTTAAGTGCGGGGGATATCAGCTTTCTTCTGATTTTTCAGTGCTTTTCTGACTGCAGGCGCGGCTGACGATATTGCGCCCGAGGCCGGTGTAGCGGGAGATCTGCGTTACGCTCATGCCTTCGCGGCGCAGGCGGCGCAGCCAGGCGTTGCGCAGCTTTCGGGACATGATCGGCAGCTCCATCAGCTTTTTCGCGTGCGCTACCTTTTTCATGATCTTTTCCGCCTGCTTATCGGTAAGCGGCTTTTTTTCGCGGCTCGGCTCGGCAAGCAGGCCGGCAAGCGTCTCCTCCGGGGGAAGAACGGCGGGAGACGGGAGCGGCGCCCCGGTGATGAGACCCGGCTCTCCGTTCTCCGCGTTCACGCTGCTCCACGGGTATCCGGAATAATCGTCACACAGGCCGGCGCGTTCGGGCTCTGTGAGCATCGCGTACAGCGCGAGCCCCGGCTGATCATTGCCTTCAAGGATCTGGGTGACATACCGCCCGCGGAACACATGCCCCGCGCGTTTGTGCTTCAGGTTGAAGTGACAGGCGTAGGCTGTGGCCAGACGGCGGAAAAAATCTGCCATGTCATCCCGGTTTTCACGCACGATGAGATGCGCGTGATCGGGAAGAAGGCAAAAGCCGAAAAGCTCCAGGTCGCAGCCTTCAAGGCAGTTCCCGAGCCGGGTGATAAAATACTGATAATCGTTTTCAGCGCGAAAAAGCGCCTTGCCGTCCTGCCCGCGCATCAGTACATGATACACGGCACCGGGCTTTTTTTCTCTTGCTTTTCTCGGCAAGCTGTTCCGCCTCCGTTCCTGTTTTCAGCGGTATAAGCACCATATACAGATTATAGCACGCTTTTCCTTTTTGTTCAAACCCGGTTTGCGCACAAAATATTGAAAATATACGGAAAAAATGCTCAGGACAGCCGGTATATGTGCGTCCCCCTGCTCATTCAAGGTGTGTCCCCGCATATCATTTCAGGCTTGACGGGCGGCCTTTTGAGGTATGTCCCGCAAAATCATTTGCGCGCCCTGTCGAAATTGGCATAAAACGTGATAATACGCGATAAATCAAGCAAATACGCGTGTTTTCTCCGCTTTGAGAAATGCGCTGTATTATGCTATAATGCTTACGCGCAAAGAACCTGAAACAAGATACATTCACCGTATATATCAGAAAAGGAGACCGGATGATATGCAGGAAACAGATCAGGAGATCGTAAAGATTACCCGCTTTCAGGATACCCCGGAGTATCAGGCGTTTGAAGAACGCAGAAAGGCTATGCTGGCCGATGATGACAACCCTTATTTTATTGCGCATGATTCGCCGCTTACCGATAAGAGCCTGATGGACGGAAAATGGGTGCTCAATTTCGGCAGCTATAACTATGTGGGCATGTCGGGCCGCAAAGAGGTGGAGGAGGCGGCGATCGACGCCATCCGCAAATACGGCACCTCCGCCTCGGGCAGCCGTCTGCTGGCAGGGGAAAAGCACCTTTATCAGGAGCTTGAAAAGGAGATCGCCGATTGGAAGCACGCCGAGGCGGCGCTGGTGCTGGTGGGAGGCCATTCCACCAATGTGACCTTCACCGGACATTTTGCCCACCCGGGCGATCTGATCCTGTACGACGCTCTCATCCACAACAGCGTGGCGGAGGGCTGCCGCCTGAGCCATGCCACCGCGCGCCCCTTCCCGCATAACGATTTTGAAGCGCTGGAGCATATCCTTGAAAAGCGCCGCGATAAGTTCAGCAAGGTGCTTATCTGCTGTGAGGGCGTATATTCGATGGACGGCGATATCGCCCCGATCCCCGAGTTTGTGCGCATCAAGAAAAAATTCGGCTGCTTCCTGATGGTGGACGAAGCGCATTCCACCTGCGTGATCGGCGAGACCGGCGGCGGTGTGGATGAATACTTCGGCCTCGCGCCCGATGATATCGATATCAAGATGGGCACGCTCAGCAAGGGTCTGGGCGCCTGCGGCGGCTATCTGGCCGGCAGTGCCGATCTGATCGAATATCTTCGCTACACCCTGCCCGGCTTTGTGTTCTCCTGCGGCATCAGCCCGGCGCTGGCCGCCGCCGTGCTCTGCTCCGTGCGCCTGATGCGAAAGGATCCCTCTGTGATGAGCGACCTGAGGCGCAATATCCGGTGCTTTGCCGATGAATGCCGGAAGCGGAAGCTGGATATCGGCAGGGCGGGCAGAACGGCCATCCTTCCCATCCTTGTGGGCCCCGATAAGGACGCGTGGGCGCTGAGCAACTACCTGCGCCGCAAGGGCGTGTTTGTGCCTCCGGCGGTCTATCCCGCCGTGCCGCGCGATCAGGCGCGCCTGCGCTTCTGCGTGACCAGCGTACATAAGCCGGAGCAGATCACGGAGGCGCTGGATCAGCTTGAAAAGGCTGCTGAGGAGCTGGGCATCACGCTTCCGCGTACGGACGCGGAGGCATAAAACCGGTATTATGATATCAAAAAAGCGCAGAGTTCGTTCCGCGCTTTTTTGATCACTTTCGGGTGCCCTCAAGGAAGGGGAGGAGCGGGATGCCGAGGGAAGACAGCATACCGGCCGCCCGGTCGTACAGATCCAGCCTGCCGAGGTATTCCGGCTTATGGGCGTCAAAGCCGATCACGGCCTTTACCCTGTACAGCGACGCGATCTCCCAGAAACGGCGGCAGGGGTAGCCCAGTACGCCGTCCGTGCGCATCATGCCGTTCAGGTTGACCTCAAGCGGCAGCCCGTACTGCTCCGCCGCCGAGCAGATATCCCTTGATACGGCCTCGCATTCCGCGTCAAACGCGGGATAACAGAAGCAGAAGAGATCGGGATGGGCCACATAATCGTACAGGCCGGTCGTCATGCCGTGTACGGTGCGCTTGCCGTAGCGGATGATCTGCTCCTTTTCCCGGCAGTGGCCGAAATAGAAGCCGCCTCTGTCGTCAAGCGGCTTTCCGTTATCGGGGTTGCCTTCATCGGAATAATCGTAATGGTTTCCCAGGATCACATAATCCAGATGCTCCGCTTTGAAATCCCTCAGCCATTCCTCATATTCCGGAAAGGCTTCGCATTCAAGCCCCAGCAGCACACGGATCTTTCCCCGGTACTTTTCGCCGAGGGAGCGCACCGTGCTTTCATACCCGGCGAATTCCGGAAGGCTCATGCGCATGAAGCTTACATAATCGCTTTTGTAGGGCCAGGGGGAATGGTCCGCGAAGCCCAGCACGGAAAAACCGTTTTCTATTGCTGTTTTGATATATTCTTCCTCGCTGCCCTGCGCGTGACGGCAGCGTACCGTGTGGGTGTGATAATTGGCAATGCCCCGTTTTTCTTCCATGATCATGCCTCCTTTGGTTCCGCCGCCCATTATCCGGCGAAGCACCGCCTGTGTCAAGCCCCTTTCTTCGCCATTTGATATGAAAAAACAGGCGTTCCCGTATACTTTTGTCTTTTACGGCGCGGCGATAAATGGTATACTATGGGCGGTAGAAACAAACAGGAGTGATACAATGCATAAGAAACTGGTCAATATGTTCATCATGAGTCTGGTGAGCGCTGTGCTGATCATTACCGTGCTGGTGATAGGCTACTATTTTGTGTTCAAAACGCGTTTATACGCAAAGGAACGGCAGGATAATGAGGTGCTGGTAAGCGATGTTGTGCAGCATGTGGAAAATGAAGCGAGAAAAATGACGCAGACCGCCAGTGTGCTGGCCAATTACAGCAATATCCTGTCTGATTTTATGCAGGGCGACGCGCTGTACCGGCTTGAGAAGGTAGATCAGATACGCATGGAGCTGTCCGTGCAGCCCGACCTTCAGCCGGGGCTGAGAAGCATTGCACTGGTGATGAAAGACCACGGCAAAATGACCATTACCTCAGACGCGATGAATGAAACGGAACGCAACGCCGCTTACAAGGTATCTGAGAATATCATCCGGGATTATGAACCTGAAAAAACGCGTCACGGCGTGCGCATCACGCAGAGCTATACGATGCTCGGGTACACCTATGTGGGTATACTGGCACCTGTATATCAGAAAAACGGGGAAACGTATCTGGGCAGCCTGCTGCTTCTTTACAACGGCGACAACATCAGGAGCGTTCTGCCCGATAAGAGAGGGATCGGCTTTACTGTGGCCTCCGGAAGCAATGTGCTGGCAGCCAGCAGCGGCATTGACGTGCTGAAAATATCAGGCGATAAGCAGCAGATCCTACGGGATACCAATGTGCCCGGCTGGACAGTAAACGCTGTATCCAACTTCGGTGAGATCGAACGGATCCTCCGGAACATCCGTCAGCTGTGTGCGGCTGTCGTCGTGGCTATTACGCTCGCCTTCGCGGTGATGATCATCGTTCAGTACAGGCGTATCGTAAACCCCATGCTGCTCATATCCGGACAGGTGGATGATATCGGCGGCGGCCGGCAGCTGATCGATCTGGATTTTGATGTGCGGGAATATGACAGACTGGTAAAAAGCATCAACGGGATGCTGCTTGATCAGAGAAGGACCGGTGAGGAAAACCTGCGTATCCGCAGCAGCGTGTATGAGGAAAGGATCGCCTTCCTGCAAAACCAGATCAACCCGCATTTTCTGTACAACTGCCTTGAAAGCATAAGAGGGATGGCCGGTCAGGAAAACCTGCAGGATGTGCGAGATGTGGTGAGCGGCCTGGCGATGATGTACCGCTCCTGCTGCAAGGGCGGCCCCTTTGCCACCGTGCGTGAGGAATGCGAGTGCGCGCTCACCTATGAGCGCATCATGAAAAAATGCTACCGGAGCGGGATCGGCGGAAAGGTGGAATATGATGAGCGTGCCGAAAAGATGCCTGTACCGCGTATGATGCTTCAGCCGCTGCTTGAAAACACAGTGCAGCACGGCTTCGGAGGGATGAAGAACGGAAACGGGACGGTTGATGTGGCGGTCACCCTGGACGGAGAGCGGTTGAAGGTGAGGATCGAGGATAACGGCATCGGCGTTCCGCCTGAGATCCTTGAAAAATGGAACAGCTGGGACAGCTGGAATGAAGAAAGCGCCGATAAGATCGGCCTTGCCAACGTGATGCGCCGGGTGTGGCTTCTCTATGAGGAAAACGCGCGTGTAGTATTTTCGCCGGGCGCGGAGGGCAAAGGCCTGTGCATCGTTTTCGATCTTCCTGCCGCCATGCCCGCGAAAAATGTACCGGATGGGAAGGAACTACTTAAAATTTGACAAAACAATCTGAAGTTTTTTATGCGTATTTCATACGGGAAATGATATAATATATCCAGCGATCGTACCATAATCTGCAGAAACGGAGGAATGCTGTATGGGTGTCCGCTTGAGAAAATGGAGCGTGCGCCTCTGGCAGGCAAGATACCTTTACCTGCTTCTTATACCGGGGCTTTTATACTTCATCATTTTTCACTATGAGCCGATGGCTGGTCTTCAACTGGCCTTCAAAAAGTACAACGCGCGTCTGGGAATCTGGGGATCACAGTGGGTGGGCTGGAAAAACTTTGAACGCATCTTTTCCACGCCGGATGCCGTAGCGGCCATCAAAAACACCTTTGTGATCAACCTGTCCCGTCTGATATTCCAGTTTCCCGCGCCCATCCTGCTGGCCCTGCTGCTCAACGAGATGCGCGGCACCCGGATGAAGAGGCTGTACCAGACGGTGTACACCTTTCCGCACTTCCTTTCATGGATCATTGTGGCCACGCTGCTCAATAACTTTTTCGCGAACGGCGGTATGGTGAACACCCTGATCGCAAATCTCGGCGGGGAGAGGATCAATTTCCTGTCTGACAAAAGCCTGTTCCGCCCCTTCCTTTACCTTACGGCAAACTGGAAGGAGATGGGCTGGAGCTCCATCATCTACATGGCGGCCATCATGGGAATCGATCCCACGCTGTATGAGGCGGCCACGGTGGACGGCGCCAGCCGCCTGCAGCAGGCCTGGCATATCACACTGCCCGGCATCCGCTCCACGATCATCACCCTGTTCATCCTGCAGGTGGGACGCGTGATGAACAGCGGGTTTGAGCAGGTGTTCTACCTGCAGAACCCCGCCGTAAAGGATGTATCCGATATTCTGGATACCTATGTGTACACCATCACCTTCAAGGCCAACCCCAATTACGGTTTTTCCACCGCTGTGGGCTTCTTCAAATCCGTGATCAATCTGTTCATGCTGATCGCCGCGAACCGTATCGTGAAACTGCTGAGCGGCGAGAGCATGTTCTCGTAAAGGGGGCGCAACGATGCAGAGAACAACCGCTAAGCCCGCCCCTTCGTACAAACCGAGAAGAAAGAAATGGACGGGAGGGGACATCGTCGTATTCATCGTCCTTACGCTGATCGCCCTTATCATCTTTATCCCCTTCTATAACGCCGTCGTGATCTCCTTTGAAAGCAACAGGGGCTATGCCCTGCACCCCGTATCCGTATTTCCCACCGATCCCACGCTGAGCAACTACGAATACGTGCTTGAAAAGGGCAACATGCTAACGGGTTATCTGAGCACGCTGATCATTACCGCCGTGGGAACGGTGCTTTCCATGGCCAGCATGGTGATGATGGCCTATGTGTTTTCAAGAAGGAGCTTTCCCGGTAAAAAACTGTTCTTCTTTGCCGTATTGTTTACCATGTTTTTCTCCGGCGGCATGATCCCCACCTATCTGCAGTTCAAGGGCCTCGGCCTGATCAACTCGAGATGGGGCGTGATCCTGTTCTGCGGTGTATCCGCCTATAACATCATTATTCTGAAGAACGGCTTCCAGGAGACCCCGGTGGAGCTTGAGGAGGCCGCCAAGATCGACGGCGCCAATGACCTCGTCGTGTTCTTCCGCGTGATGCTGCCGCTGCAGGGCGCGCTGCTGGCCACCTTCACCCTGTTTACCGCGGTGGGCTACTGGAACGAGTGGTTCTGGAGCATGCTTCTGATCAACTCTTCCGATAAAATGACGCTGCAGACGGTGCTGCGCGCCATCGTGGCCGAAAGCCAGGCCTATTCCGATATCGCAGCGGGCGATACCGATGTGGAAGTGTTTACGGACGGCGTAAAAATGGCGGCTGTGATGATGACTACGCTGCCTATTATGCTGTTCTACCCGTTCCTGCAAAAGTACTTTGTGAAGGGCGTACTGGTGGGATCGGTCAAGATGTAATGTAGCCGGTAGGAAAACCGGATACAAATAAAAAAGGAGGACTTTACTATGAAACGGTTTCTGGCTATCGCGCTTGCCGCGATGATGCTGCTGGGTACCTTCGGCGCTATGGCCGATATGGATAACCATGTGAGCTTCATCGTCAACGGCACCCACACCAACAGCAACAAGAGCTACAACGAGGACGCCCTGTATGATTACATCGCGGGCATGTTCAACTTTGAATACGAGGTGTACCCCGTATCCAAGGACGCGCAGTCTGAAAAGATCCGCACCTGGATCAACGGCAGCACGATGCCCGATATGGTCATCTGGCGTGACTTTGCCTATCAGGAGTATGTAAACTACGCCGAGCAGGGCCTGCTTGCTCCTCTTCCCGACGGATGGATGGAGAAGTATCCCAACCTGTATGAGCAGATGATCGGCTGCATGGGCGAGGAACAGTTCGCGAAGTTTGAAGTGGACGGCGCCTATTACGGCATCGCTCATGCCCGCAACTATCGCTTCAACCCCGTTGACAAGCTGGTAGACCACATTTCCGTGTACTACCGCAAGGACTGGGCGAAGAAGCTGGGCATGGACATCGGTGAAGTGATCACCGTGAGCCAGCTGAAGGATTATCTGCGCGGCTGCGTGGACGGCGACTTTGCCGGCAACGGCCACACCATCGGTATGAGTGAGGAACCGGGCCGTCTGGCCACCTTCTTCACCATGTTCTCCGATGTGGACTATCAGAAGTTCTATAAGACCGAAAACGGCTATGCCTGGTCCTTCGCCAACCCCACTGTGCTCGAGGCGGCCAAGCTGGCCAACGAATGGTACAATGAAGGCCTGATCGACCCCGACTTCTATCTGCATCAGTCCGCCGAGGCGATCTCCAACTTCTGCACCGGCCTTTCCGCCTTCATGTTCGGCAACTGCCAGGCTTCCAGCTACAAGGGCTATAAGGATCAGTTTGACGAGGGCACCGGCCTGAACAGCGACGAGTGCGTGGGCATTGCCACCATCGCCACCGATGACGGTGTGACCCGTGCCATCGAGTGCATGAACTGGTGGTCCGTTTCCATGTTTGCTCCCGAGACCGATCCCGAAACGCTGGACCGCATCCTGACCGTGATGGACTGGTGCGCTACCAAGGAAGGCCAGGTCGCCTGCAACATGGGTATCCCCGGTGTTGATTGGGAATTTGATGAGAACGGCGATGTGAAGGTGCTGATGGCTGCCGATGAAAACGGCAACTACCCCAACATCTCCGATGTGTACGACAGCTACAGCGTGTTCCGCACCTTCGCTCTGAACGCGGATGACTTCCTCTTCATCAACCCCACCTACAGCAAGGAGATCGTGATCGATCCCATCCTGAGCTTCTATCAGTTCCGTACCAAGGGCTTTGTGATCCCTCTGGATGTGGACTATGAATTCTTCTCCAGCGAAAACAAGAGCAACTATTCTCTGGAGCTGAAGGATGAGTTTGCCAAGCTGGTCATCGGCAAGCCTGAGGATGTCGAGACCGAATGGAACAACTACATCGAAGCCAACAAGGGCATCTGGCAGCCGGTCATCGATGACCTGGATGCCGCCTTCTTCGGCAAGTAATTCCGTATTCACGGGTATGCACCCGCGGCTTTTCGCCGCGGGTGCATACCCGTATCATGCGGCAGCATCATCAGACGGACAATTCCGGCACCGGACGGAGGAAAATATGTACAGTGCAGTGATCATCGACGACAATCCGTGGGCGATCGCGGATATCCGACAGACCTTTGCTTTTGAACGACGCAATTTTGCCGTGGTGGGTGAATTCGGCAGCGCAGAGTCCGCGCTTCCGTTTTTGCTTCAGTCTCCGCCGGACCTGATACTGACCGATATCCGCATGGAAAACATGTCGGGACTGGACCTTTCGCGTGAGCTGCGCGATAACGGTGTACGCTCCATGATCGTGCTCATCAGCGGCTATGAGCAGTTTGACTATGCTCAGCTGGCTCTGCGCTATGATGTATTTGACTATCTTCTCAAGCCGCTTGACGACAGCACGGTGGAAGAACTGATGGGCAGGATCATGAAACGGCTTTCCGGCTTTGGCTCCGCTGTATCCGCGACTGAAAAAAACAGCACGCTGGACGCGGCTGTGCGTTATATCGAAAAGAATTACGCCTGCGATATTTCCCTGAACGATGTGGCGGACGCGATCTTTATCAACAAGAATTACCTTTCGGAACTGTTCAGCAAAAAGCTGGGTGTTACCTTCACCCAGTACAAAAACAGCGTGAGGATCCGCCGCGCCTGCGAGATGATGGATTCCGGCTCGCGCAACATGTCGGAGATCGCTCTGGCTGTGGGTTTCGATTCGTCCAGCCGTTTTTCCAAGGTGTTCCGTCAGCATATGGGCATGAAGCCGCAGGAATACAGAAGCGGCGGCAAATGAACAAAGTCCCTGTATAAGAACTGATCATGATAAAAAAGACCGCTCCCGGTACACGCTTTTGAAAGAGCGCTGTGCCGGGAGCGGCTTTATTCGGGATTAATTTTGGTAAACGGCGTGTACATCCTTCACGGAGAGCGGCGGACGGGCCGCGGCAGAAGCTCTGTCAGTGCCCCAGATAAGCCGTACGGATGCGGTCATCGTTCAGCAGGTCATTCGCGTTGCCGCTCATCGTGATCTTGCCGGTTTCAAGCACATAGGCGCGGTCTGCCACGCTGAGGGCCATGCGGGCGTTCTGCTCAACCAGCAGGATCGTGGTGCCCGCGGCGTGCAATTCGCGTATGATATCAAAGATCTGCTCCACCAGAATGGGGGCCAGACCCATGCTGGGCTCGTCCAGCATCAGCAGGCGGGGCTTGCCCATCAGGGCGCGGCCCATGGCCAGCATCTGCTGTTCGCCGCCCGAAAGGGTACCGGCGATCTGCTTTTCGCGTTCCTTCAGGCGGGGGAAGCGGCTGAACACATTTTCAAGGTTTTCATCCAGCTCCGCGTTCGGGCGGGAATAGCCGCCCATTTCAAGGTTTTCACGCACCGTCATCTGCTGAAAGATGCGCCTTCCCTCGGGGCAGAGCGCCAGACCGCGGTATACGATCTTGTTTGCAGGGATGCCCGCGATGGCGACCTCTTTCTTCTGCACCGGGTCTTCAAGATAGATGGAACCGGAGCGGGGACGGAGAAGGCCCGCCACGGTATTCAGCGTAGTGGATTTTCCGGCGCCGTTCGCGCCGATCAGCGTAACGATCTCTCCCTGCTCCACGTTGAAGGAAATGCCCTTGATCGCGTGGATGCTGCCGTAGTATACATGGATATTGTCCGCGCGCAGAAGACTCACAGTGCATCATCCTCCTTCTGTTTGCCGAGATACGCTTCGATCACATCGGGGTTGGACTGGATCTCGTCCGCGGTGCCCTTCGCGATGATCTTGCCGAAATTGAGCACGCAGATGCCCTCGCATACGCCCATGACCAGGTTCATATCATGCTCGATCAGCATGATGGCGATCTTGAACTGGTCACGGATGCGCACGATGTTGTCCATCAGTTCCTCGGTCTCCTTGGGGTTCATACCGGCCGCGGGCTCATCCAGCAGGAGCAGGCAGGGGTTGGTGGCCAGCGCGCGGACGATCTCAAGACGCCGCTGCGCGCCGTAGGGAAGGGAACCGGCCTTCACATCGGCCAGAGACTGCATGTCAAAGATGGAGAGCAGATCCATCGCCTTTTCGTGCTGCTTTTTTTCGCCCTTCCAGTAGGACGGCAGGCGGAAAATGCCGGAGAAGGTATTGTAGCGGATCTGGTTGTGCAGGCCGATGCGTACATTGTCCTCCACCGTCATGTTGTCAAAGAGGCGTATGTTCTGGAAGGTCCTCGCGATGCCCAGATGGCTGGCCTGTACCACATTCATGCCGGCGGTATCCTTGCCGTTGATCATGACTGTGCCGGTGGTGGGCTGATATACCTTTGTGAGCAGGTTGAATACTGTGGTCTTTCCGGCACCGTTGGGGCCGATCAGACCGGCGATCTCGGTTTTTCCGATGGTCAGGTTGAAATCATCCACGGCCTTCAGACCGCCGAATTCGATGCCCAGATGCCTTGCTTCCAGCACGGTCGCGCCGGCGTCCCGCTCGGGAATGATGGCGGAGCTGGGAACGGGTACCATGGGGGTGTTGGCTCTGCGTTTTTCACTCATTTCCGTCCGCCTCCTTTTCAATGCCCGTACCGGCTTTTTTCTTTCTGAACAGGGATGAGAGCTTCTCCTTCACAGAGGCGATCAATTGCTTTACATGCTTGTTGTTGCCGATCACCATCACCAGGATCAGCACGATGGCGTATATGAGCATGTAGTACTTATCAAAGTCAAAGTCCAGCTGCCACTGCTCGTTGAGCGTCTGCAGCCAGGTGGGAAGCACGGTGAGCAGGGCGGCCGCGATCACGCTGCCGCGCATGCTTCCGATGCCGCCCAGCACGACGAATACCAGAATGAGAATGGATTTGTCTATGCCCATCTCATCGGGCTTCACCTTGGAAATATTCAGCCCGTACAGCGCGCCTGCCATACCGGCCAGAGCAGCGCTGATCACGAAGGCGATCATCTTATACTGTGTTACATTGATGCCTACGCTTTCCGCAGCGATGCGGTTATCGCGGGTGGCCATGATGGCACGGCCCGTGCGGGAGTTGACCAGATTGAGCACGATGAACAGGGTGAAGATGATCAGCCCGAAGCCCACCGCGAAGCGGGTATCCACGCTGACCATGTTTTTCACGATGGTACCGTTCGCGCCGGAAAGGATCTCCTTGCCGGCCAGTTCCGTTTCGGAAGAGAAGGCAAAGAACAGGTGCCCCGTATCCTTATCCATGCTGACATAGACAAATTTGAGCAGGTTGCGGATGATCTCGCCGAAAGCGAGGGTGACAATGGCCAGATAGTCTCCGCGCAGACGCAGCACCGGAATGCCGATCAGGAAACCGAACAGGCCGGCTACGATGCCGCCGGCAAGCATCGGAATAATGAGCGAAAGCACCGGGCTGACGGGCGGGTTCTTGGTCATGGTGGCCATGCCGGTAACGATCGCGTAGACAAACGCGCCTGTAAAGGCGCCGATGCACATGAAAGCGGCGTGGCCCAGCGACAGTTCACCCGAAATGCCTACCGTGAGGTTCAGAGAAAGCGCCAGTACGATGTAAACACAGATGGGTACCAGCTGCCCCTTCAGAGAGCGGGACATGCTGCCGTTGTTCATCATGATCTCCGCTATCACAAAGGCGGCGATCACGATCAGGAAAGTGATGAGGTTGTTGATGAAAGTCTTTTTCTTCATGCCGTTCACCTTACACTTTCTCGCTCAGCTTTTTGCCGAGCAGGCCTGTGGGCTTGAACATCATCATGATGATCAGCACGGAGAAAACCAGCGCGTCGCAGAGCTCAGGCGCGATCACATTGCCGATGATCTCGATCAGGCCCAGCAGCATGCCGCCGATAAACGCGCCGGGAATGGAGCCGATGCCACCCAGTACCGCCGCGGTAAAGGCCTTGATACCGGGCATTGCGCCGGTGGTGGGGTTCAGCTTGCCGTAACGGGAGCAGTACAGGATACCGGCTATCGCGGCCAGAGCGGAGCCGATCGCGAAGGTGACGGAAATGGTCATGTTGACATTGATGCCCATCAGCTGGGCGGCTCCCTTATCCTCGCTTACGCAGCGCATGGCTTTGCCCATTCTGGTCTTCGCGGTGAAAAGCGTGAGCAGCACCATGATGACTATGTTGGTGATGACCGTCACGGCCACGGCGCCGGAGATCTTGAGTTCGCCGTCAAACAGCGTGAAATCCAGCGCGGAGAAATTATCCGCGAATACCTTCGGGTTGGAGGACCAGATCAGCTGCGCGCCGTTCTGCAGGATATAACTCATACCGATGGCCGTGATCAGCACCGCGAGGGAAGTGGCGGCGCGCAGCGGCTTGTACGCGATGCGCTCGATCGTGACGCCCAGCACGGTGCAGGTGAGGATCGCGCCCAGGATCGCCGCCCAGAAGGGCCATTCCAGGTACTGAAGGATGCAGAAGGAAATGTAGCCGCCGATCATGATGATATCGCCGTGGGCGAAATTCAGCATCTTGGCAATGCCGTACACCATGGAATAGCCAAGGGCGATAAGCGCGTATACGCTGCCCAGGCTGATCGCGTTGACAAAGTAAGAGAGGAAGGAAACCATTGTTTTGCTCCTTTACGCGGAAAAATAAAGATACCGGAAAAACCTGCAAAAAGGTAATCACCGGCAGGCGGGTGCCCGCCGGTGATTACCTTTGCTTTTTCAGCGTGAAAAGCCGCTGAATGTGGTTAACTTACTTGGTGTAGAGTACGTAGACGCCGTCCTTGATGACCACGGCCAGAGGAGTCTTGGTCACGGCGCCGGTCTCGTCCCAGCTCATGATGCCGGTTACGCCGGTGATCTCAAAGTCATCAGCCTGGAAGGTCTCGATCAGGATATCGCAGGCTTCTTCGGCGGCAGTGCCGTATTCCAGACCGCTGCGGTTGAAGGCCTCGTACAGAGCATACATTCCGTCATAACCGTCGGCGGCGAACTGGTTGGGGGTCTCGCCGTAGAGCGCTACATACTTGGAAACGAAGGACTGAACATTTTCATCGGCGCTGTCCGCGGAGAAGGGAACCAGCAGCATAACGCCCTCGGCCAGAGTCTTGTCAAAGCCTTCCATCGCCAGGATGCCGTCCATACCGTCCACACCGAAGAAGATGGGATCGTAGCCCACCTGGTTGGACTGGGTGAGGATCATCGCAGCGGGGGTGTAATAGATGGGCAGGAACACGATATCGGCGCCCGCTTCCTTCATCGCGGTGATCTGGGCGGAGAAATCGGCGTTCTGGTCATCGGAGAAGGAGGATTCGGCAACGATCTCCAGGCCCAGCTCATCGGCCTTGGCCTTGAAAGTCTTGCGGATGCCCAGAGAATAGTCCAGAGAGTTGTTGTAGATGATGCCTACCTTGGTGCCCAGCGCGTTGTCGAAGATGTACTGAGCAGAGGCTTCACCCTGGTTGGAATCCTTGAAGCACACCTGGAACACATTGTCGCGGTCTTCGATAACATAGTCACCGGAAGCGGTGGGGGTGAGCATGAACACGCGGTCTTCATTGGCTACGGTGGCCACGGCGTCGCAGGAGCCGCTGGTCACGGTGCCCAGAATGCACACGGCGCCGTTATCCAGAATGATGTTATAGGCATTGATGCCCTTTTCGCCGGAGCCTTCATCGTCCTTGGCGATGATCTCGAACTGGATGCCGCCCAGGGCGTTGATCTCTTCAGCGGCGATCTTGGCGCCGTTCACAGCGGCTTCGCCGTAGATGGCGTAGGGGCCGGTCAGGGGGCCGATCATACCGACGGTAAAACTGTCTTCCGCGCTGGCGGAAACGACACAGGCAAAAACGAGAACGAGAGCGAAGATATAAGCCATTGCACGCTTCATTTTGTTACCCTCCGAATCTGAATTCATCCACCGTACCGGTGAATTGTGAATAATTATACATTATTTTGCCCGGATAGGCAATAGCGAACAGGGCAAAAATGCACTATGAAAACAAATTTTTTTCTGCTTCCCGCCGCGCAGCCGGCAGGAAACAGCAGAAAGTGTTCCCCGCTCCCTGCTTTCCGGTACGCGTCCCGGATGGCGGCAAAGCATTCCCTATGCCCCCGGAGAGAGACGGACGGGGAGACAGGATGCATAAAGAGACCGGCTGCGAAGCACGCCGTATGCAATATATGGGCGTATTTTTTCCCGATACACGATGAAGATGAATATTTATGCATGTTCAAACGGCCGGGAACGCATCGGAACGGGCAGCGATGAAAAAAGCGGGGCGGGCCGAAGCTTCGGCCCGCCCCGCGAAAACGGTGTATTCTTATGCCTTGCAGATGGCGATGATGATCTTTGCCTCGTCGTCGTCGATGGACACGGTGGCGATGGGGGAGGCGACAGTGCCTTCCTGCCCCAGCGTTTCACGCAGGATATAATCCGCATAGCCCTCCGGGAGAGCGCCTTCCGTTACATCCAGCACGATGCGGTCCTGGATCTCGCAGCCCGAGGATTTGCGCGCGTCCTGGATGTTGCGCACGATCTCGCGGGCCAGGCCTTCCTTTTTCAGCTCCTCATCCACGGTCAGATCCAGCGAAACCACGGTGCCGTTGCCGCTCGCGACAAACATGCCGGGCTTGGCATTGTACTTGATGAGCAGGATCTCGCTCGCGAGGGTCTCCTCACTGCCGTTGATCTCAAGCTTTACGCCGTCCTCGGCGATGGTGAACTTGCCGGATTTGACCGCCTTGATGATCATGGGGATCTTATCCGGGTAACGGGCGCGGATCTCGTTGAAGTTGGGATCGCACTGCACGGTGGCGATCTCGTCCGCGTTGTCAAGGAACTTGACATTCTTTACATTCAGTTCCTCGCCGATCACATCCGCGAAGGCGGTCATTGCCTTCGTCATGCCTTCATCAGCCAGGGCGATCTCGAGCAGACGCAGGGGCTGACGGTTCTTTACGCGGTTCTTCGCGCGGATGGAACGGGCCAGCGTGATGATCTCCTGCACCTTTTCGATCTCCTCCACCAGGCCGTCATTCCTGAATTCGGCGGGGATCACGGGCCAGGCGGAAAGATGCACGGATTCCTCGTTTGTCAGTATGCGGTAGATCTTTTCGCTCACGATGGGGGCGACCGGCGCGAACAGCTGCGTCATTTTTACCAGCACATAGTAAAGCGTGGAATAGGCGTTCTTCTTGTCTTCATCAAAGCCCGGCGCCCAGAACCTTCTCCTGGAGCGGCGGATATACCAGTTGGTCAGCCCGTCCACCAGAGACTGCAGGTGCTCCACATAGCGGTTCACCTGATAGCCGTCCATGTTTTCGGTGATCTGCTCGCGGGTGGTGTAAAGCTTCGCGAGGATCCACTTGTCCAACTGATTATCGCTCTTCGGGGGCTGTCCGTCCGGCTCGAAGGAATCAATATTGGCGTAGGAAATGAAGAAGTTGCAGGCGTTCCAGTAAGGCAGGATGATCTTCTGGAAGGCGTCCAGAATGCCGCTCTCATCAAACGACAGATCGCCGATCAGCATGGCGGCGGACTGGTACAGGTACAGGCGGAAGGCGTCCGTGCCGTAGGACTTCATCAGCTCCATGGGGTCGGTATAGTTGTGGCTGGATTTGGAAAGCTTTTTGCCGTCCTTGGCAAGGATGGTGCCGTGCACCACGCAGGTCTTGAACGCGGGACGGTCAAACAGCGCGGTGGCCAGAACATGCAGATAGTAGAACCAGCAGCGGATCTGCCCGGTGTACTCCACCACGAAATCGGACGGGAAATGGTTTTCAAACCAGTCCTTGTTTTCAAAGGGATAGTGCTTGCTCGCGAAGGGAACGCTGCCGCTTTCAAACCAGCAGTCCAGCACCTCGGGCACGCGGGTCATGGTCTTTCCGCAGTCCGGGCAGGGGAAGGTGATCTTATCCATATACTGGCGGTGCAGGTTGTCGGGACGCACGCCGCTCATCTTTTCGATCTCGTCGATGCTGCCCAGCACCACCTTTTTGCCGCAGTCCGGGCAGGTCCAGATGGGAATGGGCGTGCTCCAGTAGCGGTTGCGGGAAATGTTCCAGTCTCTCGCGCCGGCAAGCCAGTTGCCGAAACGGCCGTGCTTGACGGTCTCGGGCAGCCAGGTCACCTTTTCGTTGTTTTCAACAAGGCGGTCCTTGATCTTGCCGATGTTGAAATAGTAGGCGTCCATCGCCTTGTAGATGAGGGGGCGCTTGCAGCGCCAGCAGTGGGGATAGTTATGCACGATGGTGCCGTCCGCCACGGCCTTGCCGTGTTCATACAGGAAGCGGATCACGATGGGGTTCATCTCGATGACATTCTTATCCTCCTGCAGGGGATAGAAGTCCGTTACCTCCTCGGTGAAGCGGCCCTTGCTGTCCACGGGGTTTACAAGCGGGATCCCGTTGTTCTTGCAGGTCCAGTAGTCATCCTCGCCGAAGGCGGGCGCGGTGTGTACGATGCCTACGCCCTCATCGCTGCCCACATAGTCCGCCGCCACCACACGGAAGGCGCCGTCCTTTTTGCGGTCGGCAAAGTAGGGGAAGATGGGCTCATACTCTGTTCCGAGCAGCTCCTCACCCTTTACGGTCTTTACGATCTCGGGCTTTTCGCCGAACACCTTGGGGAAATTCTTCAGCGTGTCTTTGCAGGCCACATAGATCTGCCCGTCCACCTTTACGAAAGCGTAGTTCAGCGTTTTGCCCACAGCCAGACACAGGTTGGAGGGCAGGGTCCAGGGCGTGGTGGTCCAGGCCAGCAGGTATACCGGCAGGCCTTCCTCTGTAAGCTGGGTCCTGAACTTTACGGCGATCCAGCGGTCCTGACGGGGACGCGTCGAATCGGATTCTCTGGTGTCAGAAATGGACAGGGAGGTCTCGCAGTGGGTGCAGTACGGCGTTACGCGGTAATCGCGGTAGATGAGGCCCTTTTCATAGCAGGTCTTGAACGCCCACATCACGCTCTCCATGAAATCCTTGTTCATGGTCTTATAAGCGCCGTCATAATCCACCCAGCGGGCCATCTGCTCAACATACTCGCGCCAGGCGTCGTTGTTGTTGCTTACGATCTCGTAGCACTTTTCGTTGAAGCGGTCGATACCGATGCTGCGCTCGATCTCGTTTTTATCTTCTATGCCCATCAGCGCTTCCGCCTGGTTTTCGATGGGAAGGCCGTGGCAGTCCCATCCCCATACGCGGGGAACGCTGAAATTTTTCATTGTCCAGTAGCGGGAGATCATATCCTTGATGAAGGATACGAGCACCGTGCCGTGGTGCGGCTTTCCGGTGGGGAACGGAGGCCCGTCGTAGAATACCACCTCACCGCCCGTGGGCTGCTTTACCGATTTTTCGAAGGTTTTGTCTTCCTTCCAGAACTTCAGCACTTCCGGCTGGATCTCGGAAAAATCCGGCTTGGGAGAAAGCTCCTGAAACTTCATAGTACACCCTCCGTGTTCATGCTTTACGCGGCAGCATTTCCGCCTGCGCGTATGCCCCGCCATCACAACATTGTGCCACTATAACCCGTTTTTGTCAATCATTTACCTGATCCATATCTCTCTGAGCGCCTGTCTCCACGCGGCCAGAAAGGACGCGATGTTCTCATACCTTTCCCCCTGCTCTCTGCGCGCGGCCTTTTCGGCGATGTCATAGAGCACGGGAGGGGCTGTCCAGTCCTCCCTGCGGGTGGAAAACCGCTTTCCGAAGAACGAAAACGCAAGCCGTCCCATCCTGTATACGCCTGCGCGCGGCGTGATGAGCGCGTCCCGGTCAAATTCCTCGGGAGAAAGAAAATCCGCCTCTCCGGCCATCCTTCCCCGTGTGTTCCGGAAGGGATAGGGCACATAACGCTCCACCCCGCATACCGTGCAGCGCCCGGCGGCGGGGTCGGTCAGCACATGCGCGTCCGAAAAGCCGTCCGGGAGCAGCCCCTCGCTTTCATACGCGGCATGCAGGTCAAACACGCTGTCCGCCATGCGGAGCTGCGTTTCCAGCGGCAGGTACTGAAAGCGGCTTCTCGTATCCTGTGTGCCGTCAGGCCGGGTGCGCAGCGGCTGCCCCTCCTCCCAGCGGAAGATGAGGGCATAGCCGCCGGATACCGGGCCATGGGAGAGCAGCACCGGCAGAGCGGGATGCTGCCTCGCGTAGAGCGGCACGCTGCGCTCAAGCCGCCGTACGGCCGCCTCCGGCGTGCAGGTGGCGTTTTGCGTTTTCGCGCCGGCAAAACGGATATACAGCCTGCCGAACGGCCCCTCCGTGCCGAAATGAAGAAGACCGGATACCGAGGTCGCGTATACCGAAAACACCCTTCCGTAGGCGGAAAGGAAGCTCATATCGGGGAGAAGCTCCGCTTCAAAGGAGATGCCGTCGATGCTGTATTCCATAAAAACCTCCCTCCGTGCTCTTCCGGAGCGCCCTGTCCGTGATTTTCGGAGGGCGGAACGCGGGCTGTACGCGCTTTTTTAATTATAATAGGTAATCACGCAAATTTCAAACGGGAAACCGTGTAAATTTCAATTGTCCTAAGGCAATACCGCACAATTCGTCAGCACGCTGAACGGTGTCTTTTCCAACATCTTCATCTTGCAGAAATTTCGATTTACATTCAGTAAACCTTCAATTTCTGCAAGCGAATCTGTTGAAAAATTCACTCGCCATCGTACTAACTCATTTGTGCGGTATTGCCCTAATCGTACGATTCTGATATAATGTATATGGGATGTTCTGCGCTTACGGCACCTTCCCGAAGCAGAGATCCTAAGGAGAAAACGGATGGACAGAACGGCTCTGTGTATGGAGGCAGTGTGCCTCAATGTGCGGCTGCTGCTTGAAAGCGGAAGCGAGACCTACCGCGCCGAGGAAACGGCGGAATATATGTTCCGCGGCTTCGGCATTGAAAGGGCGGAGGTGTTCGCGATGCCCACCGGCGTGATGCTTACCGCCGGAACGGGAGAGCAGACCGTTACGAGGATCATACGCATCCGCGCCCGCTGCACCGATCTTGCACGCCTTCACGCCTGCAACTCGGTATCAAGAAGCGTGAGCGAGGGCAAAACGGGCCCTGAGGAGGCGCTCAGGATCCTGAAGGAAATAGAGCACCGCAAAGCGCCCAACCGGCTGCTGCTGATCGCCGCCTGCGCCCTTTCCAGCGCGTTTTTCTGCGTAATGTTCGGCGGCGGATGGAAGGAATTTCTCGCCGCGTTTTTCTGCGGTACCGTGTGCCGTCTGATGCTCCAGTTTTCCGATGTGCATCACCTTCCCGGGCCGCCGGTCTCCATGCTGATGAGCTTTCTGATCACGCTGGAGGCATTGCTCGTATCGCTTTTCTGCCCGGAGCTTTGTACGGAAGCGGTCATTTCCGGCGCGCTGATGCCGCTTGTGCCGGGGCTGATGCTCACCTCCGCCATCCGTGATACCATCCGGGGAGACCTGGTATCCGGCGGCGCGAGGATGCTGGAGGCCCTGCTCACGGCTGTGCTGCTGGGCGCCGGAGCCGCCATCATGATCAGGATGTGGCCGGGCCAGCTGCCCGACGCTCCCGCGCCGGTCACGCTGCTGCCGGTCCGCCTTGCCGGGTGCCTGATCGCCACCGTGATGTTCGGCATGCTGTTTGATCAGCCGGGGCGCACCCTGCTGATGACGGGCCTGCTCGGTACCGCGGGCTACACGCTGTATCTTTTCATGGGCGAGGACGCGGTGGCGTATTTCAGCGCGGCGCTGCTGATCGGCCTGATGGGCGAGCTGCTTGCCCGCCTGCTGCGCTGCCCTGCCACCATGCTGATCACCCCAGGTGTGATCCCGCTGGTGCCGGGGCTGGGGCTGTACCGCACGATGCTGTACCTCGCGCAGGGCAAGTACCGGCTTTGTGCCGAAACGGGCACTGATACGCTGGTGGGCATCCTTGCCATCGCGCTCGCGATAACGGTGAGCGCCGTAACGCTGATCACGATCAACCGTGTGCTGACCGGGATCAGGGAACGGCGTGTCGCGAGAAAGCAAAAAAAGAAAAAACGGACCTGAGGAGGGCACTGATCCGATCGGTTTGCCTGACGGATCGGTATTGCCCTGAAACAAACGGAGGAAAGAATGCGTATACTGCTTACAAACGATGACGGGATCGATTCTGTCGGGCTTCGCGCGCTGTCCGACGCGGCTGTCCGACGCGGCCACCTTGTGTACATCAGCGCTCCGGCGGATCAATGCAGCGCCAATTCACAGCATATCACCCTTACAGGGCCTGTATGTACCCGCAAAAGGGAGATCGGGGGGGCGCAGGCCGCTTACGCCGTGCAGGGCACCCCGTGCGACTGTGTGCGCATCGCGGGCCCGCTGTTTGACAATGTGAAATTCGATTTCTGCCTGTCCGGCATCAATAACGGGGAAAATGTGGGCAGCGGCGTCTACTATTCCGGCACCTTTTCGGCGGCCCGGGAGGCGGCTATGCAGTATATCCCCGCGGCGGCGGTCAGCATCGAAAAAGGCAGCTCCCCGGAGGCGCTGCGGGCCGCGGCGGAAAACGCGGTGCTCATCATCGAAAAGGCGGCGCGGTATTCCTTCCCGCGTATGGCGGTGCTGAACCTCAATTACCCGGAGGGAGATCCCGAGACCTGGCAGCCCATGCGCGTCTGCCCCCAGAGCAGGACCTATTACATCGATGAATACGAGACGCGGCTGGACCCCCGCGGGGAAAGGTATTTCTGGCTGTCGAGCGAGGAACACATCGAGGAAGCGGAAGAGGGAAGCGACCTGTATCTGGTGCGCCGCGGCATTCCCTGCGCCACGCTGATCACATCGCTCTCGAATGAGAACGGTGATCAGCTGATGCGGGCTGTGTGCGGAGACGGAGCGGAAGCCTAAAGCAGGCAGGCCGTGCCCTGCCTGCATACGATCCCGTAAACGGCATAATAGCGCCGTACGGGAGCAAAACGGCGGGATACATCTTATACAGACATCGGTGCATCATCCGGAGGGCGGGCCATTTCCAAACACCCCATCGGTGCCTCTTCGGGCGGATTATCAGTTAATAACTATAAGTTATTAGTTATAAACTATGAGCTGTAAAGCTCATTACCGGAGGGCGGGAAAAATGTCCGCTGACGGAACAGACGGACGGCGTGCAGGCGTACGCCGAAAGGAAAAAATGAGCAGAGTGACAGTGATCGGCGGCGGTGCCGCCGGATTGATGGCGGCCCTTTCCGCCGCGGAAGCCGGAGCGGAAACGCTGCTGCTTGAGAAAAACGAAAAAACGGGCAAAAAGCTTTACATCACCGGCAAGGGCCGCTGCAATGTGACCAACAACTGCCCGGATACTGAGACCTTTTTGAAGGAAGTGATGCGCAATCCGCGCTTTCTGTACAGCGCGCTCACTGCCTTTACACCGCAGGATATGATGGATACGCTGGAACGCCTCGGCTGCCCCGTCAAAACGGAGCGCGGGCGGCGCGTGTTCCCGGTCTCGGATAAGGCCAGCGATGTGACCCGCGCGCTGGAGGCAGGGGTGAAACGCGCCGGGGGCAGGATCTGCCTGAACACCGGGGTGCGGCATGTGCTCGCGGAAGACGGGCGCGTGAAGGGTGTTGAGCTTGCGGACGGCAGAACACTGTTTTCGGATAAGGTGATCGTGTGTACCGGCGGGCTGTCCTATCCCTCCACCGGTTCCACGGGGGACGGGTATCTGTTCGCCGGGGAATGCGGGCTTGCGGTAACGGAGCGCTTTCCCTCGCTGACGGGTATCGAAACGCGGGAAAAATGGCCGTCCCGGCTTTCGGGGCTGAGCCTGAAGAATGTGGCGCTTTCCGCGTTCAGAGGGAAGAAAAAGCTGTTTGTGCAGCAGGGCGAGATGCTGTTCACGCATTTCGGGATCTCCGGGCCGCTGGTGCTGGATCTTTCCGCCACACTGGCGGGAAGCGATCTTGAGGATGTAAGGCTTGAGATCGACATGAAGCCGGCGCTTTCCGCGGAGCAGCTGCTGAGCCGCCTGAACAGGGATCTTCTTGAAAACAGCGCCGGTAGCCTGAAGCGGGTGCTGAAGGGACTGCTGCCGGGGCAGATGGCGGACCTGTATGCCGAGATCTCGGGCGTGGATACCGCGCTCCGCTGTGCCCAGACGGGCACGGGCGTGCGTGAAAGGATCGCGGGGCATCTGAAGGGCATTCCCCTCACGCCGCTGTCGCTCCGCTCGTTCGGGGAGGCGATCGTGACCAGAGGCGGTGTGGATCTTCGCGGGATCACGCCCTCCACAATGGAATGCAAAACGGTAAAGGGACTGTATTTTGCCGGTGAGGTGCTGGATATCGACGCGCGTACCGGCGGCTATAACCTGCAGATTGCCTTCTCAACCGGCGCGCTGGCCGGTCATTACGCAGCGGAATGATCCGCCTGACGATAAGGAGTCTTTGAATCCCCATGCACTATGTTGTTGTCGATTTTGAATGGAACCAGCCCATGTCCTGGCAGAGCAGCACCTTCAGGGAAGTGGGCGATCAGCTGATATTTGAAATGATCCAGGTCGGAGCGGTCAAACTGAATGAGGACCTGGAGATTGTGGATTCCGTATCCATCCCGATCGCGCCGTCCGTCTACATCCGGATCCATCCCCGGATCCGCCGCATGACCGGTCTCGGACCGGAAGAGCTCGCCGGCGCGCCCGCGTTCAACGAGGCAATGGCCCGCTTCGCCGAATGGTGCGGTGAGGATTATGTCCTCCTGACCTGGGGGTGCGACGATGTCAGCGTGCTGCAGCAGAATCTGGATTTCTTCCGTTGTGAGACGGCGCTGGCCTCCATGTACGATATTCAGCGTCTCTTCAGTGATGTTCACAAATGCCGGGACCGTAAGGGACTGAAGACCGCCATGGAAATGCTTGAGATCGAACCGGATGAGGACCGTCCCTTCCATAACGCGCTTCATGATGCGTGGTATACCGCAAAGGTCTTTCAGGCGCTTCCCGATCCCAAAGCCGTTCTTGAATACGGTCAGACGCCCAAAAAGCTGACTCACAGTGCCCGGCACAATAAGGAAAAGACGCCCGGGGAAGCTTTCACCACGGTTGCCGAAGCCCTCGCCTCCCCCTCCGCGCTCCAGCCGGTCTGTCCCCGTTGCGGGCGTTCCGCCGTTCTGGACGGGACCTATGTCAAGCAGTGTCCCGGCAAATATCTCGGGATCGCGAAATGCGATCATCACGGAAAGCTGCTGATCCGGCTGCATTTCAGGCCTTCCGATGACGGTATGAAACTGATGTACCGCTCCTGCAGTTCCGCGACCCCCTCCAATGTCGCCTATGTACACACCAAAGCCCTCCAGATGGAAGAAAAGAATGCCCGTTATCTGGAGGAATACGGCTGTCTCCCGGATCCGGACGAAGAAGTCATGAACGCCGAAAGAAGCAGCATGCCCTTCGACGACTGATCCCGACAGTCCATCATTCACTTTTCATTCAGTTCATCATGTGCGTTCACAATCAAATAAAGGAGGTCATTTCATGCTGATCCGCCACAAAGACAAATCAGTGACATTACCCGAAGGCACCACAGTCCGTGTCTGTCTGCAGAAGCTGGACGCCCTGCCCGAAGGGACTCTTGCCGCCATGAGCGGCGGGATCGTGATCGAGCTCAATGATCCGGTCCGGTCCGACTGCAGTCTTTCTCCCCTGACTCTCGCCGATGATGAGGGACGCCGCATTTACGAGCGTTCCCTGCGTTTTGTCATGCTTCTGGCCCTGAAGCATCTGTATCCGTTTGCCCAGGTCCGGATCGAATACTCCGTCGGATACGGCGTCTTCGTCCGTCTTCCCGGAATCGATCTGCACCGTCAGGACATCGTCCGGATCGAGAACGAAATGCGCAGGATCACCGAGCAGGATCTTCCGTTTGTACGGAAGCAGTGGTCCCGCGAGGATGCCATCGCGTATTTTGAAGAAGAAAAACAGCCCGACAAGGTCGAGCTGCTGAAGCACCGTCCCGCGGCAAACATCACCATGTATTCCGTGGACAGGATGTGGGAATATTTCTACGGTGCCATGGCCGTTTCCACCGG